>JALRGX010000067.1 GCA_023259635.1 Methylotenera sp. | reverse complement strand
TGACGTCGTGGAGCGGAATGGAATACAAAAGATGGGGATTTGTGAATGATTTGCGGGGCGTGATTGCAAAATTCATGGGCAGGGATGAACCGGGTTATCGGGCAAGCGAAATGCTTGGGAAGGCTTTGATAGGTAACTATGGCGAGTGGGTGCAAGTAGATGGCAGCGCTTTCAAAATCCGCTTGTACAAAAAAGGCACAGTACATATTGAAGTGCACCCAGACATGGCTTGGAAGCTGAACAGCGTGCTTGCAAGCCTGTACCCGAGCGCAATACCGCCGGAGTTCCGCACTAAACCTAAGCGCAAGCCAAAGGATGTTGTATTAATGCAGCGCCCGTTGCCATTCAAAGTGATTGAAGTTTTAGCAGAAATGAAGCAGGGCAAAAGAGCGATTAAGCAGGAAGGCAATTGGCGTGACCCATACCGTTATGAATATGTGCCTAACTCGCTGATGTTTGAATATAACGACAAACACATTTCAGCCGAAACAAGGGCGATACTTGAATCAATAGGCGGGGTGGAAGTTGATAAATTGTGGCGATTTGATTATGACCCAATGCCAATCATTCATCAAATCGTAGCAAGCGGCGTTATCCCAGATGACAAATCGCACCAGTATTACCCAACACCTGAAAATGTTGCGCGATACGCAGTTGATGCTGCTGATATTAAACCTCGAGACATAGTGCTTGAGCCCAGCGCGGGCATTGGCAATATTGCCGATTTGGTTCCAAAAGGCGCACCGTTGATATGCGTTGAAGTATCAACACTTCGATGTGCAATTTTGGAAAGCAAAGGCCACATTACACACAACGATGATTTTATAAAGTGGTCTGAAAAGCAATCGAACGAGACTATAGACAAAATCATCATGAACCCGCCTTTTGACCGCGGCCAGTGGAAGGCACATATTGAACATGCAGTGCCACTACTGAAACGTGGTGGCAGGCTGGTGGCTATATTGCCGGAAGGCGCAGAAGGTAAATTTTATCTTGATGGGTTTAATTGCACTTATCCAAAGTCATTTAAAAACGAGTTTAACAATACCAGCGCTACGGTAACGGTTTTGGTGGCTGACAAATCATGAAATGTGCGCGATGCGGTAGAGTTATCAAAAGTAATGTTTTTAGTAAGATAGGTAATTACTTTTATGGCTCTACCTGTGCGCGTAAGATGAA
>JALRGX010000094.1 GCA_023259635.1 Methylotenera sp. | reverse complement strand
TCCGAAGGTGGTGTTGCTGCCGGCGTTCGCCGTGTTGAAGCGACCACTGGCGAAGGTGCGATTAAACTGATCAACGCACAACAAAACCTGATTTCACAGTTATCCAGCGAACTTAAAGCACCTGCAGCTGAAGTTGCTGCTAAAGTTGGCCAATTAGCTGAATATGCAAAATCACTGGAAAAAGAACTGGCACGTTTGAAATCCAAACTGGCTTCTTCCCAAGGGGACGATCTCGCGACACAGGCAGTTGAAATTGCCGGCATTAAAGTATTGGCAGCAACACTGGATGGTGCCGATGCCAATACGCTACGCGAGACTATGGATAAATTAAAAGACAAACTCAAAACTGCAGCGATTGTGCTGGCCAGTGTCAATGATGGCAAAGTGAGTTTGGCTGCAGGCATTACCCCTGATCTCACCAGCAAAATCAAGGCTGGCGAGCTAGTAAACTTTGTAGCTGGCCAGGTTGGCGGCAAAGGCGGCGGCAAACCGGACATGGCAATGGCTGGCGGTACCGATGCTAGCAGTTTGCCGAAAGCATTAGCCAGTGTAGAAAATTGGATCAAGGGAAAAGTTTAAACTCTGCCCAATAGGCGATAAAACAGTTTTTAAAGGAAGTTTTAATGGCACTAATCGTACAAAAATATGGCGGCACCTCTGTCGCAAACCCAGACCGCATTCGCAATCTGGCACGCCGCGTTGCGCGCTACAAGGCGATGGGGCACAAAATTGTTGTTGTAGTTTCTGCCATGTCCGGCGAAACCAACCGCCTGATCTCGCTGGCTAAAGAAATTATGCCGGATCCTGATCCGCGCGAACTGGATGTAATGGTTGCTACCGGCGAGCAAGTCACCATCGGCATGACAGCTCTGGCACTGATGGAACTTGGTATTAAAGCCAAAAGCTACACAGGCTCACAGGTTAAGATTCTGACAGACGACGCGTTTACCAAAGCGCGCATTTTAAGCATTGATGAAAGCAACATCAAAAAAGACCTTGATAATGGCTACGTAGTTGTTGTTGCGGGCTTCCAGGGTGTAGATGCCAACGGCAATATCACAACCCTGGGCCGTGGCGGTTCCGATACTACTGGCGTGGCGCTTGCTGCTGCACTTAAAGCTGATGAATGCCAGATCTACACTGACGTTGATGGTGTTTACACCACAGACCCACGCGTTGTGCCAGAAGCACGCCGCCTGGACAGAATTACCTTTGAAGAAATGCTTGAGCTGGCCTCACAGGGCAGCAAAGTTCTGCAAATTCGCTCAGTAGAGTTTGCCGGTAAATACAAAGTTAAATTACGCGTGCTTTCCAGTTTTGAAGATGAAGGCGAAGGCACACTGATTACATTTGAGGAAGAAAACAACATGGAACAACCCATCATCTCAGGCATCGCATTTAATCGCGACGAAGCCAAAATCACAGTACTAGGCGTACCAGATAAACCAGGCATTGCCTACCAGATTTTAGGCCCTATCGCTGAGGCTAATGTTGATGTGGATATGATCATTCAAAACACTGGCGCGGATGGCACAACAGATTTCACTTTCACTGTGCACAAAAATGAAATGAACAAAGCATTAAGCATTTTGCGCGATAAGGTACAAAGCCATATTGGCGCACGTGAAATCAGCGGCGATGACAAAATCGCCAAAGTGTCCATCGTAGGCGTAGGCATGCGCTCACACGTTGGTATCGCCAGCAAAATGTTCCGCATACTGGCAGAAGAAGGTATTAACATTCAAATGATCTCAACTTCAGAAATCAAAATTGCAGTTGTAGTTGATGAAAAATATCTGGAACTTGCTGTGCGTATATTACACAAAGCTTTTGAACTGGATGCTGAATAATTTCATAAAACGCAGCAACTTGGCGTTGATTTTTAAATGCGTTTAGCGTAGTATCACGCCCTCGCAATAAGCGAATAAGTACTATTAGCCACTTTAGTGGTAAATAATGCGGTAGTAATCAGAAACACTGATAAGCACTACTAAGCCAGCAAGCTGGCAGTATTGCTAAACGGAGAGCTGGCCGAGTGGTCGAAGGCACTTCCCTGCTAAGGAAGCATACGGGCTTAAATCTGTATCGAGGGTTCGAATCCCTCGCTCTCCGCCAGTTTTAAATGCGTGAATATTTTTCTGGAAATAAATCCAGATTCTAGTATAATGCACGCTTTCGCGCCCGTAGCTCAGCTGGATAGAGTACTTGGCTACGAACCAAGGGGTCAGGAGTTCGAATCTCTTCGGGCGCACCAAATAAAACAAGGGGTTAGCTTAACAGCTAATCCCTTTTGTTTTTCTATTCTTGGATTTCTATAAAAATACTCCTCTGCAATTTACTACATGCAAAAAGCTAAGGCATGCTCAATAATTCTTAAACGGACTTTACTAACCTAAAACTGGACTGGCTTTGGCCTAAAACTGGACTGGCTTTGGGATGTGGGTCATGCCTGTCTTATAGATTCATAGGCTCAATCCAGCATCGGCTTGATGTGTGCTAAAGATTAACAAGGCTGATTCCATAAGGATTTCTGTCTTATTTATTTAACACCACAAGGGTTAAACCCGGCCACTTTCTAAGATTGCCCTTCTAGTGATATTAACCAATAAAAACGGTCGATACGCCACATTCTATTACCATACTTATGGTAGCATATCCTCATAATAAAGCATCTATTTACGGGGACGCTAATAATGACAGAAGGATATTTTGATGCACCAATATTCATAAAAGAGAAACACGAAACTGCTATAGATATATCTAAAACGCCTTTCTTTTATAATGACGAAGGACAACCCACCTATACCAAAGCGCCTCCGGATGACGTGACGCCACTCGTACCGGCAGCGACCAACCCTAATGTAGCCATCGGGAATGAATATGTTGTTTCAGAAGTAGTAGGAATAAAACAAACCCCACCCTATGGCGTGGAAACTCAGCTGGGTTTTATCGCAAAGGAAGTCGCATTTGAACCTATGTGGGCCACCCGCGATGTAGCAGCAGCATTTGGAATCACACTTGTTGAAAAAGGGCAAGCAGTGCCCCTGAGTAGTCCAGTGGTGAAACTTTCCCAGGTTGAATATGAGTATGGTGTTTTCGCAGGGCATTGGTCTCCATACCAGGGTACGGGGAATAAACTGTTAACTGTTGAATGCACAGATCTCGAACATCACAATTTTCCACACATTTTTGCTTCAACTGATCCTAACTTTCCCTTGGTCATCTCAGTCGGACGGTACTGGCCCAAGCTGAGTAAGATCAGGCTGGCTGACCTCTGGGTGCCGTGCGGAAGCGCACTGTATATCCCTCCCAAACCTGCATCCAATGACCTAGAGTGCCTGGACCTTCATAACAACCGGAACTCTGCCCGCGCATGCTGGGGAGATATCGAACAGAACAGCATTGTCACCAAAACCCTACTTCAAACCCAAAATGGATTTTTTTACTGGTATTGGAACGCAACCCCAACCGTACATACTAATTTAGTAACGAAAAATTAATAAAAACATATAACCTATAAATAGGAGGAATGCATGTCTGAATTGCTCGATGAACCCGATAGCAATAATGCGGTCTACAAAACCCTACTGGAATCGACTAAGGCAATCCCTTGGAAGATAGACTGGGCCAGTATGAAGTTTTCTTATATTGGCCCACAGATAGAGCCTTTGCTCGGCTGGAGCCAGGATAGTTGGGGTACCGCAGAAGACTGGGCAACGCGCATGCATCCAGAAGACCGGGAGTATGTAGTTAATTTCTGTATTTCTCAATCAAAGGCCGGTGTCGATCATGAAGCCGACTACCGCGCACTCACCAAGAACAACGGTTATGTCTGGATTCGCGACGTCGTACACGTGGTACGCAATGAACATGGTGAGGTCGATTCTTTAATTGGTTTTATGTTTGACATCAGCGAGCGCAAAAAAACTGAAGATAAATTAATCAACCTGCAAAAAGAGTTGGAAGCGCTCTCATTTAAAGATGGCCTGACAGGCATCGCCAATCGGCGCATGTTCGATTTTAGGCTGGATACCGAGTGGGCAAGTGCACGTCGCAGCAATCAGCCGCTCTCTTTAATTGTGCTCGATATCGATTTCTTTAAGCAATACAATGACCGTTACGGGCACGTCCACGGCGACAAATGCTTAATCAGCATTGGCCAGACACTAAATCTGGCCGCAGCACGCCCCAAAGATATCGCTGCACGTTTAGGCGGTGAGGAATTTGTACTGCTGCTCCCGGAAACAGATGAAAATGCCGCACTCAAGGTTGCCAAGCGTTGCCAACGCCTCATTGAAAAACTTAAAATCCCTCATGAAGCATCGAGCATCAGTCAGTCTTTAACTGCCAGCATAGGTGTAGGCACCATTATCCCAACTACCGAGATGGAGCCCGAAAACTTCATCCAGGCTGTAGACAAACTGCTTTATGCAGCCAAGCAAAAAGGTAGGAACCGGATCGAATCAGCAAGATTATAACTATGCTTAGCTACCACTTCGATCAGACATTTAAAATTACAGTAATTAACTTTCTAATAGATGAAAGGATACTGTAAGCTAACAAGCGTATTATCAAGCTGTAATGTTTCTAGTTAACCTGGAGAATTAAAATGAAAAAATTACTAATGACCATACTAATGACTGCTTTTTGTTTCACAGCTTATGCAGGAACACAGCAAGACAAAATGAAAGCCTGCAATGCAGATGCCTCAAAGAAAACGTTGATGGGTGATGAGCGCAAGGCCTTTATGAGAGACTGCCTGGCGGCCAAACAGGAGCGACCTCTTACATCACAGCAAGATAAAATGAAAAACTGTAATGCTGATGCCTCTAAAAAAATGTTGAAGGGTGATGAGCGCAAGGCATACATGAAAGGTTGCCTTTCATCAAAATAGTGACATCAGAAATACCTGATTAGCTTTACTTCGCAACTCCCAAAAAAAGAGCCCCTTGGAAATATCCTGGGGCTTTTTCTATGGTCAGAATGACTGTTATTTCCCTGCATATAATTTGCCAAAGACCTTTTTTACCAACTCAAACAATATCAGCAGACCTGCCCCAACAAGGAAAGCAACCAGCCACTGGAACAAAGACGGTGTTCTAAAGGTAAATGCGCTTGCAATAGCTGGAACAGATGTCACTACAACCAATCCGGCTATAGTTACTACGAGCACAGATAACCCCACTTTCGGGATATTTTCAAACATGGCGCCCCAACCAGCCTGCATTGAGCGGCTTGATAAAACCAGCACCGCGTTCCCTGAAACCAGAACTACAAAAGCTAATGCACTGGCTATTTCAACCGCCTCGCCACGCGATAAATGCCACCAGTAAAACAAAGCCGCAACAATAGTTATCAGTGTTCCTTGCACCATACTCATCAGAATATGCCCGCTGGAAACTAAAGGTTCTTTTTTTGACCTTGGCGGCTGCATCATCAGTTTTGAACTTCCATTCTCCGCCTCAAAAACAATTGAACATGCAGGGTCTATCACCAGTTCCAAAAAGGCAATATGAATTGGGGCCAGGATCAAGGGTACTCCAAACAACAAGGGCAAAATGGATAACCCGATGATTGGAACATGCACTGCAAATGTATAAATTAATGCCTGCCTTAGGTTGCCAAAAATACGCCGCCCTAAGCGAATGGCGGAAACAATAGAGCCAAAGTCATCTTGCAACAGCACTAATGAAGCAGCTTCCCTGGCAACATCGGTACCTCGCTTGCCCATGGCAATACCAATGTGCGAAGCTTTAAGTGCGGGCGCATCATTAACGCCATCGCCGGTCATGGCAACCACCTCGCCATTGGCTTTTAACGCCTCAACAATATCCAGTTTCTGCTGCGGCGTAACCCGCGCAAAAACATTTACTGAAGCAATCACTTTCCTGAGCCCAGCTATATCCATACCAGCCAAATCATATCCAGTAAGTACCTGCTTACTATCAAGCCCGGCCTTTGCAGCGATAGCTCTCGCCGTAGTAGGATAATCTCCGGTAATCATTACCACACGAATACCTGCACGATGACACTCGGCAATGGAGGCTGGCACTTCTGGACGAAGAGGATCTGCGAGTGCAACCAAACCAATAAATTCAAAATCAAAGTCGTGCTGGATCTCAGGCCACACACGTTGGCTGGCATATTTGGCCTTGGCAATACCAATAACCCGCAGGCCACGGCCAGCAAGCTCCTCGGCCTGCTGCATCACTCTACCGGTCTCAGCTTCAGTGAGATGGCATAGGTCGGAAATAGCTTCCGGAGCACCTTTGGCAGCAACAACATCATGCTCACTTATGCTGTTTCTCCACAAATGCGACATGGCCAGTAATTCCGGTGAAATCTCATATTCACGAGCGAGTTCCCAGTCGGGGTGCAAATGTTCCGTATGCGCCAAATGTTTAATTGCAGACCGATGGAAAGCAAGCTCCATCGGGTCATGGGGATCTATTTCGCTGGCCAGAACCGCATATTCAAGCAATTCGTGATAGGCTTCCGGCAAGGCTTCGGCATCAACATGCTCCATCTCCAGAACATTGCCTGCAACTGACAATGCAGCAACCGCCATGCGGTTTTGTGTCAACGTCCCGGTTTTATCAACACAGAGTACAGTGGTTTCACCCAATGTCTCAATCGCATTCAAATGCCGTGTCAGCACCTGCCTGACAGCGAGACGCCTGGCGCCAAACGCAAAAAATACAATCATAATCACCGGCAGTTCCTGCGGCAGGATACCCATTGCCAGGGTGATGCCAGACAGCACCCCCTGCAGCCACCCGTCACGTAATACCCAGTAAAGCACCATTAACATCAGGCATGCTGTAACGCCGATAATTGCAAGACGACGGGTAAGTGCGATGATTTCTTCACGTAATGGGGATGATTCGACTTCAATATCCTGCAATGACTTACCGATACGACCCAATTCAGTCTTACTGCCGATAGCAGTTACCCGTACCAGCCCCTGCCCGCGGACTATCATCGAGCCGGCGTAAACCTCATAGCTACCGGAAAACTTGCTGACCGCCTCGGACTCGCCGGTCAGCAAAGACTCATCTGCAGCCAATTCATGTGCTTCAAGCACGACACCATCAGCAGGAACGCGATCGCCTTCGGTTAGTATCAAAATGTCATCACGTACAACATCACGGCCTGCAATACGCTCTGGCACGCCACTGCGTATCACCATTGCGCGCGGGCTGGATAAGTCGCGCAAAGCGTCCAAAGCGTTTTCGGTCCGGCGCTCCTGAATGACAGTTATCAGCATGATAATGACGACAAAACCCAGCAAAATCATCGCTTCGTGCTGGTCACCCATTGCCAGGTAAATTGCACCAGCCCCCAAAAGCAGCAGAAACATGGGTTCGCGAATCACCTCAAGCATCAGGTTTACGAAAGTACGCCTCTGGTCGGTAGCAAGTTCATTTGGCCCATCAGCAAGCCGGCGTGCTGCGGCTTCCTCATGAGTCAAGCCTTTTGGGAAGTCATCTGTCATGGCTGATTATAAATTATGGCCGCTTTACAGGCCTCCATGGCAGGGACTTAATGTAATTGATATCCGCAATTGATACTTTTGTATTGTTTGCCAAATCAAGCTGAGCCAAGGTACTAATAATTCTATTATTTGCATGACGGATTATTGGTTCACGCGGCATGGCAGGGAATCTCTCCTTCTTGGGATCCATTGCGCCCATAGTAGGATTGGTATTGATCTCATAAATTTGAACCTTACCATCTACAAAATTGAAATCAGCCCTGCCAAACTCAAGCCCACCTAAATCAAATGCTTGCAGCAGATTAAGTGAATCACCTTGCTGCATGACAAATTCTTTTTCTTCAGTACGAAACCGAATCCAAGTCTCGTCATCAAATTGCAATGCCGGATTGCCATATTTCGCTACCCAGCTGTCCTGCCGCACTATATGATGGGGGATGATTTCGCCACCAACCCTATATGCGGAGTACTTGCACCAGAGGCCGTCCAGGCCTGCCGCACCGCAATATTCAACAATTAACAAACTGCTTAATGGAACAGACTCAGCAAGGTAATTTTCAAGTGCCTTGTTAAGTTCATTTATATTATAGAACAGATCAGGATTAGGACTTCTGTGATTGTATTCAAAACGAATAAACACAGGCCAGTGCTCGGGTGTGCGGTGCTCATCTGCGCGGTAGACTTCAAACTGGTTTAGGCCTGCTTTAAATAACTTGCGCTGTAATTCGTAACGCGAAGTTGCACGTGCCGGGTGGTTAATCACTTTGGCCCCATTTGACTCAAGCCTGCCAGCAATTTTGGATATACGAATACGTTCACTATCTGTCAGTCGCTCTATATCCTGGAATATCCAGGTTCCTGCTTTAATATTTCGGCTACTTAACAGTTCCTCATAACTCCATTGCTTCCATTTAAATGGTAATTTTCCCATACTGCCATCCAGCATTTTTTGCATGGGATAAGAGTGATCTTTCGTAACGACAAAATTTATCATTCAAGCCACTTTATGATTTTGTCTGTTGCTGCATATAGTTATAGGCACTTTGCATAAGCCTTTGTCCGGTCTCAGTCATTCTTGCGTGTTGCATGACAGTGTCATACCCGCTAAAGAAATTAGTGTAATCTCTTTCGCGTGCATCAGAAGCAAATTCAATTTCGCCTGCTAAAAGAAGCCCCGATTTCAACAATACCGACATCGCCCAATGCATGCGCGCTGATACAAAAGTGGCATGATAAATACCATCCATGGGCCTTGGGTCATAGCGTAACGGGGAAGAATAAAGCTCTTCGTCAGTGTTTAATACCAATGTTTCATCAATACTAAATCCAAACAATAAACTGTGAGCACTTTCATGCGCCATCGCTTCTATCGTAGCAATATCTGTGGTGTGCAATTCCGCATTGATGAATAATGCACCCCACAACATATAACTTGAACCGCCAGCAAATTGATAATCCGCCTTACTTTCACCTTTGACAAGTATTACTGTACGAACCAGCGCTTCGAACTCTTTTGCCAACTCGGGAATGCACTGCCGAAGGCGATTTAAAGCAGACTGGAAATGCGCTATTGATTGAGGTGCAATCACATCAGGTACAGACTCAATATGAAAAGGCATGGTTGGGTCTGTATCCATCAATCTCTGGTAACGCAAAAGATTGGAAACTTTCGGAACCTGCCCTAGTGTAATGATGCCTACCTGTTCCGGGGAGCACGGCTTTTCATTTAACAGTTCATCAAAAAATGACATTGCCTGATCATAATCTTCATCGATCAATGCGGATGTAATTTCATAATACAAACCAAATGTTGAAGGCGGATATATGATGCCTTGGCGCATGCTAACAACCATATCAGCCAAACCGCCAATCTCAGTCCCCATTTGCTGAATGAATGACTGATTGAGGTATTCCAGGCTATCAGCAAGCTGCTGACGCATTCTAAAATCAATTAAACGCGCACGCGCACCATCTGGGGCAAATGAAATACCCATTCGTGTTCAGCACTCAATAAAAAGCCGGTGCATTTTTGCTACCGGCTAAATAAAATTGCATTATGCAATAATTTAATTTTCAGCCTGGTTTCACACCGCTTTTAATGACACCTACTTTTGCGCCACCCACCTTGGCACCCAAGGCCTTAACACCTTCACCAGCTTTTTTCGGCTGAATCTTAAAACCTAACAACTTTGACTGATCTAACTTCAAAGTTTTTTTCATATTTCAAACCCCCTTAAAAATTTATTAAAACAATATAGCTCATCATCTATCACTCAAAGCTGATTTGTCAATAACTTTCAGAGCCACCTAACCAAGATAAATAATTCTTTACAATCATAATAATCAATCATTCCTTAATGGTTAATTTCTATCATTGTGAACTTATAAGTAATTTAGAATAGTATTTACGCCATCCAGACTGGGTGTTATTTAAAAACCAGCTTTTTCTAATATCCCAATAATTTGTTACTATCGCATCAAAAGAATGTTTGTTATCTTTATTAAATCGTGACAAACCAGCAGCAGGATAAACTGTTATTTCCCCGGCAAAAATATCTTTTCCATTGTACATAAAGTCATACCTAGCATAATCAACCCCTTTACTGAGAATTTCTGCATAATTGATAGCTTTATAAAAAACTTCAGGAACCGTAAAATCTTGATCTAACAGCCCTAATTTAGATGATTCGACATCATCCACAATTCGATTACCATGTAAGTCAAAATAACCAACTTTCATGTCTTTACTTTTATTGTTAAGTATTATTGAACATAAAATCACTTGACCATCAGTACAACGAACATTAATTTCCACCAACCCTATAGGTAAATCGCAAGCAATTAACTCTTCAGCAAATATGGTTTTTTTTACCTGAGTATAGGCCCATTCTAAATTTTTTAAGCCATAGGTTTTGCTAAACCATTTATTTAGTAATTTTGTATAACCTTCCAAATTTAGAGAGTTTGGAGAGTTTGTAAAATAATTAAAATTACAACCATGATTAGCTTTTATTACCAGATGACTTTGTATGGAATGCTGAAGAGCCATTGCTAAATTAGTCTCTTTCCATACAGTTCTAGGTATTTTTAGATTAGGACATTTTTCTTTAATATAGTCTTTAGTTGCTAATTTATCGCAAAAAACTTTAAATATCGGATTGCGATCAAATATTTTCCTCCAAAACATTTTTTCGTGATACAACGTTGGCACTGCAATATTAGGGAAATAACCAACCTTTTTCCGAAAACGGATTACTACTCTAAAATATCTGATATATAAGCTTAAATTCAAACTTACGAGAAAAATAGAATTATAGATTTTTATCAATGGTCTTAGTTGGTGCATTTTTTAGTCAAACTTTTTATATGAGAAAATATTTAATTATTTAAAATTTCTTAAATCACCGTTTTCCAATTAATTAGAATTGTTTCTAATAATGCCTAGAACTAATATTGCCTAAAAATCAAAATTTATTTAAGGTATTTCAAGCAAAATTATCAATACGTTTATTCTTTAATAGACCAACTCAACCGTGACTTTCTGATTTCCAAATCTGGATATCAGTATCTGTGAGACTTCCTCAATCACACGCTTGACTCTCTCATCATGAATATGGTCATTTGTTTGAACCTCGATCTTTATATGACCATTCGTTGTTTTTGATACAGATGCAACTGAAGTATAGTGATTGTAAATCCAGACACAACCTCGCTCCATAGTACAAGGTGCACCCTGCTGATATTTCGTAACTCCCCAATATACTTCATAACCATGCCTAGCAACGATATCACCGACAGATATTGCAATTTCATTTTCCAAGGCTACTGTTTGGGTGTCAGCGACAAATATCCGCCCCCGACTACCTATCGTGCAGCCAATTGATAATAAAATCATAACTAAGGCAAATGCCTTTAAGAAAGGAATAGGCTGCCGATATAGATTTGGAGTATATGTCATCACTTGCTCAGACTATTCCTTTGACCGATAGAAATATATAAAACATCCAGAATTTAAGTCTATGCTCTGAATAAATCAATATACATTAACACCTGCTTCTTTATCGCACCGCTCAATTGATTTTAATTTCTTGAAACATGGAATGATCAGTTAATTAAACCAATCTATTTTAGACGGGGCGATTCAGTACCAGGCGACTGAGTCCATATATACAAGGATATGTTTCCAAGCAGTCGCTCATAACATGCACATCAGAAATCTGGAGAATGTAAGCGTATATGTACCGCTTTCGCAGGCACTATCAATAATAAGTGAAAAGTTATATTACATGTAGTGAATTACTACCATTAACTAACCCAAGTCAGCAATCGCAATCACTTTCTTACCACTACTCACAGTATCGAGCGCAGTCTTGTATGCTGTCATCTGGTTAAAATTCAGGTACT
>JALRGX010000159.1 GCA_023259635.1 Methylotenera sp. | reverse complement strand
GGCAAAAGGCCTCGTCCATCAAGAACGTGGTTCGTGCGTTGGAACAAGCCGGTGCCATGGAGTACACGATCGTGGTCGCCGCTTCAGCCTCTGAGTCTGCAGCCATGCAGTACATCTCTGCCTACTCTGGTTGCACGATGGGTGAATACTTCCGTGACCGTGGTGAAGATGCATTGATCGTATACGATGACTTGTCAAAACAAGCGGTTGCTTACCGTCAAATCTCATTGCTGTTACGTCGTCCACCAGGTCGTGAAGCTTACCCAGGTGACGTGTTCTATATCCACTCACGTCTGCTGGAACGTGCTGCTCGTGTTAACGAAGAGTATGTTGAGAAATTCACAAACGGTGAAGTTAAAGGCAAAACAGGTTCATTGACTGCATTGCCTGTGATTGAAACTGCGGCTGGTGACGTTTCTGCATTCGTTCCAACTAACGTAATTTCTATTACTGACGGTCAGATCTTCCTGGAAACTGACTTGTTCAACGCTGGTATCCGCCCTGCGATCAATGCTGGTATTTCAGTGTCTCGCGTAGGTGGTGCAGCACAAACTAAAGTAATTAAGAAATTGGGCGGCGGTGTACGTCTGGCATTGGCTCAGTACCGTGAATTGGCAGCGTTTGCGCAGTTCGCTTCTGATCTGGATGAAGCAACACGTAAACAGTTGGAACGTGGCCGTATGTTTACTGAGTTGATGAAACAAGCACAATATGCACCTTTGAGCGTTTCAAACATGGCAATCACTTTGTTCGCAGCTAACAAAGGTTATTTTGATGACGTTGCAATCAATAAAGTATTGGCATTTGAAGGCAAGTTGCATAGCTTTATCGCTTCTAAATACAAAGCATTAGCTGATGCAATTGAAGCAAGCAAAGACTTAAGCGGTGATAACGAGAAAGCACTTGAAGCAGCAATTCAAGATTTCAAAGCAACAACTGCTTACTAATATCTAACTATTAGGACTTTAAAATGGCTGGTAGTAAAGAAATTAGAACCAAGATCAAGAGTGTAGAAAACACACGCAAGATCACCAAGGCAATGGAGATGGTTGCCGCTTCTAAAATGCGTAAAGCGCAGGACAGAATGCGTGCATCCCGTCCATACGCTGAGAAAATTCGTAATGTGGCGGCTCACCTTTCACTTGCTCATTCTGAATACAAGCACCCTTTCCTGGTAAAGCGTGATGATGTTAAGAATATCGGTATCATTGTTGTGAGCTCTGATAAGGGCCTTTGTGGTGGCTTGAATACTAACGTACTACGTATGACTGTTAACCAGATGAAAAGCTGGGAAGCTGAAGGTAAGAAATTATCTGTAAGTGCGATTGGTAATAAAGGCTATGGCTTTATGAATCGTATTGGCGCCAATGTGAAGTCTCACATCATCGGTTTAGGAGATGTGCCGCATCTGGAAAAATTGATTGGTACGATCAAAGTAATGCTGGATGCCTATACAGCCGGTGAAATTGACCAGCTGCATATCTGCTACACACGCTTTATCAACACAATGAAGCAAGAGCCAGTAATGGAGCAATTGCTGCCATTAACCGCCGAGCGTTTGGGTACACACCCAACTGAAGAAAAAGCAGAGGCATTGAGTACTAGTGCTGTGGTTAAGAGTGCAGTGCAAATCGGTGCCGCCAAAGGTCATTGGGATTATATCTATGAGCCAGAAGCGCAGCCTGTGATCGACGAGTTGATGGTGCGTTACATTGAGTCATTGGTGTACAACGCAGTTTCTGAAAACATGGCTTCTGAACAATCATCACGTATGGTGGCGATGAAGGCTGCTTCTGATAATGCGAAGAACGTAATCGGTGAGTTGAAACTGGTTTACAACAAAGCACGTCAGGCAGCGATTACCAAAGAGATCTCAGAGATTGTCGGCGGCGCGGCAGCAGTTGCGTAAAGACGTATTTAAGAATTTTATTAAAAGTAATATCTGACTAACTAAGTTTAGTAAGGAAAAAAGATGAGTACAGCAAATATTGGTAAAGTAGTGCAATGTATTGGCGCGGTGGTTGACGTTGAGTTTCCACGTGATCAAATGCCAAAAGTATTTGAAGCGTTGATTATTGATGACGCATCAAGCCAAGCGGAAGCTGGTTTGACATTGGAAGTACAACAACAATTAGGTGACGGCATTGTGCGTACTATTGCCATGGGCTCATCTGACGGTCTTGCACGTGGTACAGCATTCAAATCAACAGGCGCACAAATTCAAGTGCCGGTTGGTACAGGTACCTTGGGTCGTATCATGGACGTACTGGGTCGCCCAATTGATGAGGCTGGTCCTATCGATTCTGATGAGACACGTTCAATTCACCAAAAAGCACCTACATTTGAAGAGTTATCTCCTTCAGTAGACCTGTTGGAAACAGGCATCAAGGTGATTGACTTGGTTTGTCCATTCGCTAAAGGTGGTAAAGTTGGTCTGTTCGGCGGTGCTGGTGTAGGTAAAACCGTTAACATGCTGGAACTGATTAACAACATTGCTAAGCAGCACTCAGGTTTATCAGTGTTTGCAGGTGTTGGTGAGCGTACCCGTGAAGGTAACGACTTCTACCATGAGATGGCAGAAGCTGGCGTTATCAAACTGGATAACATGAAAGAATCAAAAGTAGCGATGGTGTTCGGTCAGATGAACGAGCCACCAGGCAACCGTTTGCGCGTAGCTTTGTCAG
>JALRGX010000074.1 GCA_023259635.1 Methylotenera sp. | reverse complement strand
ATTTGAATGTGCAGCGTGCTATTTTGAGCCAGGTGCCTGAGGTAAAAGGTGTTTACTCACGTGTAGGTTCGGATGACCTTGGTTTAGACCCGATGGGCTTGAATCAGACAGATAATTTTCTGATTCTGAAGCCAATGGACGAATGGCGCATGGAAACCAAAGAGGCATTGATTGATGAGTTGCGTAAAGTAATGCAGCAATTGCCAGGGTTGGCTTATAGTTTTACGCAGCCGATTGATATGCGCGTAAATGAGATGATTCTTGGCGTGCGCGGCGACTTGGCAATCAAGATTTTTGGCCAAGACTTGGGTACGCTGGATGCCAAGGCACAGCAGATTATTAAAATTCTTGAGTCTATTCCGGGCAGTCAGGATGTCTATACCCCGGAAAATAGCGGTGTGCAGTATCTTCAGGTCAAAATAGACCGTGCTGCTGCAGGCCGTCTGGGACTGGATATCAACGGCATTCAATCTGTCTTGCTGGCACAGCTGGAAGGTAAGCAACTTGGCGTGGTGCAGGAAGGCCAAAGACGTACCCCGGTATTGATCAGGGGCAGTCAGGCATTACGCGATTCTCCGGCAGACTTTGATAATTTGATGCTTACACTGCCAAGTGGCACCAATGTACCTTTGAGTGCCGTAGCAAAAGTTGTGCGCGAAGAGGGGCCGGTGAAAGTCGATAGGGAGCGTGGAGCCCGTTATGTAGTAGTTACTGCCAATGTGCGCGACCGTGACTTGGTAAGTTTTGTTGAGGAGGCAAAGCAGCGCGTAGGTGCCGAGGTGAAGCTTGATGAAGGTTATTCAATCAAGTGGGGCGGTCAGTTCGAGAATCAGCAGCGTGCTGCTGCACGTCTGGCGATTGTGGTCCCGGTTGCGATAGCCCTGGTGTTCCTGTTGCTGTTCGCTACTTTTGGCTCTGTGAAGCAGGCATTGCTGATCCTATCGAACATCCCTTTTGCGATGATAGGCGGCGTATTTGCCTTGTGGGTGTCAGGTGAATATCTGTCGGTACCGGCTTCTGTCGGTTTTATCGCACTGCTCGGTATTGCCGTGTTGAATGGCGTGGTAATGGTAAGTTATTTTAACCAGCTTGAAGCGCAGGGAATGTCGGTGCTGAATATTGTCGTAGAAGGTGCTAAACGCAGGTTAAGGCCGGTGCTGATGACTGCGAGCATCACGGCTTTTGGTTTGATCCCGCTGTTATTCGCTACCGGGCCGGGCTCTGAGATACAGCGTCCATTAGCAGTAGTTGTAATCGGTGGCTTGGTAAGTTCCACTTCGCTTACATTGGTATTGCTGCCGATCTTTTACCGCCGATTTTTCAAGTAGGAGTGAACATGACACAAGATAATGCAGCACATGCGCTTTTAATATTGATTGTTGCACCCAGGCTGGAAGAGGTGCTGGTAGATTTTCTATTACAGCAAAGTGCAATTAGCGGATTCACCAGTACACCCGTTAGCGGGCACGGTACGGGACACCTTACAACGAGGTTGAGTTTGGTTGAGCAAGTGACTGGTAGGCAAAGTCGTGTGCAGTTTATGCTGCATGCGGAATTGCCGGTCTTGCAGGATTTAATTGCAATCTTAAAAGACAAATTCCAGAACACGGATATGCACTATATTCTGCAGCCGGTCTTGGAGGCGCAATCCATCTAAATGTTTTAAGACTGGAATAATGGGTCAATCGAAAGTTTTGGCTCATTTTTAGGACAGAACGTGAAAAATAAAAAAGGCTGCATTAGCAGCCTTTTTATTAGTTAAAGTAAGTGATTAAATCACTCTCGTATTAATTGCTCGCCAACATCAGACTTTTCATTTTCTGCATGGCTTTTTGTTCAATCTGGCGAATACGCTCAGCAGATACACCAAACTCGTCTGCCAGTTCATGTAATGTTTTGCCGCCATCTTCCTGCAACCAGCGTGCTTCTACTACACGGCGGCTTCTGTCATCCAGGTTTTCAAGCGCGTTTGCCAAGCCGGTTGTTTCAGCGATTTCAAATTGTTTGGCTTCTAAAGCCTCAGCCGGGGTCGGGCTTTCATCCTGAAGGTAGGCGATAGGGCTGTAATGCTCTTCGCTGTCATCATCAATATTGGCTTCAAGCGATATTTCATGCCCATTCAGGCGTGATTCCATCTCTAGCACTTCTTCAGGTTTTACGTTCAGTTCACGTGCAATATGTGCAACTTCACTTGGTTGCATGGTATTGATACCAGATTTCATGCTACGTAAATTGAAAAAAAGCTTACGTTGCGCTTTAGTGGTGGCAATCTTTACCAAACGCCAGTTTTTTACAATGTATTCATGGATTTCAGCTTTAATCCAGTGTATTGCAAACGAAACCAGACGTACGCCACGATCAGGGTCGAAGCGTCTTACAGCTTTCATTAAGCCAATGTTACCTTCTTGAATAAGGTCTGCCTGAGGTAAACCATAACCTGTATATCCACGTGCAATACTTGTCACCAAACGTAAGTGTGACAGAATAAGTTTGCGGGCAGCTTCTAAATCATTTTCTTTTTTAAATTTTACAGCCAGAGAAAACTCTTCTTCAGCGGAAAGAATTGGATAAGCTTTAATGGCTCTTGTATATTGTTCAAGGCTGTCAGTTGCGGTAAGTACTGGAACTGTTAAAGCAGTGGTCATTAGTTTTGTATCCTCCTAAAGTTTCATTTTAGCACTCACGATTTGAGAGTGCTAGTGCTAAAAAGTTTCACTAATTTATTTGAATGTTAATTGGCAATAAACCATAAAGTCTAAATTAGACGTTTTTCAGCATGCAACGATTAGGCTGTAAGCCTTTGTTAATATGATGCGTTTTGATAATTTTTAAACTCCAGTCTCCTTGGCCTAAGGCGTCTTGAATGGCTAGCGCGCCCAAGATGATGAAGATGGGCGCTGGATAAAGTCTGTTTCATTAATACATGACTAGTTCAAGTCAATAGAAGCCAGTAAATAATCAGTGATGAATGGCAATTAAGCAGCCCTGAATTCAACCGGTTGAATTCAGGGGGGTAGAGCTGTCACACAGTTTTAATTAAAAATATTGGCTAACAAAACGCCCATCAATCTTGAAATTAAGGCCATAAAAGAGCGCCGCATTTGAAAAAACCTGAAGTGTAGCGTTTGGGCACAAGAGCGTCAGTAATCTTTGTAGTTACTATATCCCTATGTATTTAAATACATCTATAGTAATATCAATTACCTATCTTTAGATAAGGTATTGTATCTAAGCGTATTATTTAGTTCACATTACCAATATTTAATGTATTGCATTTTTGATGATTCATCACTCATACAAAATGTTTGTGGTATTTTCAGTGTTATCACAAGGCATGACATAAAAAATAGATTGGTGCTTAAGAGCCGCATGAAAATGTTTAATCGTTACAGACAGATTACTTTGATTGCAGTCAGTGTGACCATTTTTATGATGTGTCTCACGATCGCTTATTGGTATAAAGAGGAGAATCAAGCCAGCAATAAACGCCTTGAGGTGTTTAATGAATCTTCCAACCAAATTCAAAACACATTTTACCTCAGGCTGTTACGTTATGAACTCGTGCTGCGCGGAGTCAAAGGTTTTTACGAAAGTTCTGATTTTGTTACCAAAGCGGAATATCACGATTACATCAGCGCCCTGAGAATATCTGAAACCTCACCGGGGTTCCTTGCCGTCGGCATTGCAATTCATGTGCCTCAAGAAAAATGGATGCGATTTATTGCTGATATGAAGCGGCGTGGTAATGCTGATTTCAAAGTTAGGCCAGCAGGTGAACGCATGAGCTATGCGCCGCTGTCATTGATAGAACCGTATGAAGGCGCAAATCTAAATGCGATAGGCTATGATTTGCTTACAAATCCAATAGGAAAACCAGCCATGGAGGAGGCGCGCGATCTGGATGCCACAGCGCTGACGTCCCGTCTTACTCTGGTTCAGGATGCAGGAAAAGACATCCCTGCATCAGTGATGTATGTGCCGATTTATGATACCAGTAAGCCGCTGGATACTGTTGAGGCTAGGCGTGCTGCCATATCAGGCTGGGTCAGCGGTGCATTTCGCATCAATGACTTTATGGCTGGTATGGGCAGCCAGATCGACAGTGATCTGGCGGTAACGATACAACAAGGTAAAGACGTCCTGTTTAGTCGCGGCACCAATTACACGGATCTTTACGCCGAGCGCGCGCTTTATGTCGGTGGTAAGCGCTGGGATATTATCATACGTTCCGCTCCTGAATTCGATGCGCGTTTTCCAAAAAGTAAACTGACAGTACTTGTCACTGGTGGTTTTTTGGTTAGCCTGCTGTTTGGGGGGCTGATATGGCTTTTAGGCAGCGGCCGCGCACGTGCTATGTCACTTGCAGAGCAGATGACACAAGACTTGCGTCAGACTCAATCTGAATTGGAGTGTACATTAAACGCTATTCCGGATGTGCTGTTTGATTTGGACATAGAAGGCCGTTACCATGGTTTCCACACTAAATTTAAGTCATTATTAGCGAAGCCTGCTCAGGAGTTAGTTGGAAAGAAAATTACTGAAGTGTTGCCATCAAAGGCCGCTGAAATTTGCATGGCTGCATTGCATGAGGCATCGATTAAGGGGATTTCCTTCGGGCAGCAGATTGAAATTGCATTGGGTGATGAGTTGCATTGGTTTGAATTGTCAGTTGCAAAGCGCGAGGATAGTCCGGAGGAGAATCCGCATTTCGTCATGATCTCGCGTGACATTACCGATAGGAAATCTGCCAGTCAGCAGCTCAGTATCGCTGCTATTGCGTTTGAATCTCAAGAGGGGATATTTATCACTGATGCAAACCATATCATTCTTAAAGTTAATCACTCTTATACCCTTATTACGGGATACAGCGCAGAGGAGGTCATAGGAAAGTCTCCTAATGTTCTTAAATCGGGGCGTCATGATAATCATTTCTATGCCTCGATGTGGGATAGCATTAATCATAGCGGTTCCTGGATAGGCGAAATATGGAACCGCCGTAAAAACGGTGAACTGTTTCCATGTCAGCTTAATATTACGGCTGTGAAAGATGCTAAGAATGCAGTTACCAATTATGTCGCTACCATGATTGATATCTCTTTCAGCAAGGCAGCCACAGATGAAATCAAAATGCTGGCGTTCTATGATCCGCTGACGCTTCTGCCGAACCGGCGTATGTTGACAGAACGCCTTACACAGGCACTCGCTGCGAGTGAACGTAGCGGTCGAATGGGCGCTATACTGTTTCTGGATATTGATCATTTCAAAAATATTAACGATACGCTCGGGCATGATGTTGGCGACGTTCTTCTTAAGGAGGTGGCGCAGCGCCTTACAAAGTGTGTGCGTGCCGGGGATACGGTTGCACGCCTGGGCGGTGATGAATATGTGGTTCTGCTTGAGGGTTTGCACAGTGAGGCTTTGATTGCAGCATCTGAGGTCGAGGCATGTGCGCTGAAAATTTTACACGCCCTGAGTCAAATCTACCATCTAGGTGCCCATCCGTATCATAGTACTGTCAGCATCGGTGCCGTGTTGTTTGATAAAAATAACAGTGGTATTGATGAACTGCTGAAACAAGCAGATATTGCAATGTATGAAGCTAAAAATTCCGGTCGCAATACTGTAAGATTTTTTGATCCCGGAATGCAGTTTGCTATTACAGCCCGAACCGAACTGGAACGTGAGCTGCGTGCAGCGGTGAAGCGGCAAGAATTCAAGTTATTTTATCAGTTACAGGTTGACAGGAATAATCAGGTCATTGGAGCAGAGGTGTTGATTCGCTGGCAGCATCCGCAGCGTGGGATGATTTTTCCAGCAGAGTTTATCTCGTTGTCAGAAGAGACTGGGTTGATATTGGAAATCGGGCAATTGGTTCTAGATGTTGCCTGTGCTCAGCTTAAAGCGTGGGAACAAGATCCGAAAATGAATCAGCTCAGACTTTCGGTTAATGTCAGTGCCAAGCAGTTTCATCAGCCAAACTTCGTACAGCAAGTTGAGTCGATGATCGCCCATCACCGCATTGATCCCTCACTGCTCAATCTGGAACTTACCGAGAGTATGTTGCTTGGCGACACAGAGGGCACCATTGCCTGCATGAATCTTTTCAAGCAACTGGGTATTAATTTCGAATTGGATGATTTTGGTACCGGGTATTCATCGCTGCAATATTTGAAGAAACTCCCTTTATATCAATTGAAAATTGACCGGTCTTTTGTGCGCGACATTACTAAGAATACTAACGATAGAGCCTTAGTTGTCACAATTATTACCCTGGCCCACAGTCTAGGGTTAAAAGTATTGGCAGAGGGCTTAGAAACAACGGAGCAACTGCAGTTTCTGAAAGATAATGATTGCGATCATTTTCAGGGCTATTATTTTAGTCAGCCATTACCAATTGAAGAGTTTGAAGCCCTGTTAAAAAATCGCTACTCCATTCTTGGCAAAGGTTCAACGTAAATGTCATTCAGGTGAGACTCCTTATGGCGTCCTTCTATCTTAATTCACATTGCCGTTGATAGTTCGCTATGGGGATTTAGAGGTTATCCGACTATAGGGGGACTTTGAATAGAAAAGTCCCCGATTTTATCAATTTTGGATTCAAATAAAAAAGCTGAAACCTTTATGGAATCAGCCTTTTCATTTTTTGGCGCGCCCGAGGTGATAAAAATGGACACTGGAAATGTATAGTTCTTCTCTAAGTCATGGTTGTCAGCTGTCGGTAATAGGCGTTATCGATAAGCGTCGAATATAGCTTTTAAGAGATGGCAAGCGGGGATTATTCAATCAGTTGACAGAGAAAACCAGTTAATGCTTATTATCTATGATCAACCCTTTCCACCCAGCGTCCTACAATCCCAGTTCTAGTTGGCCATACGGCGAAAGCTTTATTGTGCCCATTGCTTGCTATATCTGTAGCGCTCCATATATTACCAAATATGGATGCCACATCAGGTTTTCCCAAAATTACAGGGGTAGACCAAGCCCCGCGGGAGTAGATCAGGTATGCCATCCCAGTCTCAGTCACTGTCAGTAAATGAAAAGCTTCTCCACCGGCGGATGCCAGTCTTGGTTCCCAGAAGAAATCTGGAATAGGTAATTTCTGTGGCTGGCCCCATTCGCCATGCTTTAAACCAATGCTGGCATCATGTGCTCTGACGATCAATAACATGCCGGTATCAGGATCCACGGAAAATGCAATCTGCTTAAAAGGTCTTCGTTTGGAGATGATCATTGGGATGCTGCTCCCATTCACAGGATGCAACTCGGTTTTGCCCCCTTTCACTAGGTGATTATCCTCTGATTGAGGTGGAGATAGACTAATTTTTGCATAGCGAGGTTCATCTATTTTATCAATCAAGACTCTGGATGCAGAGTAAATCACATTCAGATTTAGGTTATTATCAGTAGCAAATATTGCATTGTCAGCGTCAAGGTTATCCTTAGGATCAAGCACGTACCAAAAAGGTTTGGCTACAGTTGATTCCGGTACTATTAGCAGCTTTTCTGAGTCAAAATGCCACGGAAATATAATACCGGCCCCGTAACCACCAAAACCAAACAAGCTCCATCGTCCGGTTGCTCCTACTTCATTCCCATCAACTAGAAATGCCCGGATTATCCCATTTTTTGCCTGAATGAATCTTGGGTTCCTTACCTTGATGCCAGCGGTTTTCCATATTGTATTGGAATTAATTTTCCAGCTTGATCCCATGAAAACTAACTCCCTATCATCTAATAACAGGTGCAATCTGTTGGTACTATCATACGCGGCACTAACGTTTGAAGGAGAGCTATTGGCCTCAATTAATTCACGTTGCATATTGCCATCAGGGGAAACTGCCACGTGATAAACCTCTTTAGTATTCGTAACAGCTATGAACGCATGAGCAATACCCTGTTCATCAAGTAAGATTTTTACAATGTCGCGATTAGTCTTGACCTTCAGCAAGTCAAGTGTCGGGTAAAGCCGAATGTTAGCTGGTGATACCGCGGAATTTGTCGTTAATTCGCCTGCGCAGCCGATGAGCAGCAAAGCAATGCTGAACATAAGAATGATAGACCAAGATAACCGAGTCTTGGATATTTGCATTTTCGAAAAAGTCTGAATGTGAGCAGAAAGTATACTACCAAATTGAAGGGTGTTATATTCTGTGATATTTTTGATCTATCTCGTTAGGTGACTTGGTTACTTATCGTAAGATATTCCCATAACTGATAGTTTCTCTCTGCTTGAAACCAGACTTAAACTTGATAGGTCAGGAAAGGCTGTTATGGGGTAGATTTAAATACCGGCTAGTGCCCAGTTTTATAATTCTCTAAATTAAATGTAAAAGGGCTGAATTCGTAATGGATCAACCCTTTCTAGTATGTGGCGCGCCCGGCGGGAGTCGAACCCACGACCTTTGGCTTCGGAAACCAACACTCTATCCAACTGAGCTACGGGCGCATGTTAAGTAGCGCATTATAACAAACAGAAACACTTGATGCGGGATTAGCGAAAGCATTTTTAGAATAACCGGATTGCTGGGTTCTTAATATCCACTCTTTGGCTAATTTCTTTAGCCTTTTACCTTAATCTGAAAGTGTAGGTATAATAATCGTTTTACTAATTTTTTCTGGGAATGAACTGTAATGAGCAATGTAAATAGCGACGAAAAAGGCTATTCATTTGGACAAATCGTACTTGCCTCGTTTGTAGGTATTGTTGGTTTTGCCTTATTCGTTTTGTTGGTAGCAAAATTTTTTGGTGTAACAGATACGGTTGAAGTTGCTGAGCCAACAGCAGCTATTTCTCAGATTGAAGAGAATATCAAGCCTGTAGCTACGGTTGAATTGGCTGCGGCTGGTGCGGGTGCTTCAGCTGAAAAGAGTGGCGAAGAAGTAGTGAAGGCAGTATGTTCTATGTGTCACGCTGCAGGGTTGATGAATGCGCCAAAAATTGGTGATAAAGCACAGTGGCAGCCACGTATTGCACAAGGTTATGAAACATTGGTTAAACATGCGCTTGAAGGTATCCGTTCAATGCCTGCGCGTGGTGGCAACCCTTCATTAACAGACGGTGAAATTGCGAGTGCTGTTGCACATATGGCAAATGCATCTGGTGCAAACTTTAAAGCGCCAGCGCCTAAAGCAACTGAAGAAAAACCTGCAGAGCAGGCTGCGGCACCAGCTGCAGAGCCTGTTGCAGTTGCAGCAGTACCAGCAGCTGCTGGCAAGAGCGGTGAGGAAGTTTACAAATCTGTATGTGCTATGTGCCATGCGGCAGGTTTGATGAATGCACCTAAGTTTGGTGACAAAGCACAATGGGAGCCTCGTATCAAGCAAGGTTACGATACACTGGTAACCCATGCAACCCACGGTATTCGTATGATGCCAGCTAAAGGCGGTAATCCAGCTCTGAGTGATGCTGAAGTTGCTGGTGCTGTGAAATAC
This sequence comes from Methylotenera sp., assembly GCA_023259635.1. Taxonomy (GTDB): domain Bacteria; phylum Pseudomonadota; class Gammaproteobacteria; order Burkholderiales; family Methylophilaceae; genus Methylotenera. The sequence goes on along the minus strand of JALRGX010000074.1, from coordinate 25,692 downwards.
ATGGCTAACGCTGCAGGTGCAACATTCTAATGTTTTAGATTATTTGTAGCGTATCATTAGAAAAAGCCACTTAAAATTAAGTGGCTTTTTTGTTGTTGGTGTTTTTAATAGTTTGAACGGTGATTTAACGTGGCTACTTATGCGATAGGCGATATTCAGGGTTGTTATCACGCATTTCAGGCGTTGCTGGAAAAAATCGATTTTGATGAAAAATCTGATCGGCTGTGGCTGGTTGGTGACCTGGTTAACAGGGGCAGCGGCTCGCTGGAAGTAATGCGCTGGTGCTATGAGCATCAGGATAACTTGAAGGTGGTGCTGGGTAATCATGATTTGCATGCTTTAGTAGTTGCAGAGGGTATTGTTGCAGCACATAAAGGCGATACTTTAGATGCCTTGCTGGCTGCGGATGATAGTAAAGACTTACTGTATTGGTTGCGGCACCAGCATCTTATGTACCATGAAAATAATTACCTGATGGTGCATGCTGGCTTATTGCCGCAGTGGGGTGCCGAGCAAGCGTTAAGTTATGCAGCTGAGGTTGAACAGGTATTGCATGGTGATGATTACTTAAATTTTTTCCGGCACATGTATGGAAACTGGCCAGATCATTGGAGTGATGACTTAACTGGGGTTGATCGGCTGCGGGTGATTACTAATGCGGCTACGCGTTTGAGAATTTGTTCTGTAGACGGACAGATGGAATTCAAGTTCAAAGGCGAGTTACAGGATATTCCGGATGGGTATGTGCCGTGGTTTGATGTGCCGGACAGGGCTACAAAAGATACGCAGGTGATATTCGGGCATTGGTCTGCTTTAGGGTTGCAGCAGCGGGAAAATATTTATGCGCTGGATACAGGCTGCCTGTGGGGTGGTAAGTTGACAGCGATGGATATTGAAACAAAAGCGATAGTGCAGGTTGATTCGCATCCGTTAGATAAGCCCATTACCCTGAAAGCGATAAAGAGCTAGAGAATTACCTGTGTAATAAGTACGGGTAACAGGTTAGGCCGATTGAGTATCTGATCATGGTGCCAGGTGCTGGCGGATCAATGTTTCGATATGCAAAGTCAGTTCGCGGCGGTCTTGCTTTGCAACAACCTCTGCTGCTATCGGCGGCAGGAAATGCAGTTCAATCACAGGTTGTTTTTGCGCGAGTATGTTTTGCATGGATTCCATTAATGTGGTTTCTCCTGCATAAGCGACATTGACATTTACACCGCCATTGGGGTGAGGATAGCGGATGGCGACAGGCCAGATGGATGCCTTCGCCTCAATAGCCGCCTGTATCAGGCTACTCTTAAACGGCTGCATGGTAGTGCCGTCAGTCGTGGTGCCTTCCGGAAACAGGCATAAATTATCACCTGCCTGTAAGCTCTGAATGGCTACATCAATTGTGCGTTTTGCATCACGCTTCTTGCTGCGGTCAATAAATAATGTATTGGCGCGGCTGACCAGATAGCCGAAAACCGGCCAGTTTTTGATCTCGGATTTGGCAATGAACCTGAGGGCGATAATGCTATTAATTGCGTGGATGTCTGACCATGAAATATGATTTGCCACAAACATTGTTGTCGTGGGTTGTGCGTTAGGTGCAGGAATATATCCATGGCTGCTTACCCGCAGGTTAAAAGCGGCCAGCAGGTTTTTGCACCACCATTGAATCAGGCGTGACCTGTAGGGTTTTCTTGACAGCGGTAAAACTGCTGTTGCCAGAGTCAAGCCCAGCAGGGTATGGGCCATAATGCGGCCAACCCTGAAATACCTGGTAGCTTTACTGGTTGGAGATATATCTGTTTTGATAGATTGCAAAGTTTCAATAACGATACTGCTAACCCTTTATTTCATAAAATGGCTGGCGTATCTTGGGTTGATTCTAGATAGCGGTAACATTACCAGCATATCGGCCGTGTTGAAATAGGGATCCCATGCCGGTTCACCGCAAATATATGCGCCGAGGCGTAAATAGCCTTTAATAAGTGGTGGGCAGGCAACCTGTAAATCCTTATTCAGTGCATTGATTGGCAGCGGGTTGTGTGCAAATACGCGGTATTCCGAAGGTGACAGGTATTCATCCTGCAGCTTGCTGTACAAGCTGGCTGCAAGGTGGCCGCCATCTGACATGCCGATACTGCCGCAACCGATCATATACTCATAGTTGTGAATCTGCATATACTTGGCAAGGCCGGCCCAGAGCATGGTAATAGTGCCGCCATTGCGGTAATTCTGGTGTACGCATGCGCGGCCAACTTCAACGGTGCGGCTAAGAATAGGTGCTAAACGGCTTAAATCAAATTCGCCCGCAGAGTAATAGCCGCCAGCTTCGTTGGCTTTTGACGGACTTAAAATGCGGTAGGTGCCGATTACCTGGTTGGAGCCGCTGTCACGAACAATCAAGTGATCGCAGAACTGGTCAAAGCCATCAATATCCAGGCCGCCTATTCCTGAAAGCTGTGCGCCCATTTCTTCTGCAAAAACCTTGTAACGTAGTCGTTGTGCTTCTTCTATTTCTGCCTGTGTGCGGGCAAGGCTTACATAGAGCTTTCTTTGTGCCGGTTGCTCACGACCCACGTTTTTGCTGATGGTTGCAAATGAAATGTCTTTACGCGTTATTAAATTATTCGCCATGATTATCTCCTTTTTTGTGGGAGATACTTTAATGGCGGGGTGTGAAGAATTAATGACGGAAAAATGACTGTTTGTTGACAGTTGAGGCGGCTGATGTAAAAGCCCCAATGGCCTTAACGGTGAGGGCATTGGGGCTGGTTTTAATGCGTAGCGGTATAGTTATGCGCTTTGTAGCGCGTAACTTTAGTGGGAGACGCGAGATGTTCCGCCACTCTCAAGAATGCGGACTCTTTCACCGGCTTTAAAGACTTCATCTGCTTCTTGTACGATAGCAATCAGTCCCCCGCCATCAAGTTTTATGGTAAGTTCTACACCGTCTTTGCGTGTAAGGCCTTCTTCCGCTGCTGAACCTGCTAGGCCGCCAGCTACAGCACCTATGACGGTGGCGATTGCTTGACCTTTGCCGCCGCCAACGGAGCTGCCAGCGATGCCGCCAACTGCGCCGCCTGCTATTGTGCCAACAGGGGATTTGGTGCCTTCAAGCTTTACTTGGCGTACGCTTTCTATTACGCCAGTTTTAACGGTCTGGACTTTACGTGCTTCGTCACGGCTATATACACTGCCGGAGTTAGAGCTGGCACAAGCTGCTAACAATGCAGTTAATAAGCTGACTGCCAATAATTGAGTGATACGCATGATTGATTTTCCTTATGAATTATTTTTTATAGACGTAGTTTCAACTTAAAAGTGCAATATTTTGTAAATTTAAAGTTGGGTAAGTGGAAAAGCAGATGTAGTACCTTCACTCAGAATAATGTACGCATATTGTGCGGGGAAGACCTTTATTACGGCTCCCCTGATTTTAATTTCTGATTGAAAGGCGCTGTCATGAAAATCTACTGCCACTTAATCTAAGAAGCACAATACACCCTTAGCTCGGAATTGAAAATAGGGGTCTACTCAAGTAAATAACCAATGGGCGGGACTGCTGGTATCAAGCGATCCGGTATGTCATGTATAAAGTTTCTAAAGTATTGAACTGATTTTTAATTCGATATGTTTTTAATGAAAAAAATGTATTTGATAATTTTAGAAGAAATTGCTTGCAAATGAAAAAAATGATAAATATAATTAGATCAAATATTACCGCCGCCTGTTAATGATGCTTGTATGTTTCGTTTCGGGTCGCTTCGAATACTTTATATATTGTAGTTAAAAAGAAAAATAACGTAACGAATTTTATAGTCTGGTCATAGGCTATAGAATCCTCGCATCACGCGAGGCCCCACTTCAAGGTAGCTTCGGCTACCTTCTTTTTTTTCCATTCTTTAAAAGTACTTTTCTCAGTTTTGGGGTATATTATCAAAAGAGATACTTGATCTGAGTATATTTTGATGGTTTATTTCATAAAAATGAAAGAAGTGCTGGTCGGCAGATGAAATTAAGTTTGCATAATTTTATTATTTCTGTCTTGTTGCTTGTCGGCCTTTGCTTTTATTCATTATCATTCTCCGAAGATTCTCGTTCATATAAAGCTCCAGCGGCTATCAACGATAAAATTAACCTGACTGCGGAAGAAAAGCTGTGGTTACAGCAGCATCCGGAAATAAGTGTTGCTGTCAGGCATGGTTTCTCTCCAATAGAATTTACTTTTGAGCTGGAAGAGTTCAGGGGTATTTCTGTTGATTATTTAAAAAAACTCGAGCAGATGCTTGGTATCAAGTTCAATAAAAAAATGGCTGACCAGGAGCTTGCTGCCAATGATACTGACATGCTTTCTTCTGTCACGAATGTTCGTTCGTTGGAGGGAACAAAGTTTACTGCTTTAGATACTCCTTTCCTTGTCTCTTCGATTGGAATATTTACCAAGAAGAATGCACGCAGGCTTGACGGTATTGATGCTTTACACGGTAAGAAAGTTGCGGTTTTTAAAAATGGCTTTCTTGCAAAGCGCCTTGCTCAAGAACATCCTGAAATTCACCTGTATTTAGTGGATATTGCTGAAGAGGCTTTGGACGCCGTAGTTTCTGGTAAGGTAGATGCTTATATCGGTAATACAGTAATCATTGAATATGTGCTCAAAAGTAACGAGAATGAATCGGTAGTATTCAATACCAATACGCCTTATGACGTTAAGTTATATATGGCAGTACGCAGTGACTGGCCAATATTTAAAACCCTCCTGGAAAATGGCTTGAATGCTATTCCGCAGAATGAGCGTGCAGAAATCATCGATAGGTGGACGAAGGTTCCTTATCTTAGCAAGATTGATTATGAGCTCATTATTTCCATACTCGCAGTATCTGTGATGGTGCTCAGTATTCTCTTTATCTCAAATAGAAGGCTTAAAAAAGAGGTTAAGCAGAGGATCGTGCTTGAGAAATCATTAATTCAATCCAAAGAACAGGCTGTGCAGGCTGAGGAAACGATACGGCGTTATTCTAAAGATCTGGAACGACTTGCAATGGTGGCCAAGCATACTACGGATTCTGTGATTATTACCGACGCAGAAGGCAAAACGCTGTGGGTGAATCAGGCATTTACCAAACTGACAGGATATACTCTGGAAGAGGTGCTGGGTAAGAAACCTGGCGATTTGCTGCAGGGCGATGAGACATCACCACAGGCTGTCCAGTTATTGCGTGATGCAGTTAAAAACTTTTCGGATATAGAAATTGAGCTTATTAATTATAGGAAAAATGGCGAGAAATACTGGATCAGGCTAAAAATCTCCGCAATTATAAATGCATATGGAGAGCGTCGTTTTATTGCGATACAAACCGATATCACAAAACAGGTGAATTATATTAAAACGATAGAAAACGATCAGGAGGATATGGATGCATTGTTCTCCCTGAGTCCGGATGGCATGGTGGTTCTGGATTCTGAAGACCTGGTTTCGCATGTGAATGCAGCTTTTGTGGCAATGACAGGCTTGCAGGGTAAGGATTTACTAGGGTTCAAGGAGTCGAAGCTGGATGCACTTTTGATAGATTTGTGTGCAGATCCGAAAGAATATAAGTCTGTCAGTGAATTTGCACAGATTACTGACCGGCCTGATGTGAAGTTTAAATATGCTGAAGGGTCTGGGCACGTTGAATTTAAATTTCAATTGAAACACCCGGTACAGCGTACCCTCGAACGCTCATGCATTGAGACTACCCAGAAAAGAATCTCACGAGTAATTTTTTTTAAGGATGTGACACAAAGAGCAATCGTTGAGAATATGAAAAGCGAGTTCATAACAACAGCGGCGCATGAATTACGAACACCTATGGCCGTGATTCTCGGCTATGCTGAACTGCTGCACAAGAGCAGCTTTGCAAAAGATGTAGAAGCTGAGATGGTTGAGGCTGTATACAATAAATCGGTAACGGTTGCATCTTTGCTGGATGACTTGCTGGATGTTGCTGTGATTGAGTATCGAGCAGAGAAAACATTGAAACTCGAGTTGCATGCGTTAGAGCCATTTATAAGGTCAATTGCAGAAACATTCCTGTTCCCGGGTAATAATCACCGCGTTTTGCTTGATGCGATTCCCGACGTTGCAGATTTTTATTTTGATGCACAAAGATTCGAACGCGCAATCAATAATTGCCTGACAAATGCTTATAAATTTTCTCCGGCTGATGGTGTGGTCAAAATGCGTTTATACAGGATTGAATCAGATGAGCCTGAATTGGCCATTGAAATCCAGGATTACGGAATTGGCATGAGTCCAGAGCAGCTTTCCCGCATTTTTGAAAAGTTTTATCGGGCAGACAAGTCCGGCCATATATCAGGAACCGGTTTAGGGATGGTTCTGGTAAAAGATATTATGGAAGCGCATGGCGGCAGGGTGTTTGTTGAAAGTGTGCTTGGTAAGGGGACAGCGGTGACTTTGATCTTGCCAATGAGAGTAAGTCTTGGCTAAATAAATAGCATGAATTAAAAAGTTCTTGAATCTTCGAGGTATTTGCGGGAATTTATGGGTAAATATCAATTATTTTTTAAAGGTGTATAGAAATGCACAAAATACTTATTGTCGATGACCAAGCTGATATACGCCGTATGATAATGGTTGCTTTAAGCGGCGGGGATTTTGAGCTGCTGGAAGCAAAGGATGGCGTGACGGCGCTGGAAATGATACGGGAGTATCGGCCTGATGTTGTTTTGCTTGATGTGATGATGCCTGGAGAATTAGATGGCTTGCAGGTTTTGGAGATCGTCAGAAATGATCCTCAAATGGAACATATGCGTGTGATTATGGTTTCGGCAAAAGGGCAGGTGAATGATTCTGAGCTTGGGATGCAGAAGGGAGCAAATGCTTATTTTGTAAAACCATTTAGTCCGCTTCTGTTATTGGAGGCAATTGATGAGCAGATTGCGCAGTTAAACGGAAACGCCTGATTAGCATGAATAAGTTTTATATGTATTTGCTGAAATATGTGATATTTGCATTTTTATTGCTGTTGACGACCATTGCAAGTGCAGCAGATAAACTCCGTCCTGTAGTGATTGGCTTGTCAGCCGAGTTCGGTGTGAAAAACAGTATTGCTGCACAGTCTATAGAGAAGGGTATTCTTGTTGCCATGGATGAGATTAATGCTCAGGGTGGTGTACTGGGAGGACGCAAGCTCATGCTTGATGCGAGGGATGATCGTGGTGTGCCGGCCCGGGGCAGGGATAATTTTAACGAGTTTTCCGTAATTCCGGATGTAGTTGCGGTATTCAGCGGGCGTTTTTCTCCTGTAACTATTGAGTTGGCCCCCATGGCTAATCAGCGCAAGATGTTGTTGCTATGTCCCTGGTCGGCGGCGGATACGATTACCCAATACCCATATCCTAATTATATCTTCAGGCTTTCCGCGAAGGATACCTGGGCAATGGAGGCTATGCTGGATCATGCGCGTACACGAGGTTTTAAACGTATTGCATTATTTTTACCCAATACCGCCTGGGGGCGCAGTTCTGAAGAGGCCTTTCTGCAATATCAAAAAAGCGCTCATGACATTCACCATGTAACGTTTAAGTATAACTGGGGCGAAACGGATTTTCGCCAGAAGATTCAGGAGGCTGTTGACTCTGGCTTAGAGGCAATTGTTCTGGTATCCAATGAAGCGGAAGGTACATTAATTATTAAGCAGATTTCTGAGTTGCCCTCAAGCAAACGTCTACCGATTATTTCTCACTGGGGGATTACCGGAGGTGATTTTGTAAAAATGACAGAAGGTACCCTGCCATTGGTAGATTTGACCGTAGTTCAGACGTTCACTTTTAATAATGCGAAAAGTAATAAGGCCAAGGCGGTTGCTAAAGGTATTGAACGGCTGTTTGGCGAAAATGTTAAGCAATTACATGCGCAGGTTGGATTTGCGCATGCCTATGATCTAACACATATGCTTGCTTTGGCAATTAATAAGGCCGGCAGTACTGATCGTACAGCAGTCAGAACTGCAATGGAGCAGCTTGCCACTTATAAGGGGCTGGTACGAGAATACGATCATCCATTTACCAAAACAGACCACGAGGCGCTGGATAGAAGGCAGTTGTTTATGGGGCGATTCGATGAATTTGGCAATGTGCGGAAGATTGGCGAATAGTAAATCATGAATCTATATCGAAAAATTCATGACCGGCTGCGTGCTGAATATTTAGGTTTTAGTTTGCGCAGCAAAATCAGCTTTGTCCTTATTGCCATTGTTTCATTTTTCTGCGGCCTGGTGATGCTTGCATCATATGCCAGCACGCGTTATCTGATTTTAAATTACACCTATGACTTGCTAAACAGTAAAGCTGAGCTTGCGCAACGGGAGCTTGAAATCCAGCTGGCCGGGGAAATCCAGCTGGCGACAGAATTCGCCAATAATTTCATCACGGCAAATGCACTGGCGGATACGCATGAGAGTGAACTCTACTTGGATCCATTGTTAAAGCAAAAAAAACATTTTGCAAATGCAGGTTTAACAGTAGTGGACTACCGCGGCAGGCCGATTGCCAGCAATCTACAGCTTAAACCGTATTATGGGTCGAATGTTGCTTTTAAAACCATGATGGAAGCCGGTAAGCGGCAAGTCCAGATTCAAAGGGATATTCATCAAGAGTCAAATTTATTAATTGTGTTGCCAGTTTATTATCGCTTAACAAAAGAAATCGAGGGCGGTGTGGTGCTGGATATTCCACTAAAATCTATCTTGCAACTGACTACAAAAAATAACGTTCAGTGGATCGCTGATGGTAATGGAGGAGTTCTTGCAGGACAGAAGCCAGATTTCAGTAAAGTGATCGTTTCAGCAGAGCACCAAGTACAGCTGCCGGTAAGCGGTGTCGTTCTGAAATATTTCCTTGCTTATGATCGTGATGTTGCGCTGGAAAAAATCAACTTATTGTTAAAAGGCTATTTCAGTATAGCGTTAATCGCTATCAGTATGCTGCTGGTATTTGCAAAAGCCAGTGCCCGCTACATTTCAGCACCACTGGAGCATTTATCCAAAGTGGCGCACCAAATTACAGTGTCTGGCCGACCACAGTCGCGTATTAATATTGATACTCAAGATGAATACGGGGCGTTGGCAAAAGCTTTTAACACCATGTTTATCCGTCTTAATGAAATATATGAAGATCTTGATATGCGCGTCAAGGCCCGTACCAGCGAGTTGGAGGGGGTCAGGAACTTATTGCAGGAAGCAGTAACAAGCGTGACGCATGGTTTTTGTATCTTTGATCAGCAGGACAGGTTGCTTATTTTTAATGATGCCTATAAGCAATATACAGCGCTGGATGACTTTATCGAGGTGGGTCGGACATATGAAGAAATATTGATTAAGGCTGTCGAAGCTAAGACGTTCGATATCAAAACAGGCAGTGAGCATGATTGGGTGCAGGAGCGTCTGGCCCATCATTTGAGGGCGGATAATAGGCCATATGAACTTAAGAGACGTGATGGCCGCTGGTTTATGGCCCAGGAAATACGCAGCCCTAGTGGATACATTATTGGTTGCCGGATCGAAATTACTGAGCTTAAGAATGTAACAGATGCTTTAATGATGCGTGAGCTTTACCTGCGAGCTACACTGGACAATTTGCCATTCCTGTTCTGGCTTAAAGACAAAGAAAACCATTTTCTTGCAGTTAATAAGGCATTTTCAGATGCATGTGGACTTGCTCGGCCTGAAGATGCTGTTGGCAAGACTGATTTTGATGTCTGGCCTAGAAAGCTGGCAGAGCAATACCAGGCTGATGATCTTGAAGTTATTGCCAGCATGAAAGAAAAGCAGGTGGAAGAGGAAGTATCCAAGGAAGGCAGTTATGGCCAGACCTGGATCGAGACCTATAAGAATCCAGTAATGACTACAGGCGGCGAGGTGATGGGAACGGTTGGGTTCTCACGTGATATCAGTGATCGCAAGCATGTTGAGCTGGCGTTAGCTGAAGCTGAGCTTCGCTGGTCAATGGCTATGCGTGGAGCCAATGATGGTATTTGGGACTGGAATCTAAAAACAGATAAAGTTTATTATTCCGAACGCTGGAAATCGATGCTTGGCTATGAGGCAGATGAAATTAGTGATTCTCCAGACGAATGGAAATCACGAATTCATCCTGATGATTGCGTGCGCATGCTGGGGTTGGTCCATGAGCATTTGGATGGAAAAAGTGAATTTTACTCGGGCGAACATAGATTAAGATGTAAAGATGGCAGCTATAAGTGGATACTTACCAGAGGTAAAGCGCTTGTGGGCGACAATGGAAAGCCAGTCCGCATCTCGGGATCACATACAGACATTAGCGAGAAGAAAATTGCCGAGTCCATCATTATGGACAGGACGCAGCAGCTTGATGCGATTTTTGCCCTAAGTCCGGATGGCTTCGTGTCATTTGATCAGAATAATCGTTTTAAATATGCTAACCCCGCTTTTTATCGTTTAACTAACTTTGAAGCTGCAAAATTGGTTGGGATTGATGAGGGCGAATTCAGTCAGTTATTGGCACAACAATGTAAGGAAGGTGCGCGTTTTGTTGGTATTGATGCGCTAAAAACCAAACTTAAAATCGCTACGGCTGGCAATGATGCGGGTCAGTCAATGATGCGCGAAGATGTAGATGGCCAGATTATTGAGCTTGCCAGTGCCGGTAGCCGTTTGCTGGAAGTTAGTTTAAGGTTATCTAAAGCGGCGACTGTCTCTAAAATATTGTATGTGCGTGATGTTACTTACGAAGTTGAAGTGTCACGTATAAAAAGTGAGTTTTTATCAACAGCGGCTCATGAGCTAAGAACGCCGATGTCGAGTATTTTTGGATATTCTGAATTACTTTTATCACGAGAGTTCAGTGCCGAGCAGCAGCGCAATATGCATGAGGTTATTTATAAGCAGGCAATTCAGGTGTCAGAGATATTGAATGAGTTGCTTGATCTGCAGCGGATTGAAAGTCGACGTGGCAAGGATTTCGTGTTTGCCAGATTGAGTGTGGCGCAATTAATTGATGAGACAGTGTCGATGTTTAAGGCGCCGGAGGGCAGGAGTGTACCTACAGTCTTGATGTCTGCTGAGACATGTTTTATTAAGGCTGACCGTAATAAAATGATTCAGGTAATCAATAATGTATTATCAAATGCTTATAAATACTCACCGAATGGCGGCGATGTCATTGTGGAAGTCGTTGCGCATGATGTAGACAGCGCTAATGCCAGTTTTATCGGTATCAGAATCAAAGATTACGGCCTTGGTATGAAACCGGAGCAGCTGGCACGGGTTTATGAACGTTTTTACCGTGCAGATACATCGGGTGCAGTGCCTGGCACCGGATTGGGCATGAGCATCGTTAAAGAAGTGGTTGAACTGCATAATGGCCATGTCGATATTACAAGTCAATATGGGACGGGTACCACAGTCACCCTTTGGCTGCCTGTTGATGCGGTGGCGGATTAAGTACTAAATAATACGTTATGACTGCAGATTCAATTCCGGCACCAAAATCGTTAAATTACCGCACCGTTGGTATAGTAGCCATTTCTTACTTTACTTTTGGTGCCATAGGCCTCAGTTTTGCCATTCCACCTGGATATGCCAGTCCGATATTTCCGGCAGCAGGCCTGGCTGCAGCTTTAATGTTATGGTCTGGCAATCGTGCCTGGCTCGGCGTCTGGCTGGGGTCGTTTGTCCTCAATCTTAGCGTGAGTTGGTTAAATGCCGACCTGAATCTGTTAAGCACTTTAGTGGCGTGCGGGATAGCTTGTGGTGCTACCTTACAAGCATTACTTGCTGCCTCTCTGGTTACTTGGCAAATAGGCAAATCCTGGCAGGAAATGGAGCTGGAGTCCGATATTATCCGTAGCCTGCTGCTTGCCGGGGTGCTAGGTTGTGTCGTTTCTGCCAGTGTTGGCGTTTCTGTACTTTATGTTGCCGGAATCATTACTTCTGCAGCGTATATCAATTCATGGTGGAGCTGGTGGGTTGGAGACACTCTCGGCGTGCTGATTGTCATGCCACTTAGCCTTGTCGTACTCTATCGCAAGTATTCTCCATGGAATAATCGTTTAAAAACTATAGGCATTCCCATGATGCTGGTATTGCTGGCTGTGGCGGGTGTAGTCACGCTGGCAAGTAACTGGGAACAGGGTTTCAGGAAAGAAGAAATTAGAAAGCATGGCGAGGCTTTCGAAAAACTGTTACAGCAGCGCTATATTGCACATAGAGAAGTTATTGCTGCGCTAGCCCGGCTTATGGAGGTTGTGCCGGATATGAACTATGAGCAGTTTGAGTACTTTACAGGTATTACGCTTAAGGATAATCCTGATATTTTTGCGCTAAGTTATAACCCTTATGTGCCATTTTTACAGCGCAAGGAATTTGAAAGGCATATGTCTGAAATTGGCGCTGCCAGAGATTTCAAGATAAAGGAACGTGACCAATCAGGTTTCAAAGATGCAGCCAAGCGCGATGTATATGTGCCAGTAGGTTTTATTGCCCCGCTGGCTGGTAATCAGGAAGCCATAGGTTTCGATATAAGCTCGGATCTAATCCGGCATGATGCAATTAAGAGCGCGCTGCGGTCGACTGACATTGCTGTTACGGCGCCAATCAGGCTGGTTCAGGAAAAGCAGGATCGCCTTGCGATACTTATCTTGCGCCCGGCTTATTACGATGTTAAATCCGATTTTAAAGCCAACGCAGCTAAGGTTATGGGTTTTGCGACAGGGATCATTAGAATTGATGAGTTGATTACTATCGCGACCGCTTCAGCCAGGGTTAAGGATCTTGTGTACCAGATTGATGACATTACGGCAGGCAGGCAGGCCTTGTATCACTCAAATGGAGCATTAGCCCGGGGTGATGACGGATATATGTGGCGTACCAAAATAGTCATAGCTGATCGTACATGGGAATTAAAAGTCTGGCCTACAGCCGAATATATGCAAAAGCAGCCTATACCGGTGGCATGGGTCATCAGTATCATAGGCTTGTTTTTTACTGCTTTGTTGCAAGTGCTGATGCTGGTAATTACAGGACGTACCAGCCTTGTCGAGAAGAAGGTGCACGAGCAAACCAAAGAATTAGAATTGAAACGTGATGAGTTGCAGGATAGTAATGCGCAGCTAAAAGCTTTATTTACACTGAGCCCGGATGGTTTTGTTGCGCTTTCGTCTGAAGATGTTGTGCAGTTTGTAAATCCTGCATTTGAAGAGATTTCCGGAATCGCTAGCAATGATGTTATGGGGCGGCATGTAAGTTTTCTGGACATTGAGCTAAAAAATCGCGTTGAATTTCCTGGGCAATTCAATGGAATTTTTGCATATTTTCCGGCTCCTGGTGAGATAGCGGTTCGGTATGAGCTAGTGTTGCAGCATCCACGTAAAGCTGTGCTGCAGATCATCGGTATACATAGTGACGCGCCGAGTGTGTCGCGAATACTCTATTTGCGTGATATTACATCAGAGGCCGAGGTTGCGAATCTTAAAACTGAGTTTATCTCCCATGCAGCCCATGAGTTGCGAACGCCTATGACCAGTATTTATGGCTATATTGAGCTTCTTTTACATAGAAACTTTGATGAGAATCTGCGCCGAGAAATGCTACAAGCCATGCAGCGCCAGGCTGAGCTAATTGTTAATATGATTAATGAGCTGCTTGACCTTGCCCGCATTGATGCGCGCGGGGGTAAGGATTTTCGTTTTTCAGAGGTGGATATTCATGGTTTGTTGGTCAGAATTATTGCAGATATGAAGCTGGGAAAAGCCTCTTGTAATATTTTATTGGACTTGCCAGTATCTGTAGTGAATATCGTTGGGGATGAGACAAAAATCCGGCAGGCCATTATGAACGTATTGACCAATGCCGAGAAATACTCGTTGGAGGGTACGCCAATCAAAGTGACGCTATTAGTCCAAAATAATGAAATTAGCATTGTAATTCGTGATCAAGGTATAGGCATGAGTGCGGAGCAGCTAAAACACGTAGGCGAGCGCTTCTGGCGGGCAGATACTTCTGGGAGCACACCTGGCACAGGTTTGGGTATGTCTATTGTTAAAGAGATCGTTGAATTCCATCACGGCCATGTAGATATTGAGTCAAAACTCGGTATGGGAACAACGGTTATATTAAGGTTTCCTCAGAGTCATTAATATTTCAGATAATTTCTATATGATTTTTATTATATTGAAGTGAAAATAATTTAAGTAGATTTCTCTTTCACTCTCTTTCACTCTCTTTCACTCTCTAATTAAACACCGTAACACTTTAATATATTTAATACTTTTTATTTTTTTATTTGATAAAAATAGTTAAAGTGATAAAATTAACTGCGGATTGAAGGAGTGTTATGCTGGAAATCAATAAGAACAGATGGGATATATGTGCGATTGACCCGCGTTTATCCAGGTTCTGTGTGACGGATAGGCTGTTGAGGAAGCGCGTCGATTACTATGTTCCAGGTTTAATGGACGTAAGTATTGAAGGCAGCAGCGTTTACGTAGAGACCTTCTCCGGGAAGAAGTTTTTAATAGACTTGGGTTCTAACTCAAGACGGTTGATTTGACTGATTGATTTAAATGCCTTTGATTTATTTAGATGATCATCAATTTCTTTCGTGTAATTTTTTTGATATTTGATAACTGTATTGGTGACTAAGTGATGGAAGATAAAAAAGGATGCCTATTAATTGGAGAAGGCGTGAAGGTTACGGGCAATATTTCCCTTCCAGGTACTGTATATATTTACGGTGAAGTGAATGGCGAGGTTAGTTCGCACGAAATTTACGTGGGTGAAACCGGTAAGGTAACCGGTGATGTGCGTGTTGACTTGGCCGATATTAAGGGTGAGGTTGTTAATTCAATACAGGCAAAAGAAAGTCTTATTTTAAGAGCAACGGGTAAGATATCAGGTGTTATCAGTTATAAATCTTTAGAAATTGAACATGGTGGAGTGCTGGACGGAAAAATAGAGAAAGTGACATCAGCTGTATCAGTTATGACCGCGCCTAATGTTGTTGATGTTGAGGGCAAGTAATAGTGCTGGATTTGGCTGCAACCATTCGTAAATCTCTATATTCACCCAAAGTCTGGGTGAAAGAATTGTGGTTATACAACTACCAGGACTTCAGGCTGATTTTTGAGCAGTCAGATATATTGCATTGTTTTTATGTGTCCGCTAATACGCAGCGGATGATTGCAAGAGCCTTAGTTGTCGTTGTGGGAATGTTACTGTCTTTGATCATGGTGCTTGCAATTAATAGCGCAGTGTCCATTTGGCAGTATAAAAGTCTTGAAGCATCAAAATTAGAAGCAGACAAGAAAAAGCAAGAGGCTTTTGCCGCTTTGGCTGTTTTGGCGGATGGTAGTCTGGATTATAAAAAAACTGCAAGTCAGGAAGAGTTGATACAGGTCGCACGCAGCTATCATGAGCGTTTGAATAAGATGCAAACACTGATCAAGTTCTCATCTCATGAGCTTAAGTTGGCATATGGTGCTTTGGAGCAAGGGCTTAAGGCGTCAGGTATAGCAGCAAATTCTTTGCGTAAAATTAAAATTTCGGCATCTTCTCCTGGGGCTGCCATAGGCGGACCATCTGAGGAAATGAATTTGGGCAATGCCAGTAACCAGGTTATTCAGGATTATAAAAATAATCTCGAGCAATTGGAGCAGTTAAAGCAGATTTATAAGTATTTCCCTACGGAAGCACCTGTAGGTAGGGCGGTCACTACATCAAAGTATGGTGTCAGGGTGCACCCTATTACACATAAACTAACAATTCATGAAGGTCTGGATTATGCACCAACGATAGATGATTATGCTAAATCTGTCATGCCAGGTGTCGTGGAGTCTGTCCAGTATTCAAGCTCTGGCTATGGCAATATGGTAACCGTATTGCATTTGAATAAGGTTAGAACCATATATGCGCACCTCGATTCAATTAATGTGAAACGGGGGCAGTCAGTGAGTCAGGGAGCCATTTTAGGTAAAGTTGGAAATACTGGCTTCTCCACTGGCAAGCATTTGCATTATGAAATTTCAATAAACAATATCAAAGTAAACCCATCAATTATTACTGTAATGGCGCAAAATGTTCAATAAATTCAAGCAGGCTAAAACTGATGTAACTGAAAATATGGAATCTGATCATGAGGAAGGGCTGGAAGTGTTGACTGCAAAAGTACCTTCTTCAGCTGGGTTGGTGGCAAATGCAGCTCAAAAGCCATCAATTATTGGTGAAGGCGCTGTCTATGAGGGAACCCTATTGTTTAATGGCACCCTGCATCTGGACGGGCAGTTCAAAGGCAGTATTAACGTTGATAAATTAACAATAGGTAAGAGCGGTCGCTTTAATGGCAAGATCGTGGCTGATACGGTAGTAGTGTTTGGTGAGTTAAAAGGTGAGCTGGACTGCAAGGATTTGGCATTAAATAGTGGGTCTAATATAGACGGAGTGATAAATTACTCTTCCATTAAAGTGCAGCCAGGATCATCGATTTCCGGTGAGTTGATCTGCGCAGAAAAAAAGAATGCTAAAAATTAGCTCATTAGCTGAGTTGCAGAATACCGGTTTTATATTGCGGGCTAATCTAGTGTTTTGATCAGGTCCAGAGAAATCAGGCTGTCAAAATTACTTTCTGCATCGTTAACCTTAGTTCTTAGATCAATGAATTTTTGGTGGTGTTTTATAAAGACATCCACCATGTTCGGGTCAAAATGTAAGCCTTTTTGGGCCTCCAGCATTCTAATTGCCTCATCATCGCTGTAGCCTTTCCTGTAACAGCGATGCATGGTGATTGCATCATAGAAGTCAACAATCGCTACAACCTTCCCAACAAATGGTATGTCTTCACCACTTAGTCTGTAGGGGTAGCCGCTGCCGTCATACTTTTCATGATGGGATAGGGCTATTTGTGCTGCTAGCTGAAAAAGACCATCTTCTGAAATATCAAGAATTTTGGCGCCAATGATCGGGTGCTGGTTCATGATACTCCGCTCTGCGTCATTCAGGGCGCCCGGTTTTTGCAGAATCGAGTCAGGGATGCCTAGTTTGCCGACGTCATGCATGGGTGCTGACAATCGCATAAGAAAACAGAAATCCTCAGGTTGATTTAAAAGCTTACTTAGCAGTTCTGCCATGTAGCCTATTCTAAAGATATGAACATGCGTGTCGGTATCTTTATATTCGGCAATTAGTGCCAGCTTCATCAGGACTTCGAGCTCAGTGTGCGCTTTTTTAAGCATCGCGTTATCTAATTTTCTCTTTAGAAAATTCACATCTTTTGCATGTGAATAAAGCTGTTCCGAGATATTAAATGGTGGGATGTCTTGGTTACTCATGATTCCGCCAGGATTTTGTGCATTTATTTAGTTGTGTGAACTGTCTTTGTCAAAAAAGTTCCTACCTTATCAATTAGGGATAAAGGGCTGAATGGTTTTGCAAGATAGTCATCCGCGCCCGCTTTAAATCCTTCGGCCTGATCTGCTGCTTGTGAACGTGCACTGACAATAATAATAATTGTTGATGATAAGTCTTTGTCGTTCTTGATGCGTCTGCACACCTCCAGGCCATCATGCTCCCCTGGCATCATGATATCTAGAAGTATCAGGTCTGGCTTAACGGTTTTAGTGATTTCCAGTGCCGTTGTCCAGTCATTTGCATGATGAACTTCATAGTCATCTGAGTCCAGAGTTAAGGTGAGTAAATTTCTGATCTCTGGCTGGTCGTCAACGATTAGTAGCTTGTATCGTCTATGATTTGGTGCTTCTTTAATCTTATGTAGCCAGTAAGATATTTCAGCCAATTCTGAAAAGGCTTTATCAGTCATTAATTATTACCCCGAGTAAATCATAAATAATGATATATTTGCCTTGAAATTATCATTTATATCATTTTAATTATTAATTTTATCATTGTAGTATAAATATGCTTAATATATGTGATTAATTTAGTGTTAAATAATCACATTTTACATTAGAATTGGTTGTCATTTCTTTCACAAATAGACATAACTAAAATGATTCAAAATGAGGAAAAAACTTTAACCACCAGAGAAGCAAGTGTTTTGCTTGGGGTGTCACTGAGAACTGTTCAGTTGTGGGTAGAGGCTGGGGTGCTTCAAGCTTGGAAAACTCAAGGCGGTCACAGGCGAATATCTGCAGAATCAGTAGATCAGGTTCTGGCAGAGCGCGATGTTATTTCTAATTTAAAGTGGAATGCCAGGCAATATAAGAATGCTGCGCAAAATAAATCCAATTCTTTAGATGTATTAATCGCTGAAGATAACGAAGTCTATAGGGACTTGCTGGAGTTTTATTTCAATAATCTTGATGTGCCGGTTAATCTCACTTTTGTATCTGATGGATTTGAGTGCTTGATCAGCCTAGGCAAGCAAGTGCCCGACATCATAATTACTGACCTGAATATGCCAAAAATCAGTGGTTTTGAAATGATTCGCCATTTGGTTTCGTGTGAAACATATGATGATGTTCAAATTATTGCGTTGACTGGACATACGCAAGCGTATATTGACGAAAATGGCGGCCTGCCCGAGCGCGTTAGTGTATTTTTCAAGCCATTTTCATTCAAGCAACTGGAATTAATTGTGGATGACTTTATTAAACGCAAGTAACAGGTGTGTTTTATAAACCTGAGTGATTAGTCGCTATAGTTTTATTTTATGTAGCAATTTTTGGATTGGCTGTCATAGCAACATGATGTACCGGTTTAATGCTGATTTTTTGTTCTTGTTTAGGTTTGTTTAGGCGCCTGTTTAAATATATACTCGGTTTGAAACGAGGCACTATCTTTTCACGAGTTATTAATATGGCGCCTGTTTTTGGATTTCTTGCAGTTCTTGCAGATTTTTTCTGGGCAGTAAATACACCAAACTCTCTGAACTCGGCTTTTCGTCCTTGTTGTAGTGCGTTGCCGATTTCATTCAATATGATATTAATCGACAAATGAACATCATCCACCATTAGCTGTGGGAATCGTTTGCTTAATAAGTGAACAATATCTGATTTGAGTGGCATGATAAGTCCTGAATGCGCAACACTATATCATATTTTTCATATTTTATATTATCATTATTTCGTATTTTAGCAATATTTTGATGGCTGCATCTAATTTCAGCAGGAAATTTAACTCATTCAGCTATTGCAGAAATCACTAAATGAGTAAAGATCGCGTTGATAAATCGATAGGATGGCTGTGAAGTGGCACGCAAGTGACTTGCGCAAAGACATGCGTAGTGCGTTTTTGTGAGTCGAGGGGGCTAAAGTAAAAGAGCTCTTGTGCTCTAAAAGCCTAGGCATATTTGGGGCCAGCCTGGTCTGGCCCATGAGTATGAGGTTGTGTATATGTGTAATTTCAGGCTGAAAGACCTGGAATAAAAATAATTGAATCGATATTACCTAAAATCCTGGCGATGTCGCATTTCTAAATTGCCTGCGCCAAATAATATCAACCATAATCTCAATTAAATTTAAAAAGTTTGAGATGCTACCGATTCTTTGAGCAGTGCCTGAGTGTAAATGATTTCAATTTCCTCGCGTGTTGGGGCGTGATTCTGTCCTCCACGGCTTGCAATTTTAATTGCACCCATCGTTGCCGCCAGTCTGCCACACGTTGGCCAGTCCCAGCCGCGGATGATACCGTACAGTAATCCTGCGCGATAGGCATCGCCACATCCGGTAGGATCTACAATCTGGGTGGCTTTGATGCATGGGATATCATAACGTTGGCCGTCAGCATAGATTTGTGAGCCGTTGCCACCAAGGGTGACGATGAGTGCTTTTACCTTTTGTGCCAACTCATCTAGGTTTAACCCGGTTTTATCCTGAATGATTTGTGACTCATAGTCATTCACTGCTAAATAATCAGCCATCTCAATAAACTCCAGCAGTTCTTTGCCATTAAACATAGGCAAGCCCTGGCCCGGGTCGAACAGGAACGGAATGCCTGTTTCATGGCATTCGCGCGCATGTTGGAACATGCCGTCACGACCATCAGGAGCAATGACAGCCAGGCTTACGTCATTGGCATTTTTTACGCTATTCTGGTGCGACTCCACCATGGCGCCAGGGTGGAAAGCAGTGATCTGGTTGTCGTCCACATCTGTTGTAATAAAAGCTTGCGCAGTAAAACTATTGGCAATGGTTTTAATGTGAGTTGTGTTTAATTTGTTTTTATTAAGCCATGCGGTATATGGAGCGAAATCTTCACCTGCTGTCGCCATAATGAGCGGTTTGCCATCCAGCAGTTGTAAGTTGTAAGCGATATTGCCGGCGGTACCACCGAATTCTCTGCGCATTTCAGGAACATAGAATGCAACGCTGAGCTTGTGAATTTTGTCAGGCAGAATGTGATTTTTAAATTGGTCTTGAAACACCATGATGGTGTCGAAAGCGAGTGAGCCGCAAATGAGTGTATGCATGAAAATAACAGATTAGTTAAAAAGTCTATTATCTTAGGTATTGCCAGGCTAGGGCAAGTGGAATGGAAATAGGCCGGTTATGAATCAGCGGGTTAGTGCGCCGTCAATCAGGATTTTTGCTGCCATTTTTGCATATTTGATTGCGTCAGAGCCGCGCTGCATTTGTTCGGCTTGTGCCGCACCTTTAAATAAAAGGGAAAGTTGCAGCGCCAGGCCATCAGCATCCTGAATATTGGCTTCGTGTGCTAACTGTTTGATGTATTCCCGGAATTGCAAGGACTGTTCTGCAGAAAGCTTATGTACAGGATTGTCTTCCTTGGGGAATTCTGCAGAAGCCTTGATAAAGCCAATGCCGTTAAAGTCAGGGGAGGTCACCCACTCTTCAATATAATCAAAAAGCTTTTGCAGTTTTTCAGCTGGGTGTTTAGCATTGGTGTTGAGTTTGTCATTTAACCAAGCCTGGAAGTCTTCATGCCCCTCTCTAAGTACTTCCAGAATTAATAATTCTTTGCTGCTGAAGTATTTGTAGAGAGTCATTTTCGTGGTGCCGGCGGTAGCCACTATTGTGTCAACTCCAGTCGAGTTGATGCCCTGCGTTTGGAACAGATTGCTCGCAGTGCTAAGTATTTTTTGACGTAAGCCAGACATGCGATCGATTATACTAATCGGTATACATTTTATGCAATAGTTATTTTTGGATTTTACTGCACAGTTATTTGGATGATGCCATAAGCATCGGCGTGAAATTACAGCGTACTTTTTCCAGGTAGAAATTGGCCACTTTCAGGTCGGCCACATCTGTCGGGAGCTTGCCACCGACTACATTTTCCAGGTAAATGGATTTGTGCTTGTCCGGGATCTGCAGTGCTTCAGGGAATTGGCAGGTCCCCTGGCGCATTTGCTCATATTTGGCATACATTCTGGAAGCGTCAATGGCGGTCAGTGCATGGTTTTGATTGGCTGCAAAGTATACCGATGTATCGTCAATAGGCTGGGCCTGCTGTGCAATCTGCGCCTGAGTGGTTTTGCCGGGTATGAGTGTTGGTGCCGATATCGTGACGGCACCGATGACTGCCGACAGGCTGGCAGCTATGGCGTAATGAGTGGAACGTGGTCTTTTGATATTTGTACTAATACCTGCCTTTTGAGCTTGTGCCTGAATAAGTGCATTTGCGACTTTTTTGGCGTGGATAAGGCTGTTGCTTCCAGGCTGCGCTAATGCCTGTAGTGTGGCATTCTGGGCAATCAGTACAATATGTTCCGCTAGTAATTCAGGGTTGTTTGCCCTCAGGAATTTTGCCTGTTCAGTGCAGTAAGTGACCAGGAGTGTATTATGTGTGCCAGTAATAATATTGATTTTTTCAAAATACGGCGCTTGTAACCAGTCATTCAGAACGTCAAATAGCCCAAGTAGTCTGCCTTGAGGCGTTTGGCTGGATTTGGCCAGCATGTTGATTAGCCAGGGTGAGTCGAATATATCCATCATATGCAGTGATTCTGTACTAAAAGAAATATTAAAAAGGCTTTACTACAACGAGAATCACGACTGCGGTGAGTATGATTACGGGCAATTCGTTAAACCAGCGATACCAGATATGGCTGCGCTCGTTCTTATTCTGGCTGAAATTGGTCAGCAGTTTGCCGCAATACCAATGATATGCGATTAGTATTGCTACCAATGTCAGCTTGGCATGCATCCAGCCACCGCTGATACCATAACCCAGCCATAACCACAGACCGAATCCTAATGCCAATACGGCCAGTGGCAACATGAAGCGATAAAGTTTCCTTTCCATGAGTTTCAGGCGTTCCGAAACTGCGAAGTCCGGGCTGTGGTTAGATAGCACCATGGCGTGGTTTACAAATAATCGTGGCAGATAAAATAGACCGGCAAACCAGCTGGTAACAAAAATAATATGTAATGATTTAACCCAAAGCATTTATATACTCAATTCCTTGTGAAGTAGTTGCTGTAGTGCATTAAAGTCAAGATCGCCTATAGTGTGTTGCAGCAAATGACCTTGTTTGTCGTAAATAAATGCAGTTGGCGTCAGGCTTACTTTTCCAAACTGGCTGGTGATTTCAGCATTGCTGTCATGTGTCACCGGGAAAGGCAGGGCCTGGGATTTACTGTAATTTATGATTTGTGAAATCTGATCATAGGGCATGGCAACAGCAATGACTTCGAATCCTTTCTGATGGTACTGGTTGTAGGTGTTGATAAGCTGCGGCATTTCCTTAATGCAGCCGGGACAATCTGTTGCCCAGAAGTTCACCAGTACAATTTTGTTTTTTAGGGAATGCATGGATATCTGCTTGCCGTCGATTGTCTTGAAGGTGATATCCGGTGCCGTTGGCTTATTGTTTAGCTGTAATGCCAGAAATGCAAGTAAGGCAATAATAATGACAGGCAGTAATGATTTTTTCAATAAATGATTCATATGTTCAGTGTAACGTTTCCAATGGTTTCGTCTAGCATAATAATCAGGATTTATTAAGAATTTAATCTGTTTTGATGGGCATTAAATAACCATGTAATGCTCGCGCTTATTTGCTAATGCATGACATGTTATAATGCTCTTTTAATAGCAAAGCTATTTATCAAAAACTAAATGAACGCACCAATATCAAGTAATATTCTTAATGCAGAGCACACGCCTGCAGCGCGTCTGCGCGAAATCCCTTATAACTATACCTCTTTCTCTGACCGTGAAATTGTAATTCGGTTTCTCGGTGAAGAAATATGGGGCATTCTAAATGAATTGCGCGGTGTCCGTAAAACCGGGCGATCAGCTCGCATGCTGTTTGAAGTGCTGGGTGATTTGTGGGTAGTGTCACGCAACCCTTACCTGCAGGATGATTTGCTGGAGAATCCCAAACGCCGCAAAGCGCTGGTGGATGCGCTGCATCACCGTATAGCCGCTATTGACGAGCGTAGCGCAGGCAATGCCAAGGTGCTGAAGTTGGTGGTGGCTGCGCGCCATGCAGTGACGCAATTTGAAAATGAATTCAAGCAGACCGCTAATTTACGTAAAAAAGCATTTGCCAAACTTTCTAAAATTACACGTAAAGATAATATCAAGTTCGATGGTTTGTCCCGCGTATCCCATGTGACCGATGCCACTGACTGGCGTGTTGAATATCCATTCCTGGTGCTGACGCCAGATGCAGAAGAAGAAGTTGCTGCTCTGGTCCGCGCCTGTATCGAGTTAGGGCTTACTATCATCCCCCGCGGTGGCGGTACAGGGTATACCGGTGGTGCAATTCCGCTTACCCCTTTATCTGCGGTGATTAATACAGAAAAACTGGATCAGCATACCGGCGTGCAGATGCGCACGTTGCCAGGTGTTTCACGTCAGGTTGCAACGATTGAATGCGGTGCCGGCGTGGTAACACGCCGTGCGATGGAAGCGGCTTCTGATGCCGGCCTTGAATTTGCCTGCGACCCTACCAGCGCAGATGCTTGCTGTATCGGCGGTAATGTGGCGGTCAACGCAGGGGGTAAAAAAGCCGTGTTGTGGGGTACGGCTTTAGATAACCTGGCTTCATGGCGTATGGTGACCCCTGACGGTGACTGGATGGAAATCGAGCGTCTGGATCATAACCTAGGGAAGATCCATGATATTGAAACTGCGCGTTTCAAGATCAGCCGTTACAGTGATGACATGAAAACCTTGCTGTCAGAGCCTGAGATTCTGGAGATTCCAGGACCTAGCTTCCGTAAAGTAGGTTTGGGTAAAGACGTTACTGACAAATTCCTGTCCGGTTTGCCGGGTATTCAAAAAGAAGGCTGTGATGGTTTGATTACCAGCGCAACGTTTATTCTGCACCGTATGCCTAAGTATGTGCGGACCATTGCCCTGGAATTTTTCGGTAATGTTTCAAATGCAGTACCGGCAATTGTAGAGATTAAAGATTACCTGGATGCTACCGCCAAGCAGACTCCTGCAGTGATTATGGCTGGTCTGGAGCATATGGATGAGCGCTACATCAAGGCGGTTGGTTATGCGACTAAAGCTGCACGTCAGCAGCGTCCTAAAATGGTATTGCTGGCCGATATTGCGTCCGACGATGAAAATGCCGTTGGAGAAGTGGCATCTGCGATGGTGCGTATGTGTAATGCCCGCAATGGTGAAGGCTTTATTGCCGTATCCAGCGAGGCTCGTAAAAAATTCTGGCTGGATCGTTCACGCACAGCTGCAATTGCCAGACATACCAATGCATTTAAAATCAACGAAGATGTTGTGATTCCACTACCACGTCTCGGTGATTACTCTGATGGTATCGAGCGCATCAATATTGACCTGTCTATCAATAACAAGTTGAAATTGCTGGATGCGATTGAAGCTTTCATGCAGAGCGATCTGCCGTTGCAGCCAGATGAAGATGGCAATGTGGACGCCAATATGGTGAAAAGCAAACAGGAAATGGCTTTGCATCTGATTGCTGATTTGCGCACGCGCTGGAGCTTTATCCTGAATAATCTGGATGAGTCCGTTTCTGTTTTAGGTGATGATGGCGCTGCCTATATGCAATATGAAAACATCTTCCGTGCGGTGCAGTCTTATGATCTGCGTATTTCATGGCGACGTGATTTAAAACGCCCGATGTCGGATATATTTGCCGGCCGTGAATACCAGAAGATTCTTGAGCGCTGCGATGAGATTCATAAGCAAGTACTCAAGAGCCGCGTGTTTGTTGCCTTGCATATGCATGCAGGTGACGGCAATGTGCATACCAACATTCCGGTGAATTCGGATGATTACGGCATGATGCAGGATGCGCACGCCGCGGTGGCTCGTGTGATGGCTTTGGCGCGTAACTTGAACGGCGTGATTTCAGGTGAGCACGGCATCGGTATTACCAAAATGGAGTTTTTGGATCAGGCGACGATTGATACCTTTACTACCTATAAAAATAAGGTAGATCCGAACGGCCATTTTAATAAAGGTAAATTACTCGCAGGTTCTGGGCTGAACAATGCCTACACGCCAAGCTTCGGTTTGCTGGAGCAGGAATCTATTATTATGGAACAGTCCGCCATTGGCGAGATTGCTGATGATATTAGCGACTGCTTGCGCTGCGGCAAATGTAAACCGGTTTGCACTACGCATGTACCACGTGCAAATCTGCTTTATAGCCCACGTAACAAGATTTTGGGTACCTCATTATTGATCGAGGCTTTCCTGTACGAAGAGCAGACCCGCCGGGGTATTTCGATCAAGCACTTTGATGAGTTTAATG
>JALRGX010000071.1 GCA_023259635.1 Methylotenera sp. | reverse complement strand
CTACGAATTTTAATGACGCCTCAAGTGCTAACGGAAGCGAGGACAACAAGGTCGCTAATGCTAAGGCATTATTGGCGAAGGTGGCTCTGGCGGTGCTTTGGCGCTGGGTGTGGTTGACCAGTTGCTGATGCTGCAATATGGTACTTATTCAGTCATTTCACCTGAAGGTTGCGCTTCTATTCTTTACAAGAGTGCAGATAAAGCTTCTGTAGCTGCGGAATCACTGGCAATTACAGCCGACCGCCTAAAAGCATTGGGTCTGGTAGACAGAATTGTGCCGGAACCTCTGGGCGGTGCACATCGCGCACCTGAAGTGATTATGGAAACATTGCGTGCAGCGCTTAAAGAAGAGCTTGGCCGTTTCAAAAGCAAATCTATCAAATCATTGTTGGTAACGCGTTACGAACGTTTGATGAGTTATGGCAAATTCAAAGAAGTCGCTGAAAAATAGCGCTTTTTTGAATCGGAAAGCCAAGCGCGAAACCGAAACTCTCACGCATCCATTAAGCCTTCAGCTTAATGCGTTTCTAGACAGGAATTTACAGACCGGCGACTTAAAACCAACATTACTGTTGGCTTTAAGCGGCGGTCTTGATTCTATTGTTTTGCTGCATCTGTTGGTGGAAGCCAGGGTTGCAATCCCATTCACATTACATGCCATGCATGTGCACCATGGTCTAAGTGCCAATGCCGATACATGGGCCGAGTTTTGTGCAACACAATGCCAGCAACTGGATGTGCCCTTGCAGATTGTGCATGTGAACGTTGCAAAAAATCCTGAATATAAAAACAGCGAGCAGGGCATTGAAGCCGAGGCCCGCCAGTTGCGATATAACGCCTTGTTTACTTACACACCTAATGGCCAGGTTCCCAGTTTTGTCGTTACAGCACATCATCAGGATGACCAGGCGGAAACGCTGATGTTGCAGTTATTCAGGGGGGGCGGTGTTAAAGGTTTATCCAGCATGGCGGCTGTAGATAAGGCAAGGCGTTTACTCAGGCCATTGCTTGATGTTTCGCGTCAGTCATTACAGGCGTATGCCGAATCGCGCCATCTTAAATGGTGCGATGACGAGAGTAATGACAACACGCAATATGATCGTAACTTCGTGCGTCATGAAGTGATGCCGGTACTGGAGTCCCGGTTTGAAAGCGTAAAGTCTGTGCTGGCAAGAACCGCATCGCATATGGCCGAGGCCAGTGAGCTGCTTGAAATATTGGCTGCGCAGGATGCAGAAAAAATGCTGTCTGATAATAGTCTTTCTCTACAGATGCTAGGCCAACTAAGCATTGCGCGTGCTAAAAATGTGCTGCGCTGGTGGTTCGCCCGGAACAGGCTGGCGATGCCTGCCGCCGAGCATTTAAATGAAATAGTTGACCAGTTATTTAGCGCAAGAAAAGACGCTGATATCAATATCAAGCTACAGCATTTGTACCTGCGCAAGTATCAGGATCGAGCATATTTATGTGAGGATAAGACGACAGAACCATTTGATATGGTATGGAATGGTGAGCCTGAATTAATAATGCCTAGCGGCGGCAAGTTGATATTCAAGCAGGTTATCGGTGCAGGACTCTCTCTTAAGCAGGGTGTTACCAAGCTTAGAATCACAAACCGGGAAGGCGGTGAGCGTTTTAAGCCTGATGCGTCAAGACCAACCAGAACGCTCAAGTACCTGTTGCAGGAAGTGAATATGCCCCCATGGCAGCGTATGTACATGCCATTGGTTTACTGGGAAGATAAGCTGGCATACGTGCCTGGTATAGGTGTTGCCTGCGAATTACAGGCGCAAACCAATGAACTGGGGTTAGAAGTTTGCTGGCAGGACTCTGTGCATTAGCCCGAAATTTTGTATGCGCACTTTCAGCGGGTTTTACTTTTAATTAAGCGCTGCAATTCAGGCCAGATGTTCTCCAGAATAAGCGGCTGCCCCAGCATATTTGGGTGTAAACCGTCCTGCTGAATCAATGCTGGTTTTGCTGCGATATTTTCCAGCATGAATGGTATGAAAGGGATTTTGTGCTGCCCGGCTAACTTTATATAGGCCTGATGGAAGTCCTCGGTATATTTGGGACCATAGTTAGGGGGTATTCTCATCCCGACCAGTAGTACTTTTATACCGGATTTCTTACTCAGTTGAATCATTGCATCGAGGTTATCGTGCATGTTTTTAACAGGTAAACCGCGCAGGCCATCATTGGCACCGAGCTCAAGGATGATGATTTGTGGTTTTGTATGTTCAAGTGTGCGGTTAAGACGAACCATGCCGCCACTGGTAGTTTCACCACTGATACTGGCATTGATAACGTCAAAGTGTAAATTTTCTTGCTCAAGCTTTTTCTTTAATAATACTGCCCAGCCTTGCTGTTGTGGAATACCATATGCGGCAGATAAGCTATCACCATAAATTAAAATTTTAGGATTTTCTGCTAATGCCGGAGTAGACCATGCAACAAAACTGGCTAAACACAGACTAATTACTGAATTTATTAATTTTAAAAACAAGCGGAATAACATTGATGCAACAACTCCCTATCATTCAGGCGAACGATCTTTATTATCAAATTATCAATCATGATAACCAAATACGTATTCTACAAGGCTTAAATTTAAGTATCGCAGCCGGTGAGCAGGTGGCCATTATCGGCAGTTCAGGTTCCGGAAAGTCTACATTATTAAGCCTGCTTGCCGGGTTGGATATGCCGACAAAGGGTTCAGTTCAAATTCATGGCAAGATATTCAGCGATATTGATGAAGACGGGCGTGCAGCTGTGCGTTCTGCCAGCATGGGGTTCGTGTTCCAGTCATTTCAGCTGCTGCCATCATTGACCGCTCTGGAAAACGTCATGCTGCCGCTACAGTTAAAAAACCAGCCCAACGCCAGGGAGTTGGCTCTGGAGGCACTGAGTAAAGTGGGTTTGGGTGAACGTGTAATGCATTATCCTAAACAGCTGTCGGGTGGCGAGCAGCAGCGCGTTGCTATCGCGCGTGCTTTTGCTACGCAGCCAACCATATTGTTTGCTGATGAACCTACCGGCAATCTTGACCATACAACCGGGCAAATGATTATTGAATTGCTGTTCAGGATGAATGCAGATGCGGGGACGACTCTGGTCCTGGTGACGCATGATATCCAGCTGGCTAACCGCTGCCAGCGTCAGCTGAAGCTGGTTGATGGCGTACTGCAAGAGGTGGCACTGTAATGCGGGCAATATTGCTGAATTTTCAATTGGCATGGACGCAAACTTTGAGTTTATGGCGTGCCGGTGCGTTACGCGTGCTGGTGTTTGCCTTGGTGCTGGCAGTATCGGCAATTACTGCAGTCGGTTTTTTTACCGAGCGGGTAGAGTCTGCGCTGAGCCAGCAGGGGGCTTTGCTATTAGGCGGTGATCTTGCTGTTCTGGCTGACCACGAAATTCCGGCTGCTTTTTTAGATAATGCGCAAAAGCTTGGTTTAGCTACTGTAAAGACTTACGAGTTTCCCAGTATGGTCGTTGCTGGCGATAACAGCCAGCTAGTTGAGATCAAGGCGGTAGAGCCTAGTTTTCCTTTACGAGGTGATCTGACGCTAGGGGCTACAATTGAAGATGCCGGTAAGGTTGTTAAGGCTGCTCCTGGTAACGGTGAGGTATGGGTAGAGCCAAGGTTAGCCAACGCGCTGCATTTAGCGGTGGGCGAGCAAGTTACAGTAGGCGAAAAAAATCTGGTGGTGGCTGCAATATTGTTGCGTGAACCTTCGCGTGGTGGTGATATGTTCAGCTTCGCCCCGCGATTGATGATGAACGCGGAGGATCTGGCTGCAACGAAATTGATTCAATATGGCAGCCGTGTGAAGTACCAGCTATTACTGTCCGGCGATTTCAAAAAGATTCAGCAATTCCACAAACAGATGAAACCTGAATTAGCGCGCGGTGAAAGGATTGAGGATCTGCGCAATGCGCGTCCGGAAATCAAATCGGCACTGGATAAAGCTGAACAATTCCTGGGCTTGTCTGCGATGGTCAGTGTGATTCTGGCTATGGCGGCAATGCTGCTATCAAGCATGCCTTATATCAAACAGAGCCTGGATATGTTTGCCTTGATGCGCTGTTTTGGAGCAGTACAGAATACCGTGTTACAGGTACTTGCAATACAAACGCTTTTGATTGCATTTTTCAGTGCGCTGCTGGGTATTGTCGTTGGTTATATTGTGCAAATGGGACTGGCAAAATTTGCCGGAAGCCTGTTTCTCGAAGCCTTGCCGGCGGCATCATTGTTTCCGATAGCGATAGGCATCATTGCCAGTCTGGTAATGATGCTTGCCGTGGTGCTACCGCATGCCTGGCAGGCGCGTAAATTGAGCGCAATGAATATTTTGCGGCGTGAAACTTTGGTACTGCCAATATCTGCACTGGCAAAATACCTGCCGGCAGCTCTGGTGATGACGGCGATGGTGTTGTGGCAAGCGCAGGACATCAAGATTGCCTTATCAACAATCCTGGCGATGCTCGCACTCTGCCTGATCGTATTTGTTTTTGCATATTGGCTGGTATATCTGGCAAAGGCTTTAATCCGGCTGTCGCCGCATAATCAGACATTATCCACCATGATGGTTGGTGTGCAGGGCCTTAAAACACGACTCGCTTTATCAACGGTGCAAACAATAGGTTTTAGTATGGGGTTAATGGTACTCATGCTGCTGGCATTGATACGCGGTGATCTGGTTAATAACTGGCAGGCATCCCTGCCGGCAGATGCCCCTAACCGCTTTGTGATCAATATTCAGCCACAGCAGATTGATGACATTAAACAATTTTTTACCGAGCAGAAAATAAAGGATACTTCGGTGTTTCCTATGGTTAAAGGGCGGCTGGTAAAAATTAATGATGCGGTCATCAAGAGCACGCAATGGGAAGAGGAGCGGGCAAGACGGCTGGCAGAGCGTGAGTTCAATTTATCCTGGTCGGATGTGATGCAAAGTGACAATAAACTGGTTGCCGGGCGCTGGTGGAAACAAGACGAGCAAGGTAAACCTTATCTTTCCCTTGAGCAGGGGCTGGCAAAAACTTTGGGTATTCAGTTGGGGGATAAGCTCACTTTTGATGTGGCCGGCACGCCTTTAGCTTTGACGGTAACCAGCCTGAGAAAAGTTGAATGGGACACCATGCGCGTCAATTTTTTTGCTGTAACACCGCACGGAGTGCTTGAAGATTTCCCGGCAAGTTATATCAGCAGTTTTCATTTGCCTTTAGGTGCCGACCTGTCGCTTAATCAACTCGTTAAACAGTTTCCCAATCTTACCGTAATAGATGTTGCCGCACTCATGAAGCAAGTGCGCGGCATTATGCAGAAAATGAGCAGTGCAGTTGAATATGTGTTTGCATTCAGCCTGGTTACCGGTGTCGCGGTGCTATATGCCGCATTAGTGGCGACCAGGGACGAGCGTATTGCAGAGGCAACCTTGATGCGGGTTTTTGGTGCTTCGCGGCGACAGGTGAGCATTGCCTACTTTACCGAGTTTGCCCTGATAGGTTTGATTGCAGCATTAGTAGCAACGATGGCGGCTAATATACTTGCTTATTACATCAGTACGGATGTGCTGGATATACCGTTCCAGTTTAATCTTAAGCTGGCAATTATCGCCTTAACCATTGCAACTACAACTATTCCTCTTGCGGCATGGCTGGGGTTGCGCGGTTTTCTTAATGTTCCGCCAAGGCAGCTATTAAATAGCATTTAATAATATGGGTTGTTAACAACCAATATTGTGGTTGTTAACAACCAGTTTTCGGTTACAATTTCTACGTATAAAAAATTATATAAATCATTACTATCTGATTTAAATGGTTTTTTTATATTGAGTAGTTTTTGGAATGTTTGTTGCTAATTTAATAAACAGGAGAAAAAGCTCTTAAGTTTTAAAAATAAGGAACAACATGCAAAAAACATTACAACCAAAAATTATTTTAATGGCAATATTGGCAGCTTATGCTGCCCCTCAAGTTGCAAATGCTGAAAACAAGGCAGAAGCGATTGAGCTCGGTAATATTGAAGTTATTTCTACTACACCGTTACCAGGCGTAGGTGTCACACTTGATCAGGTGCCGGCAAATGTGCAATCAGCGAGTTCTAAAGATGTTGTGAAACAGCACACATTAGAGCTATCTGATTACATCAATAACAACCTTGGTGGTGTAACCATTACAGAGGGTCAGAGTAACCCGTACATGGCTGATGTTAACTTCCGTGGTTTTACTGCCTCACCATTGGCTGGTGCGCCGCAAGGTTTGTCTGTGTTTCAGGATGGTGTACGTATTAACGAACCATTTGGCGATACAGTCAACTGGGGCCTGATTCCGCAAAGCGCAATTTCCAGCATCAATTTAATGCCGGGCTCTAATCCTGTATTCGGTTTAAATACTTTGGGTGGCGCGCTTTCTATTAATACTAAGAGTGGTGCCAGTAACCCTGGCCTGGCTGCCGAGATTATGGCCGGCTCATGGGCACGTCGCGGCTTTAATGCCAGTTATGGAGGTGTGAATGGTGATGTTGATTACTTTGTGACCGGTAATTTTGCTAAAGAAAATGGCTGGCGTGATTCATCAGAGAGTGAAGTGAATCAAATGTTCGGTAAAGTGGGCTGGCAAAATGACACTACCGATCTCGATTTAAGCTTAACGCTTGCACACAATAACTTGAACGGCGTGCAGGCATTGCCTAAAAGCTGGCTAAACAAACCGGAGCAAGCTTATACCTACCCCGATAGTATCGGAAACCGCATGCAGATGCTGAGCCTGAAAGGCAGCCACTTTTTTAGTGACGAGCATTTGGTAGGCGCTAACATTTATGTACGTAACAGTCGTATCAACAACTTTGCAAGTAATACCAATGATTGTTTTGCAAGTACCGAAATTGGTGCAGGTGATCAATGTGATCAAACATTGGCAGAGCCTTCTGATATATTGAGCCAGGGTTCAAATGAACAATCAAGTACTAATCAATTGGGTTATGGCTTTGCTGCGCAGTATTCATATCTAGGCGATGTAATGCAGCATAAAAACCAGTTTACAGCCGGTTTGAGTGCAGACTTGGGCCGCACCAAGTATAAATCAGCTGAACAGCCTACCGATTTTAGTATAGATCGTGCAGCAATAGCTTCAGATAATTTCGAGCAAGAGACGAATATCAAAACACATAATAAATATTATGGTTTATATGCGACTGATATATTCTCAATCAATGAAAAATTACATTTAACGTTGTCTGGCCGTTATAACTACGTGCAAGTTCGTATTAAAGACAATATGGAGGCTGATCCTAATACCGGCAAGTACGTGTCAGGTGACAGCGACCATATTTCGCATTCATTCAACCGCTTTAACCCTGCTATTGGCTTAAATTACAACCTGAGCCCGATGCTAGGGGTATATGGCGGCTATAACGAAGGCATGCGTGCACCAACTCCTATTGAGCTGAGTTGTGCTGATCCTGAGACACCATGCAGATTGCCAACCGATTTCCTGGCTGACCCAGTGTTGAAACCAGTGATTTCCAAAACTTTTGAAGCAGGTGTACGTGGCCGATTAAACGCTAATCTGCATTGGAATGCGTCAGTATTCCACACCAAACTGAAAGATGATATTCAATTTATCAGTAGCCAGAATAGTTTTAACCTGGGATATTTTGATAACGTCGGCGATACGCAACGCCAAGGTGTTGAGCTGGGGCTGGGTGGCAAGTTTGATAAACTTAGCTTAACTGCCAACTATCAGTACCTGCGTGCTACATTCAGGGATAGCGTTGAGTTCCATAATGAAAACAACTCATCAGCAGATGCCGATGGCAACTTCACCACAAAATCAGGTGATTATTTGCCAAATATTCCTAAACATTCGCTTAAATTGCGCGCTGCATATGATGTTACACCAACACTTACAGTTGGTTTGAACATGATTTCAAGTGCCAGCGTGTATGCGCGTGGGGATGAAAATAACCAGGATGAAAATGGTAAGGTTGCCGGTTATACCGTGTTTAACATGGATGCTAACTGGCAGTTCCATAAAAACTGGACTGGTTTCTTAAAGGTAAGCAACATTTTTGATAAAGACTACTCAACCATGGGTATTTTAGGTACCAATGCCTTTAATACTGCGGATAAGAGCTTTAATTCTGACCCTACTTCATGGCAGGCAGAACAATTCCAGTCACCAGGTGCACCGCGTGCCGGCTGGGTTGGGTTGCGTTATGATTTTGGTCAACCTAAGGCTGCTGTATCGTTGGATAACGATTAAGGCAGGAGCGAAATTTGCAAATTACACATCACGGTACGGGCAAAAGTTCAGCTGAACCCTCACCATTTAAGCAACAGTCAAAAGTACTGATTGTTGAAGATGAGGTGCTTTTTGCCCGGGCTGTGATGCGCCGTTTGCAGAAGTCTGATTACGAGTGCGCGCATGTTGAAACGATTCAAGATGCGCGTGACATCGTTAAACAGTTTTCACCAGATATTGTTTTGCTGGATATGCGATTGCCAGATGGCAATGGCCTGGATTTACTGCCATTTTTTGTGGCTAAAAATGCGATGGTGATCGTGATGACAGCGCATGGTGAAATCAGTGATGCTGTGAATGCAATGAAACAAGGCGCGGTGGATTACCTGAAGAAACCGATAGACCTTGAAGAACTATTGTTATCTATTCAAAAAGCTGAGGCTGCAGCGGTTCAAAATAACAGTCTGGATTATTCCCGCCAACGCAATGCACATGCAATTGAGGGCGTTGAATTGCTGGGGGAAAGTCCTGCCATGCAAAGTATTCAATTCCAGATCAAGCGTATTTCCCAGTTCGTGTCGCCAGACACGGTGGCGCCAACTGTGTTGATAGGCGGCGAAACCGGAACCGGCAAGGATGTTGCCGCACGCTTGTTGCACTTGTCCAGCTCCAACAATGACAAGCCTTTTGTGCATATCGACTGTGCATCATTACCGGCAGAGCTCATCGAAAGTGAGTTGTTTGGGCATGAGAAGGGGGCTTTTACTGGCGCAATCAGCACACGTCCTGGTTTGATCGAGGCTGCGGAAGACGGTACGCTGTTTCTGGATGAGATTGGTGAACTGCCACTCATGCTGCAGGCAAAACTGCTGAATGTGCTGGAGCGCCGCGTAGTGCGCCGTATCGGCTCTACAAAAGAACGCGCAGTGCCGGCGCGTTTTGTAGCCGCGACGAATCGTGATCTGCACGAAATGTCGCAGCAAGGTAAATTCAGGCAGGATCTGTATTACCGTCTCAATGTGATGAGTATTTCGATGCCGCCACTGCGTGATCGGGCCGGAGATATGATATTGCTGGCCAAGCACTTTGCCACACAGACAGCCCGGCGCTATGGTTTGCAGATGCCGGTATTTACTCCTGCAGCAATCAGTATGATTGAAAACTATGCGTGGCCCGGTAACGTGCGTGAGTTAAAGCATCAGGTGAGCAGGGCAGTATTGCTGTGCCGCAATAACCAGGTGACAGATGTAGATTTGGCGCTGCCGATTCAACATGCTGCCGATTCCAACCTGAAAATTGATACACAACAGTCCGCATTGGATGCAGCAGAGAAAGCCATCTTGCTGCAAGTGCTGGCCGAGACCAGGAATAATGTTTCTGAGGCTGCACGTAAGCTTGGCATTACCCGTATGACGATGCGCTACCGCATGGATAAACATCAGATCAAAAATTAGTTCTTATTGCTTCGGTACGGATAACTCTGGATTGCCACCCGCCGCGCTACGCTCGCGGCTAAAGGCTAAATCGCTCGCAATGACGTCATCGCGAGGCCTTAGGCTGCGGCGAGATCCAGGGTGCCGTTTGCATAAAAAACCGTAGCAAGTTTATCGCCTGGTAACAGTGCATGATTTAAAAAAGCTCAGAATAAGTGTCTACGTCAGCATATTGCTCTGTATTGCCACCCGCTGCGCTACGCTCGCAGCTAAAGGCTAAATCGCTCGCAATGAGGTCATCGCGAGGCCATAGGCCGTGGCGATCCAGAGCCTTCGAATTGTGTTAGAACTGCGCAACTTTTGTTTTAACTGGACTGCCACGTCGTTTCACTCCTCGCAGTGACAGTTAAGGAGTTATCGACGTTATTCGTAGCTACCTACTGCTCCACTCGAGTTCGTGATTTATGCGGTGCATTCTTCGCCAGAAAATCCCATAAC
>JALRGX010000049.1 GCA_023259635.1 Methylotenera sp. | reverse complement strand
CGATGCGGTGCATCGAGCGTTTCTTAATCAACATAAAATAGGTGAATAACTGTCAATCTATTTTAGGATGAGACATACATTTAATATAGCCTCAGATCAAGCGGTTATTCGTCATGATACTGGCTTTAGCTTTGTATTTATGGTGGTGGACGAATCTTGCCTTCATAGCCTGCCCCTGTTGATTGTGCCCTTACAGGTTGAGTGACCACATGGATGGTTATACAATCAGCTCAACTTCATTTAGCGAAGCAGATAACTATGGAAATGACCAAAATCAGCGCCGGCAAACTGCGCGCCATCGGCTTTGATACCAAAACCCGCACCCTCCGTGTAGAGCTGGATGACGGCAGCGCGCTGGAATATCCCGGCGTAAGTGAAGATTTATGGCGCCGCTTCAAAAGCTCCGGCTCACAACTTCATGCCAGAATAACGCTTAATTAAGTTTACCCGCACTTACTTTCACCACAGTTCAAGCAAGTCAGGCAGCCATCCATAATGATGCTGGCTTTGGTATTACACTTCTTGCAAAGTTGCGCACCTTTAGGGAAGCCTTCATCATTCACTTCTTCACCTGGCTTCGCATGTTTTTCCAGGTACTCGGCTTTTTTCTCTTCCACCAATTTTTGCTGGTGTTCATCGAGGCCCGGTTTTTTCAGCATGCCGATTTCTTGCAGGTGTTGTTCTACCACTTCGCCGATTTCTGCTACCAGGCTAGGTACGAATTTGCCGCCTTTTTTGAAGTAGCCGCCGCTTGGTTCAAATACGCTTTTAAGCTCTTCCACCAAAAATGTGACATCGCCACCTTTGCGGAACACAGCTGACATAACGCGTGTCAGCGCAACAATCCATTGAAAGTGCTCCATGTTTTTGGAGTTGATAAACACTTCAAACGGGCGGCGGTGTTCATGCGGTGTGCCTTCGTTCATGACGATGTCATTAATGGTGATGTAAAGCGCATGCTCCGTTACCGGGGTTTTGATTTTATAGGTGTTGCCCACCAGTTTTTCCGGGCGGCCTAAAGGTTCGCCGAGTTGCACTACATTGCTTGGGCTTTCAGCTACTTTAGCTTCTGCGGCTTTGGCTTTGTCTTCTTCTGACACCAGGTTGTAGCCGACAATTTTTTTACCGATTTTAATAGTCATTTTGTTTTCCTTTTTAGTGGGAACTACCCAACTTTAATTTAGCCAATTTCAAACGTTGCGCGTGAAGCTAAAACTAGGCGCATTTGAATTTTTAACCGGAGTGTACAGATGGTACATGAGGATTGAAAATTCAAATGCAACAACGTGTTAGCGAACGAAGCAGTTTGAAATGGTTAAATTTAGAACTTGCCGTAATAGCCTTCTTTCAACGCATCATAAAGATTAGCCGCGGTATGGATTTCACCGTCGTATTCAATCTCTTCATTACCTTTTGCTTCGATTTCGGTACCGTCTTCCAGGGTAAATTTGTAAGTTGTGTTTTCCAGGTCTTTTTCAGTTACCAGCACGCCCTGGAATGCTTCTGGGTTGAACCTGAATGTGGTGCAACCTTTGAGGCCTTTGTCGTAAGCGTAGAGATAGATGTTTTTGAAGTCTTCAAAATCGTAATCTGTCGGCACGTTAATGGTTTTTGAGATCGAGCTATCAATCCATTTTTGTGAAGCTGCCTGAATATCCACGTGGGCTTTGGCTTTAATGGTTGATGAATCCAGGAAGTAATCCGGTAATTGTTCTTCCGGTTTGTCACTGAATGGCATCGCATTAGGGTTTACCAGTTCGCGGTAGGCCAGCAGTTCATAAGAGAATACGTCGACTTTCTCTTTTGATTTTTTACCTTCACGGATCACGTTACGTGCATAGTGGTGGGCAAAGCTTGGTTCAATACCGTTACTTGCATTGTTAGCCAGTGACAATGAAATGGTGCCGGTTGGCGCAATTGAGCTGTGGTGTGTGAAACGTGCACCTTTAGTAGCAATCTTGTTACGCAAGCCTTCAGGGAACTGCTGCATATAGCGGCTGTATTTACCCAGCAATACTTTACCGGCGATCTTTTGGCCTACTTTAATGCCGTCTGCCGCCATTTCAGGGCGTTTTGCCAGCATGTCGGCAGTTACTTCAAATTTCTCGTCCATGATTGGCGCTGGGCCTTTTTCTTCAGCCAGTTGCACGCCTACGTTCCAGCCTTCTTCTGCCATCACGCTGGTCACTTCTTCTGTGAACTTGATAGATTCTTCTTCACCATATTTCATTTTCATCATGGTCATTGCTGAACCCAGGCCCAGGTAGCCCATGCCGTGACGGCGTTTACGCATGATCTCGTCACGTTGCTGTTGCAGTGGCAAACCGTTGATTTCGACGACGTTGTCGAGCATACGGGTGAAGATGGCAACCACTTCGCGGTATTCTTTCCAGTCGAAGTAGGCTTCGTCAGTGAATGGTTTTTTCACAAAACGGGTCAGGTTGATTGAGCCTAACAGGCAAGCGCCGTAAGGTGGCAATGGCTGCTCGCCGCATGGGTTGGTAGCGCGGATGTTTTCGCAGAACCAGTTGTTGTTCATTTCATTTACGCGGTCAATCAGGATAAAGCCTGGTTCAGCAAAGTCGTAAGTGCTGGACATAATCACATCCCACAAGCGGCGTGCCTTGATGGTTTTGTATACGCGGCATGCTACTTTGCCTGCATCTTTGCCTTCTATTTTGGCAAGGTATTTACCTTTAATTGGCCACTCGCGCCATACTACCTGGCTGTCATCATTTACATCGAGGTGATCGATGATGGCTTCTTTTTCTGTCACCGGGAACGCCAGTTTCCATTCGGCGTCAGCTTTTACCGCTTCCATGAATTCTTTGGTAATCAGGCATGACAGGTTGAACTGGCGTAAACGGCCGTTTTCACGTTTGGCTTTGATGAAGTCGGTAACATCAGGGTGTGAAATATCAAAGGTTGCCATTTGCGCACCACGGCGGCCACCGGCGCTGGATACGGTAAAGCACATCTTGTCATAGATATCCATAAAAGACAGCGGGCCGCTGGTGTAAGCGCCTGCACCTGCCACAAAGGCACCTTTTGGACGCAATGTTGAAAACTCGTAACCGATACCACAGCCGGCTTTCAGGGTTAAGCCTGCTTCATGTACCTTGCCCAGAATGTCATCCATACTGTCAGAGATTACGCCGGAAACTGTACAGTTAATGGTTGATGTCGCCGGTTTGTGTTCCAGCGCGCCAGCGTTTGAGGTAATACGGCCTGCAGGAATTGCGCCTTTACGCAAAGCCCACAAGAATTTCTCGTGCCACTCGACACGTTTTTCTTCGGTGGTTTCTACGTCAGCCAGTGCACGTGCAACACGTGAAAAAGAAGCATCCATGTCCGCATCTACGTTATCGCCTTGCTTGGTCTTGAGACGGTATTTTTTGTCCCAGATATCAAGAGAGACTGGCTGGATTGGAATTTCTCTTTCAGCATCTGCACTTGAATTCTTTGCAGTATCGATAACTTTTAGCATGGATTAGCTCCCTTTTTATTAGGACTGAAGTCATGTGTAAACAATGACTTCAGTCGGTATTATTAACAGTTACATTTAGTAAATCAGCGTTAGTTCGGTCATTATTTCCTTTGTGACTGAATTCTTGCTTAACCACAATATATTGTGTTTTTTTGGTAATTTAATCATTTAGTAGTGGTAGGTCAAGGTATTTTTTTAATTTATTTTTGTTAAAAAGTGTTAATTTTTCTTGCCTTTATGTTAAGAAGCTCTGGTGTTGGTTATGTACTGAATGATGGGTGGGGTGTAGATGTAAAATGAACTGTTCAGCATAAAAATAATATGTGCGAAAATGATGCCATGTCTCGTCATGTCTATACATTTTTACTTTACCTGCTGTTGCCATTTACACCGCTTAAGCTGTTATGGCGCGCAAGAAAACAGCCTGATTACCTGGAGCATTGGCGAGAGCGCTATGGTTTCTACAAATTTAAACCACAAAGGCCTGTAATTTGGCTGCATTGCGTTTCTGTTGGTGAAACGCGCGCCGCTGAACCCTTGGTAAAGTCATTAATAACGCAGTATCCCAACCATCAAATTTTGCTTACACATACTACGCCAACCGGTCGTGCCACCAGCCAGCAATTGTTTGGCGACAGCGTAAGCAGGGTATATTTACCTTATGACCTGCCATTTGCGGTTAGGTGCTTTTTAAACCATTTCAAACCGGTAGTCGGTGTGCTGATGGAAACAGAACTTTGGTTTAATTTAATCGCACGCTGCCAGCAAGATAAGATTCCTCTGCTGTTGGTGAATGCGCGCCTGTCAGAAAAATCGGCTCACGGATACAGAAAACTGGGCAAGGTTGCGCAGCAGGGTCTGCAAGGTTTGACCGCCATTGCTGCGCAAACTGCACAAGATGCAGCGCG
Organism: Methylotenera sp.; assembly: GCA_023259635.1. Classification (GTDB taxonomy): domain Bacteria; phylum Pseudomonadota; class Gammaproteobacteria; order Burkholderiales; family Methylophilaceae; genus Methylotenera. The sequence continues at coordinate 37,682 of JALRGX010000049.1, read as the reverse complement.
TTTGGAGGAGTTGGGCGCAGATAACGTTAACATATTAGGTAATATAAAGTTTGATGTGGCACCGCATGTAGATGCTGCATCAAAAGGCCAACAGTTAAGGGCAGCGCTGGGTAATGAGCGCCCGGTATTTCTGGCAGCCAGTACCAGGGATGGTGAGGAAGAACTTATTCTCGAGGCGGTGGCGCAGGCTAATATCCCGGATTTGCTCACTATCATTGTGCCGCGCCACCCACAGCGTTTTGATGAAGTTGCCGAGCTACTTAAAAGAAAATCGCTGGACTTTGTGCGTCGCTCATCGCTATTAAAGAAATGTGAGGAGAAACGAGAACGCGGAGCCAAGGAAGAAGCCACGCAGACAGTACAAGTAGTACGGCAAGTGGCTGATGACGCAGGCGATAAAGTTATCGTGAATCCAAACATTTCTTTTGTGCTGGGAGATTCCATGGGAGAAATGTTTACTTATTATGCTGGTAGCGATGTCGCGTTTATCGGTGGCAGCCTGTTGCCGCTGGGCGGGCAGAACCTGATTGAGGCCTGCAGTATGGGTAAGCCGGTACTGATTGGCCCGCATACCTTTAATTTTGAGCAGGCTACAGAAATGGCGATTAATGCCGGTGCAGCCGATCGCGTGCAGGACAGCAATGATCTGGCACAGCATCTACAGCTTTTATTTGCAGATATTGGCAAACAGAAAACCATGAGTGCGGCCGCATTGCGCTTTAGCGCCGACAGTCGCGGTGCTACTGAGCGTACGCTCGCTTTATTGAAACAATATCTTTAAGCAGCGTTGTTTTAAGATACTTCTATACTTTCTACTAATACCAGTTCGCATGCGCCATAACCCGTGTCATCACGTGTTAACGAGCTTTTCCAGCGCCAGCCATCGGCAGTTCTGGCCTCTACCAGGTACCCATGTAACTGCACGACATTGCCAACCCTTATATTCTGCAGGGCTTTTTTAACGTTAGCGTCTGCCGGAATCATGTGCATATTGGCGCTATGCGATTCGATTTCTTCACGTGGGATTGGAAAAGCATTGACACGCCAGTAATAAAAACGTCCTGCCTGGCTGATGTTGATGTTCTGCAGCACAGTTTCGTCGGACATGCGCCCCCAGCCTAATGCCAAATCAACGGGTGATAGATCCGCTTCACGCCCAAAGTAATAATCCTTGCTGGCAAGCACACGCGCACGAATGCTGAATCTGGCTAAAGGAGTTACCTGAAAATCATTGATGGTCTGTGTTGCAGCAGAGCCAAGGCTTCTCTGGTAAGGCTCCTCAGCCACCAGTACGCCGGGGCCATGTACGATTTCACGCTGCGTAAGATAATGAAAGGCAACGAAACCTATCAGGAATATAAAGAATAGCCTGGTCCAGGTCATTCGCATTGCCATGCCCCTATAAAGCACTTCTATAAATGCAGTAAACCTTAGCGGATAAGCTTGCTGATCGTCTTGAATGCATCGCCTGTTGCTGCCCCCAGCCATTCAAATGCCACTGACTCAGTATTGGTAATGATGCAGCCCGCGGCACGCATTCTGGCTAAGGCATTTGCCTTGTTGGCAGGATTGCGCGAGATCACGGCATCTTCAACGACAAATACCTGTTTACCTGTTGCAATAAGATCTAATGCGGTCTGCACGATACAGATATGCGACTCCATGCCGGCAAGAATAATCTGCGAATGATCACGCGTAAGCTGGCGATTAAACTTGGGCTCCGCTACGCAAGAGAACACAGTTTTCTCTACAGGATGGATATTGGGGATTAAAGCGGATAATTCAGGCTCGGTGTGTCCCAGGCCCTTTGGATACTGCTCGGTAACGATTATTGGTACATTAAGCAGGTTAGCGGCTTGGGCAAGGATGCCGCAATTTTTGATAACAGTCTGCATTGCATCGGTGGGCATTACCGTTGCCAGCCGGCTTTGTACGTCGATGATAATGAACTGGCTTAGTGTTACGTCTGCTTTCAAAGGGACAGTCATATGGGCACTTTCCGTTTATTGGCCGCCAGCAAGTACCAACTGCTGATTAATGTCTGCCAGGTCGGCTTCGGCTACCACGCCGCTACTGGCTTTAAGACGGATAATACTCACAAGATAATTGTAGCGCGACTGCAATAGATCACGTTTGGCAGAGAAATACTGCTGCTCGGCATTCAATACATCAACACTGGTACGTACACCTACCTCATAGCCCAGCTTGGTTGAGTCTACCTGTGACTGGCTGGAAACAAGTGCCTGCTCATAAGCTTTTACCTGCGCAATGCTGGAATTTAAGTTCAGGTATGCGCGCTGCGTTTCCAGTTCGGTATTGCTGCGCGCAATTTCTACATCATCCAGTGCTTTCTGTTGATTTAATACTGCCTGCCTTACACGTGAGCTGATAGCGCCACCATGGTATATAGGAATTTGAAGCTGCAAGCCTATTACGCTGGTCTTGAGCTCATTGCCCGCACCAAAAACAGAAGGGCTGCCATTGGCATAGCTGTCAGTGTAGCTCGCTACCGCATCCAATGTAGGCAAATGCTCGGCATTCAGGCGCTCAACCTCCTGCTCGGCCAGCTTGGCGGAGTCCTGCTGTATCTGGATATTAAGATTATTCAGCGCCGCAACTTCAAGCCACTTATCCATGGATTGTTGCAGCTGATTGGTTTTAATATCGGTCTTTACCGTTGCCAGTTTCTGCGGCATTGTGCCGGTAAGTGACTGCAGTGCGCGTTTGGCAATCTGCAGTGCATTGATATCAGCGATTTCCTGCGCCTGCACCAGGTCAAACCGTGCCTGTGATTCATTCACATCGGTAATCGTAGCGGTGCCTACTTCAAAATTGGCTTTTGCCTGCTCAAGCTGGCTTAAAATCGCTAGTTTTTGCGCGCCGATCAAGTCAATTTTGTCTTGGGCAATCAGTACATCAAAGTAAGCCTGGGTGACACGCAGGATCAACTCCTGCTGGCTAAGGTTTAACTGCTTGTCGGCCTGGCTTACTTGTGTTTTGGATTGCTCCATCTGCACCAGGTTTTGTTTCCTGTAGATTGGCTGCCGTAAATCGACGCCGTATTTATAGGTTTCAAATTGGGATGTTCCTGATGGCAGGTCCCGGCCGATGTAGCGGATATCAGTAGAAAGTCTGTTAGCGTCAGCATTGAAGTTAACAGTTGGCCGATACAGTGCCTTGCCTTGTTCGATGATTTCCTGGGCAGCTTTGTTGGCGCTTAATGCTGAGGCAAGCTGTGGGTCGTGGGACAGTGCTTGCCGGTAGATGTCAATTAATGAATACGCTTTTTCATCTGCCTGCGCGTGTGTGGCAAGCGCTAAAGTTAACGTGATACATGCAGCCAGATGTTTAAGCATAGGTTAACTAGAACTCAAATTTTTCAGCCTGCGGTGCATTGATCAGCTGTGGCAGGATGGTTTCAAAAATTGCTTCATGGCGGAATGCGTCTTCACTGATACGCTGCGTGAGTGTCGCTTCCATAATCGGGTCTTCACCAATCACAGCAAACAAACGACCACCAACATTGAGCATTTTTTCAGCTGCAGTTGGACGCAATGGCAATGAGCCGGTAAAGACGATCACATCGTAAGGCGCCTCTGCTGCAAAACCGTTTGCGCCATCAGCGACATGCAGGGTTACATTGCGGATATTCTGTTTTTCCAGGCGGCTCTTGGCTACATCTGATAATTCAGGGTAAATCTCAACTGCATGCACATGCTCTGCCAGTGTTGCCAATAATGCAGTCAAATAACCGCTGCCAGTACCTACCAGCAAAACTTTGTCAGTTTTTTTAACGCCAACAGCCTGCAGAATACGCCCTTCGACTTTTGGTGCCAGCATGGTTTGGCCATGGCCCAGTGGCAGCTCAATATCGGCAAATGCCAGACCCTTTTGTGATTCTGCTACAAAATTTTCGCGTGGCACTTTGTCCAATACAGCCAATACGACTGGATCCAGCACTTCCCAAGTGCGAATTTGCTGTTCAATCATATTAAATCTGGCTATTTCGTTGTTATCCATATTTATTGCGGTTTGTGTCATTTCTATGCTCTTCAATAATCTACTTTTGCTAATTATAGCGCAAGTGCCTGCGACGGTCGCGTTAGTTAGCAGGCATTCTCACTCTAAACCAGGCCGCATACAGTGCCGGCAGAAATAATACCGTTAACAGGGTTGCAACGGCCAGCCCCCCCATGATCGCCACCGCCATCGGCCCAAAAAAAACGCTTCTTGTCAGCGGCACCATGGCCAGTATCGCCGCTGCTGCAGTCAGTACAATCGGCCTGAAGCGGCGGATCGTAGATTCGATGACCGCCTGCCATTCCGGCAGCCCGGATGCTTTATCCTGGTCAATCTGGTCTACCAGTATTACCGAGTTGCGCATAATCATGCCTGAGAGTGCGATGGAACCGAGCATGGCAACAAAACCAAAAGGTTTATCAAATAGCAGTAATGCGATTGTGACGCCGATCAGCCCCAAAGGTGCTGTTAACAGCACTAAAAACACGCGTGAAAAACTTTGCAGCTGTATCATGAGTATCGTCAGCACGGCGATTAAAAATAAAGGTACACCTGCCGCGACGGAAGCGCCCCCTTTGGCAGATTCCTCGACGGCTCCGCCGGTTTCCAGCGTAACGCCTAATGGCAAGTTCGCTTTTATATCAGCAAGTTTCTCTTCAATCTGGTTTGAAACCACAGGTGCCTGCAGATGGCCCTGCAGGTTCGCACGCACGGTAATTGATGGTTCGCGGTTACGGCGCCAGATTACCCCTTCTTCAAAATCTGAACTGATCGTTGCAAACTGCGATATCGGCACACTGGCACCTGATGATGTCGTCATGGTCAGGTCGGGCAGGTGTGACAGATGGGCGCGCTCCATTTCCGTGCCGCGTGTCACCAGGTCTATGCGCTCGTTGCCCTCCCTGAATTCGGTGATATAAAGCTCGTTCATGGCTCCGCCGATGATGTTGGCCACATCAACAGAACTAATTCCCAGCATGCGTGCTTTAGCCTGGTCCACTGTAACGTGGATGACTTTGCTTGGTTCTTCCCATCCCAGTTGTACATTCACAAGGTTTTTATTGGCACGCATGATGTCGGCAATCTGGTGCGAGATTTCGCGGATCTGCGGAATATTGGTGCCAGACACCCTGAACTGTACCGGGAAGCCAACCGGTGGGCCATTTTCTAGACGCAGCACCGATGCCCGTAACGCAGGGAAATCAGTCGCAAACAAAGCAAGCAAGTCATTACGCAATGCTTCGCGTGCCTTGAGCGTTTTGCTCAGGATTACAAACTGGCCAAAACCGCGGTGCGCCAGCTGGATATCCAGCGGCAGGTAAAAGCGCGGACCACCGGTGCCGATATAGGCTACATAATTCTCTATGCCTTTATGTTTTTCGTTCCATTTTTCTAACCAGTGCTCCAGTTTTTTTGCTTCGGCATTGGTTGCTGCATAAGATGCGCCTTCTGTCATACGCAGGTCTACGATTAACTCCAGCCGGGTCGAGTCAGGAAAGAATTGCTGCTGAACTTTACTAAACCCTGCAATCGACAACATAAATATCGCTAATGTCACAGCAATAACTGTTTTGCGGTAACGCACACAATTAGTTACCAGTGCACGGAATGCACGATAAAACGCCGTGTTATAAATGTCGTGATGATGGTGCGAGTCAATGGTTTCATTGGTTAGCTGCTGCCCACGCCTTGTGCTTATACGTGTATATAACCAGGCTTTGAGTTTTGAGGGTTTGTTGATAGGTGCACTTAGGTAATCAGGCAGCAGATGGTAGCCCAGGTAGGGTACAAATATTACTGCTGCAAACCACGAAATCACCAGTGCAATGGCGGATACCTGGAATATAGAGCGGGTATACTCACCTGTGGATGAAACTGCCGTTGCGATAGGCAGAAAACCGGCAACCGTTACCAATGTGCCGGTCAGCATCGGCATGGCTGTTGAAGTATAGGCAAATGAGGCGGCCTTGACCCTGTCCCAGCCCTGTTCCATTTTTGAGGCCATCATTTCTACCGCGATAATCGCATCATCCACCAACAGGCCCAATGCTAGAATCAATGCGCCTAGCGATATTTTATGCAGGCCGATATCCAGTAAATGCATCATCAGAAATGTGGCTGCAAGTACTACCGGGATCGTAATGGCTACCACAATGCCACTGCGCCATCCCAGTGAGATCAGGCTTACACCGAGCACGATCACCAGTGCTTCTATCAGTGAACGAACAAAGTCATTTACAGAATTTGCCACGATTTTTGGCTGTGAAGTTACCGTATACAACTCCAGCCCAACCAGAAGCTGCTGCCTGATACGGTCGACAGTTTTATCCAGCGCATGTCCCAGTTCAATCACATCACCGCCGTCTTTCATGCTAACGCCAAGCAGCAAAGCTGGCTTGGATCGAAACCTGACAGTGCTGCGCGGCGGGTCTTCGTAACCCCGATATACATGCGCAACATCGCTTAAGCGAAAATCCTGCTGATTTGCCCGCAGACGGATGTTGCGCAAATCTTCCAGTGTGTCATAACGGCCTGATACGGCAATGCGGACATGCTCTGCGCTTGAATCATAGGCACCGCTTTTTACTACGGCATTCTGCGTTTGTAGTAAATTGATTAGCGTGTTCGGGTTAATGCCGAGGGTGGCGAGTTTTGCGTTGGAGATTTCAATAAATATGCGCTGTTTTTGCTCGCCAAAGAATTCAACTTTGGCTACATCTTTGACTTTAAGCAGCTCTGAACGGATCAGTTCCGCCTGTTTTTTAAGTGCCGCATTATCAAACCCATCTCCGGTAAGCGCAAACATGCTGCCGTATACATCGCTGAACTCGTCATTAAACGTCAGGCTTTCAATGCCTTGTGGCAGTGTGTGGCGAATATCGCCGACTTTTTTGCGTACCTGATACCAGACATCCGGAATGTCTTTAGAAAATGTATCATCTTTAGCCACGATAAAAATCATGGATTCACCCGGGCGCGAATAGCTGCTGGAATAATCCAGATGCGGCACTTCCTGAATTTTCTTTTCCAGTTTGTCGGTAACCTGCTGTTCGACTTCTGCTGCACTTGCGCCCGGCCATGTCGTTCGTACCAGCATGACCTTGAATGTGAAGGGTGGGTCTTCAGACTGCCCCAGTTTGGTGTAGGAGATTCCGCCAGCGAATACCAGCACCAGCATGAAATACAGTACCAGTGCCTGATGCTTTAATGACCAATTCGATAAATTAAAACGGCTGCTGGCAGTGTTGTTCAGCGGCGCAGGGTTTTTATGATTGGTGATATCGAATCGTTCAGTCATGGCGCTGTTTCTGTAACTGGCTTGACCAATTGACCTTTTACCAGCGTATGTATGCCGGCAATGGCGATTATTTCACCCGCCTGCAAGCCGCTGGTAATTTGTACGCCGTGTTCTGAAAACTCGCCCGCGTCCACCTCGCGTGGTTGGGCTTTATTTTCCGTATCAATTACCCACACCAGCTTTTTACCGTTTTTCTCAGTCAGCGCGGCTAACGGTATTATCAACTGCGAGGCCTCCTGTAAACTCTGCTGACTGAATTTTACTCCCGCAGTCATGCCTGGTTTTATCTCATCATCGGCATCGGTCACGCTCACCCTTACGTTGAACGTGCGAGTGCCCGAATCTGCGGACGGCGCGATTTCACGCACACGGCCTGTGTAGGCTTTATCTGGGCGTACCCACATTTTTATGACGGCTGGCATTCCTGCTTTAACCTCGGCCATATGTGATTCAGGCACAGCGACCAGCACTTCGGTCTCTTTCAGGTCGGCAATCTGCACTATTGTTTCACTTGCCTGCACTACTTGTCCGGGTTCAGCGCGTATCATGGTCACGACGCCATCGCGATCTGCGGTGAGGTTTGTGTATTGAGCCTGATTGGTGGAAACATTTGCCTGTGCTTTTACCTGTGCCAGTCTGGCGCTTGATGTTTTAAGCTCTGCCTCGCGGATATCAAGTGCCGAAGCTGAAATGAAATTTTTGGCATATAGCTGACGCTGGCGCTTAAGTTCTGCTACTGCCAAGGCATGCCTGGCTTCTTCGGCACGCACATCTGCCATGGCCGCTGTGGCACTTAGATTGAAATCGGCAGCATCCAGCCGTGCAATTAGCTGGCCTTTTTTTACCGGCGTACCAACATCTACCTTGCGCTCAATGATTTTGCCGCCAATTCTAAAGCCCTGACTTACTTCATAGCGCGGGCGCACTTCACCTATTAACACCATGGAGTTTGAAGCAGGTGTCTTGCCGGCCACCATGGTCAGTGTAGGGCGTGGCGGGGTTGATGGTTCAGCGGGTTTGCTGCATCCTGCGATCAAAACCAAAAGTACAGGTAACAATAATTTGATGTTCATTGTGCATTAACCATATCGTATTTATATATTGTTAGCTGTCGCCGGGTGCCTTAATATGCCTTGCAACATCGCGCTCTGCATCAATTGCAGGCGTGCTTCGATGTCCACCCATTGAATCCAGCCTTCTTGTCCCAAGGCAATCTGTAATGAGCACACGCCATGTATGCCTGCCCATATAGTCTGGGCGATTAATTCAGAATCTGAAAGTTCCGGCCTGAACAGGCCTGCTTCAAATGCGTCACGTACTACCAGCTTGAGTTGCGCGTAGGCATCCTGCTCAGTATTACCTTGCTGGATTCTGGTGATATCGGGATTGCAGGGTGCGCGTGGTGTCATGAACATCAGGCGGTAGTGGTTGGGATGCTGCAGGGCAAACATCGCATAACCTTTGCCTAAGGCCTGAATGCGTGCTACCAGATCCGGTAACAGCATTACCTGATGCATACCGTTAGCCAGTTTTAGAAAATCTTCGTCGCACACAGCCTGCAGCAATGCCTCTTTATCGGCGAAGTGATGATACAAAGTGGTAGCCGAGTAATTGATTTTTTTGGCGATTTCACGCATGGAAACCGCGTCAATGCCACGCTCTGCAAAGAGAGTACGTGCCGCATCAAGTATGCTGGCACGTAATTTTTCACGATCCTGTTCTGATTTTATTCTAGGTGGCATTGTAGTAACTATATTAGTTAACGTCGTTAATTTAACACCGTTAACTTGGTGTGTAAAGTATTAAATTAACAGTGTTAATTAGATTTCCACATAAACTTTGCTTGCAGTACAGAAAACAATCTAGGATATCTGGTATTGGCTAAGCTTGTACCAGAGTGAGCGCTCGCTAATCTCCAGTAGTTTGGCGGCCTTGCTCTTATTGCCTTGTGTTTCGGCTAATGCAGCGGTTATAAGCTGCCGCTCCAGCGCCTCAATAGCCGGTGGCAGCGCAAGAGAATTGGTGGTGGCTGGCAGAGGTTCCGGCATTGTTTTTGTCACATGCCCCACCATTTCCGCAGGTAGGTGCTTGGGCAAAATAGTTTGGTTGCCGCTGATAATTGCCGCCCGTTCCAGCACATTTTCCAGTTCACGCACATTGCCAGGCCAGTCATAGCTGGTAAGGGCATCAATGGCCTCCTGTGCGATATCAACATGGCGTTTGGCCAAAAAGTGCTGTGCCAGTTTGTGGATGTCTGATTTACGCTCCCTAAGCGCAGGCAAATCGATGCGGAATACATTCAGGCGATAATAAAGGTCTTCACGCAGTTTGCCATCCTTGATTGCCTCGCGCGGATCACGGTTGGTCGCGGCAACTACGCGGATATCTACCGCCAGCGGGCGGTTGCCGCCCACCCGTTCTATTACATTTTCCTGTAATGCGCGCAGTAGCTTGGCCTGCAATGCCATTGGCATCTCGGTGACTTCATCCAGGAACAGTGTGCCGCCATCGGCTAATTCGAACTTACCAATGCGTTCTTTAATGGCGCCGGTGAATGCACCTTTTTCATGGCCGAACAGTTCTGATTCCAGCATTTCATGTGGAATAGCCGCGCAATTGACCGCCACAAACAGGCCATCACTGCGTGGTGAACCGGCATGGATGGCGCGCGCTACTAATTCCTTGCCGGTGCCGGTCTCGCCCGCAATAAGTACAGTGGCTTTTTCCGGGGCAACCTGACGGATAGATTCCTGAAGTTGCTGCATCACTGGGCTGTTGCCTACCAGCCCTGCATCCGGCGTTTTATCTTCACGCAGGTATTGGTTTTCAACCACCAGCCGCGCAAAGGACAGCGCGCGGGCGATAGATAGTTCCAGTTCTTCAAGGTCAAATGGGCGCAGGATATAGTCGGAAGCACCGCTTTTCATCGCGTCGATAGCGGTTTTCACTTCACCTTGCGCCGTCACTATGATCACAGGCAAGTCAGGGTCTGCAAGCATACTTTGCCTGTTTTTATCTTGCCCGTCTTCACCCCCACCGGCACGAATTGCCTTGAGCAGTTGCAGGCCGCTCATATGCGGCATATGCAAATCGGTCACGACACAATCTACATGCTGTGTACGGATGATTTTAAGCGCCTCACGGCCATCACTGGCAGTCAGCGGTTTATAACCAGCCTGGCGTAAACTGATTTCCAGCAAGCGCAGCATATGCGGTTCATCATCCACCGCCAATATGGTTTTAATTGTTTGCGACATGTTTTTTTCTTTTAAGTTAATGACCATAAATTAAATGCATTTAGAGAAGCACTCATATGACTAATGCAGCTGCTGCTTGGGCAGCGTGACCCTGAAGTCTGCACCATAACCAACTGTATCAGCATTTTCCAGGTATGTTGGTAAAGTGCTTGCTTCAACTGTCAGCGTGCCGAAATGCGCCGTTACAATCTGTCTGGAAACAGCGAGTCCCAAGCCAATACCGCCTTGACGCTGTGTGAAGAACGGATCAAATATCTGCTCTTTAAACGACTTGTCAACGCCCTTGCCGTTATCCGCGACACTGATAACAATGCTCTCCTTATGCTCAAATAGCGTAACAACTACCTTGCTGCCATTTTTCAATATCTGGATGGCGTTCAGCAATAAATTCAAAACTACTTGCGTGATCTGTTCTCCATCACATTCTACCAACACAGGTCTTGTCATCTGACCGGAATCATCTTCTCCGACCAAGGCATTGATGACCAGTTCCAGGCTAATCTCCTTTTTATTTGCCTGCATACGTAGCATGGATGTAGCATTTTCCAGTAAGCCAACAACATTGTGCATCGCAAATTCTGGCTGGCGTGGGCGCGCAGAGTCGACCAATGTGGATACCAGTTTATTCAGGCGTTCGGTTTCACTGGTAATGAAACTGGCTACTTCCTGTCCTTCTGCACTCAGGTTTTTTTCGCGTGCGAGTACTTGTGCAGAGGAGCGCAATATGCCCAAAGGCGTTCTTATCTCATGGCTCATAGCTGCTGCCATTTCACCAGCTACTGCCAGCTTGGCCGCACGGGTCAGGTTTTCTTTAGAAAGATTCAAGTCATCAATCATTTTGGAAAAAGCATTGGTCATTTCACACACTTCAACCGGTCCAGCCGGTGCAGGGGGCGATCCTAACGTGGATGAGCGCGTGAAGCGGTTAGCGTAGGCAGTAAGCTTGGCTAAGGGCAATGTAATAAAGCGTGATAATGGTGCGGCCAGCATCGCAGCCAGAACGATGGTCACGACAAGTAGAAAGATAAACATGTAAGCCATACGATGTACCGGCGCCATGACGACAGCACGATACTGTGATATCTCAACCTGCCAGTTGAAGGTGGCGATGTTTGCCAAACCATTGCCGTTTGATTTCACAGAAACATCACGGGCAGTGACAATTTTCTGCCATTCTGCAGTCCATGCCAGTGGTTTTCCCTTTGCGTCCAGCAATGCTGCAGCGCTGCCTTGGTTTTGTGTATTTTTAAGTATTTTTGCAATAATACTCCAGTCAAAAACCGTCCATAGAACGCCAATTTTTTCATTGCTGTCCGGATCAACGATTTCGCTGGAAATTGGCAAACGTTGCTGCTGTATAGTACCTAACAGTAGCGGGTGGCGCTCAAGTTCAACATTCATCCATGACAGCACAACAGGGGGAGCTTTGCCGATTTGCGAGGGATCACTGGATGCTATAACTTTATTAGAAAGGTTAACAACATACAGTTCGTGGTATACACCGCGATAACTCTGTTTAAGTTCAGCCAGGAAATGTGACAACCGTTTATCCACATCACCGATACGCGTTTCACGCATCACATCCAGCCGGCTCCAGGAGGCAACATTCTGCAGGCGTTCAAACATCATGTTATCGATTTCGCTGAGTGCGGCACCGGCGCGGGTTTGCATGTCGAGCACAATTTGATCGCGCAGCACATTGCGTGCCTGGTAAAAGGCCAGGATTGTTACGATCAGCATAGGTAGCAAAGCTGTAAGGATGAAACCCAGCAGCAACAGCTTGCGAACAGATAGCGGTTTATTCAACATGGGGCCGGACGGGTATCGTGTACAATTCGGTTATTATCATTTGTAGCAGTCATGCATCATGATTCAGCAAAAAGTTAAAGAAATACACACTCACTTAAAGCGTCAGGCGATGCATACTTTAAGGCTGGCCACTTATGCGGGCAGTGTAGCCTTGCTAGCCGCACTATGCAAGACAGCACATGCAGACGAGCCAGCTGCAGATAGTGGGGGCTTTAAACTGGGCGGATATTCAAGCGCAAGCCTCACCGCCCCGCGCCAAGGTAGTACAGAGTTTCAGCTTGACGATGTCAGCCTCATGTTAAGCTGGGAAAATGACGGCAGGTTCAAGTTCTTTGGTGAACTGGAACTGGAGCATCCGATATCGTGGAATGAAAATAAGCACTTTAATAACCAGAACACCTATCTAGATCTGGAGCGGCTTTATCTGGATTACAATCTGTCAGATAAGCTTAATATCCGCGCCGGACGGTTTTTAACACCAGCCGGTCGCTGGAATCTGCTGCATGCAGCACCGCTGGTGTGGACAGAGTCCCGCCCATTGGCTACCAGTTATTTGTTCCCTCCGGCGGTAAATGGCCTGATGCTATTCGGCACCGTTCCCTATGAAACAAAAAACCAGAATCAAAGTCTTGAGTACACATTTTATGTAGAAGGCCTGAAAGATCAGATCAGGGATAACTATGAAACCATCTACAAGAATGTAGCCGGCGCACATTTCACATTAGCCAGCCAGTTCAATATAGGCTTGAGCCTTGCCACGTTTACTGAAGACAAACCTGCCGGGCCAGATTATAGAATACTAGGTCTGGACTTTATGACTCACATTAAAGGGTGGGAACTAAGTGGTGAAGGATTTCAGCGTTTTACCAGCAGCGGCAATGACGGTGGTAGTGGCGCCTATCTACAAAGCGCGGCACCGTTAGGTAATAACTGGTACTGGCTCACACGCCTGGAAACATTGCATCAGGCCAGACAAGATAGTGCAATCGTTTCGGGTGGGCGCTGGGTGTTGGGCCTAACCAAGCGTATTACGCCCAAGCAGGTATTTAAAATGGAGTTTGTAGGCGGTAGTAATGAATTTACAGACACGCCGCGTGGCTTTGTTGGCTCATTTGCGGTGTTATTCTGATGAGATTGTCTTTAAAACCATCATTGGCAGCATTGTGTGTATTTTATGGGGCAATGCTTATACCTGTCAGTTATGCTGAAGAGCCGCATCCGCTCGCGGTTATCGTTTCCAGTAATCCTGAAATTGCGGCTGTGCAACAGCTTGCTTCCCGTGAACTTAACCTGATTTACTGGCGCAAGAAACAATACTGGCAAGACGGCATTCGTATACATCCCGTCAATTTGCAGTCAGAACACCCGTTACGTATTTATTTTTCGAAAACCGTTCTCGGCAGCTTGCCTAATGAGCAATCTGATTACTGGAACGGGTTGTATTTCCACGGCACTACGCCACCTTATAGCGTTCAGTCAGAAGAAGCGGTACTACGTTATGTCAATATCACCAGAGGCGCCATCGGCTATGTCGATGGCTGCAAACTGGATAGCCGGGTAAAGCCGCTGTTATGGATTGAAAATGGCACGATCAGCACCAGTAAGCCAGTATTCAATTGTTCACCTTAATTGTCACCAGGTAACTTTTAGTAAAGGTTCCGGTCTTCTTTTAAATTCCCATATTTATAAGCACGCGATGCAGTCTGGTAATACGCAATAGCTTCATCCATCAGTGTTTGATCCATGGGTGCAGGCGTGGACTCAAATGTTATCGGGTCTACCTGGTAAGTTTCGGCTTTCTGCTTAGGTGATAGCACAATTAAATGATGGCCTTTGTAATACCCTAATTCCTGGTAATTACTGATAAAGGCACGCTCCGGAGCTTTTCCTCGCGCGGCCTTGAATAAAGATTGCCCAAAAAAGTGTTGGCTGCCCTTAGCACCCAGTATGTCCAGCAATGTAGGTGCAATATCAATTTGGCTCACCATGCGGCTGTAATGGCCTGCGGGCAGCATATCCGGCGCATAGAAAAATAGGGGGATATGATATCTTTCTACCGGCAGCTTGGTCTTGCCTGCAGCTGAAGAGCAATGGTCTGCCACGATCACAAACAACGTATCTTTAAACCATGGCTGATGCTTGGCGTTTTCAATCAGCTTGCCAATCGCATAATCAGTATATTTCACAGCACCTTGTCGATGCCCCTGTGGCAAATCAATTTTACCTTCAGGAAAGGTGAATGGCCGATGGTTGGATGTGGTCATGATGTGGGTAAAGAATGGGGTGGATGGCTTTACCATACGGTTAATTATATTAACAGCGTTGTTAAACAGGCTCTCATCATCAACGCCCCATACGTTCTCTGCCTGTATCGTGCTTTTGTCAAAGTCTGTACGGTCTACAACTTTATAATCATTACCCCTGAAATAAGCGTTCATGCTATCGAATATGCCGTAACCGCCATACATGAAGAATGTGCTGTATTGCTGTGCCTCCAGAAACTCGCCCAGTGTTGCCAAATGGCCGCTGTCCGGCCGGTGCACAATTGCCTGGCCTGGAATCGGTGGAATGGCGATTGAAAGTGCATCCAGGCCACGCACGGTACGGGTGCCGGTAGCATAGACCTTATCAAATACCAGGCTTTCCTTGGCCAGCTTATCCAGATAGGGGGTTAAGTTTTCCTTATTGCCATAGGTGCCTAAATAATCGGCAGATAAACTTTCCACCATCACTACCACTACATTTCTCGGGCGACGTGTAAATGGTGCAATGTTAGAATTATCCAGTACTTCCGGTTCGCCTGATATTGCCTTTGAAAAAGCATGTCTCAGCAAACCATTTTTTTGTAAAATATCATCAGCCTGCGTCTGTGGGATGGTTCTATAGAACTGGTCATAATCAAGTTCATTACGGTGTGCGGCTGCGGCAAAACTAAATAAGCCATTACCTGCTAACTCGTTGGCATAGGCATTTTTGCCGAACTGCATTTGGTCTATATTGGCCAATTTATAACTAAATAGCGGTAAGCACACCGCCAATATCACTAAGGTCGTTTTTTTGCCAAAACCATGATGTGCAGTTTCAAACTGGAATAATCGGCTCAGTACAAATAAAATCGTTAATACAAACAAGGCAATTGTCAGCAAAATTAAGGGCACAGGATAAGATTCCAGAATGTTGCCAATTACCTCATGTGTATAAACCAGGTAATCCACTGCTATGAAATTAAAGCGCGTACTGAATTCCTGCCAGAATATAAATTCAGACACGGCACCAAATACAAGCGCATAGAGCACTAAAAATGCCAGTGCCCAGCGGCTTTTGTTTAGCCAATGTTTAGCACTCCAGTGGGAGGGGATCAAGGCAGAAACAAGCAACCAAGGCACCAGCAGGTAGGACAGTGCCGCCACGTCAAACCATAGCCCCGTAACAAATGCCCCCAGAATTTCAGTGCCACTCATCTGGTACCACCCCACTTTCAGGCTCAGTATGAGCCTAAGCAATAACCATACACCCAATGCAATTCCGGCAAGAAACGATACATAAGGGACATTGCATGGTGTGGATTTGAATAATTTGAACATTTATTGGGTTTTCTATTAGGGTTAAGTGACTAGAGGCACATGTTTGACATGTTAGACTCAAACGGCCAAGCTCCTTGGGGCGACCGTCTAAAAAAGCAATAACCATACCATGATTGCAATGAATGGTTTTATATTTTTACTTTTATTGAAAGGTGTATTTTTTATACAAAAGTTGCAGGGTTTTGCAGAAGCATAGGCGTAGATTATGCAGTTTTTGTAGTTTTGCTTTGCCAATAACCCGACTCGTAAATCGACGGTGAGTTGTCCCGGGAATTTTTCGGATTCATTACTAATAACATAATAACCATTTGATAATTAATGGATTTATTTGTTAAAATTCTTCTGGGTGACTAATGGAATTTGCTTCGGTAACTACCTGTAATTCATGAGCTGGCATTGCGGCATGTAATTTGCTCAACTGTAAGCATTGCTTTAACAGTGAAAATATAAAATGCAAAATCCATCTTATTCAGGTTCATCTTATTTAAATGCTGCGCTGCTGACATTTGGCAACAGTACTGCTTTCTTTAATGCCGAGGCCGCCTATAAAACACGCCCGCTGGCTGCATCAAAAAGATACCGTGCAGAAAACATAACCGTTGCAACTTCTGATCGCAATGCTGCAGATCGCAGTGAGGTTGAGCAATTTATCCATGATGTATTTGCCCAAACCTACGGTGCCAATGTACAGCACTTCATGCCGCATCTGGTGAGCTTGCGCAGTGAAGAGGGCGAACTGGTCGCTGCATTCGGTTTACGTAAAGCAGATATATCCCCACTGTTCCTGGAACAATATCTGGATGTGCCGGTTGAATCGGTTTTTTCCGGGCGCTTTAATAGAAACATTACCCGTGACCAGATCACTGAAATCGGTAACCTGGCAGTATCCAATCCACGTAATGCCGGTGTGCTGATCGCACATGTCATTCAGCACAGTCTTGATATTGGTGTGGAATGGGCGGTAGCCACGGCACACCACAGCCTGCAAAATGGTTTGGTCAAAGGTGGTCGTGATGTTTATGCTTTGCAGGCGGCAGATCCGGCAAGACTTGCACCGGCTGAACTTACAAGCTGGGGGAGTTATTACAAGAACTCACCACAGGTAGTTGCCATTCGCGGCGTTGCACAGATTTGATCGTGGCGTATCAATCTAGCGATCTGCTGCAAGCGGTTAGCCGTAATACGTCTAATCAAATAGCGCTGTATGGTGCTGATATATCGCTTACTTATGCGGAATTAAATGCTGCAGTCAGCCGGCAAGCTAAGGCATGGGGCTCTCTCATGGCAGAATTGGGGGGGGCTCCATACCCAACAATGGCTTTAGCTGTTGAGAATCATCCGGTATGGATAGTTCTGGATTTGGCAGCGATGGCATGCGGCATACCTTTGGTGCCACTGCCGTTTTTTTTCTCTCCTGCGCAATGGCTGCATGCAATGCGGGATGCCGGGGTATCTATATTAGTGACGGATCAGCCGCAGCTGTTCGAACCGCTTCTCACAGGCAATATTTTGAATGCCAGCCAGATTGAACTGGCGGGCAAAGTGCTCACGCAATTCGAGCTGCGTCATATTGAACGAACCATATTGCCGGATAATACCGCCAAGATTACCTATACCTCCGGCACTACCGGCAATCCCAAAGGCGTATGCCTCAGTAATGAAAATATGTTGAATGTTGCCAGGTCTATTGCTACGGCAACCGGCCTTTCATCTGGTGACGTTCATTTAAGCGTGCTGCCATTGGCAACACTTCTGGAAAATGTCGCCGGCGTTTATGCAACCCTGCTTGTCGGCGCAACCTGCATTTTGCTACCTAACCATGAAATCGGCCTAAGTGGCGCCAGCGGGCTTGATATCAGGAAATTATTGGCAACACTCAAATATACGCAGGCCAGCACCGCCATTGTTACGCCTGAACTTCTGCATGCGCTGGTTTTATGCATTGAAGCAGGAGAGAGCACTTCGGGTCACTTACGGTTCTTGGCTGTCGGTGGCGCTTCGGTTTCACCAGCCTTGCTGGAACGGGCAAAGAAACTGCAGATACCGGTATATGAAGGTTATGGCTTATCTGAATGCGCATCAGTTGTTGCGTTGAATACGCCTGCAAGCAATAAGATCGGTGCCGTGGGTAAACCGTTGCCCCATATTCAGGTGAGCTTTACCCGGGAACAGGAAATTGTCGTTAATGGCAATGCTTACCTGGGTTATGTAGGGCAGGCGCAAGCGCAGGACAACTGTGTACATACCGGCGATATCGGGGAATTGGATCAAGATGGTTACCTGATTATTACGGGACGTAAAAAGAATATTTTCATTACCTCTTTCGGGCGCAATGTCTCGCCGGAATGGGTGGAGCGCGAACTGAAAATTACCCCCTGCATTGCGCAGGCTGCATTATTCGGAGAGGCAAAACCCTGGAACGTGGCTGTCATTGTACCCAGGCATGATGCCTCTGATCAGCAGGTTGAAGATGCAATACAAGGTCTGAATGCCAGGCTACCCGACTACGCCAGAATAAAACGCTGGATTCGTGCCGATGCGCCATTCAGCACCAAAAACCAGCAACTCACATCCAACGGCAGAAATCGCCGAGATGTGATTCTGCAAAACTATCAAGACAAAATTAACGCATTATACGAAGGAACCCCAGCATGACTGTTTACCAGAAACTACTACAGGCCACAGAAAAAGAACGTAACGAATTAATGAACCTGGCGCTCATACAGCAAGGTGGAAAAGGCAATATATCTCTGCAGACTTATATCGGTTTTCTTACGCAGGCTTACCATCATGTTAAACATACAACGCCACTTTTGATGACATGCGGCGGCCGCTTGTCGGGAAAATACGAATGGCTGCGCACCGCGATTGGCGAATATATTGAAGAGGAAATGGGGCACCAGGAATGGGTGTTGAATGATATTGCCGAGTGCGGTGCTGATAAGGAAGCAGTACGCAATAGCACTATGCCTGTAACCAGTGCGTGCCTGGCTACCGAAGTGATGGTGTCTTATGCTTACGACATGATTAACCGTGTTAATCCAATTGGTTTTTTCGGAATGGTTCTGGTGCTTGAAGGCACCAGTACTGCTGTGGCAACACAGGCGGGTGAAAAACTGATGCAGACTCTGAACCTGCCTAAAAAGGCTTTCAGCTATTTGCTGTCGCACGGCTCGCTCGATATCAGCCATGTTTCATTCTATGAAAGTCTGGTAAATCAGATTACTGATGAGGCTGACCAAAACTGCCTGATTCACAGCGCTAAGGTATTTTATAAATTGTATGGCGATATATTCAGGGATATTGAAGCGCGATTAATGTAGCGGGCACATCTATAAATACATATTTCGGGCGCATTACTGCGTTGCGCGGTACTCGTAACCTCGCTGTATAACTCATACTATCTCGGCTCCTGCGTTCCGCGCGCCTTTGACGTATGAGCCAGAATTTGGCTTCCCCAATTGACTAAGCCGCTTAAGCGGCAAGTCAATTGTGAAATAATGCGCTTTAGCGCATATATTCTGCGGGCACACCCTTCACGGGTGTTACTGCATCCCAAACTCTGCATTTATAAAAGCGTCCAAACCGTAAAGAATGAATGAAAAAATGAATAAGAATATGTCCGCTGTAAATAAAATCGCTGAGGTGACTTTTGTATTTTGGGTCATGAAGATATGTGCTACCACGCTGGGTGAAACGGCAGGGGATTTATTATCCATGACTTTAAATGTAGGTTATGCCACAAGCACTTTGATACTTTTGACGATATTTCTGGTTACTTTAATTGCCCAGCTTAAATCTAAAACTTTTCATCCCTATTTATACTGGACTGTAATTCTCGCTACCAGTACAGCTGGCACAACAATGTCAGATTTTATGGATCGTACACTCGGGCTGGGTTATGCCACAGGGGCTGCTGTACTAAGTATTTGCCTGGTTATTTGCCTGCTATCATGGCGTCACATTGTTGGTTCTTTGTCGGTCAACCAGATCACTACACAGCGCAGTGAAATTTTCTATTGGGTGACAATTCTTTTCTCAAACACTTTGGGCACGGCTCTGGGAGATTATCTGGCCGATGATTCCGGACTTGGTTTTCTAGGTGGCGCATTATTGGTCGGAGGAATCATTGCAATTACCGCCTTGTTGTACAAATTAACGCGGATTAGTCATATCATTTTGTTCTGGATTGCATTTGTACTAACACGTCCGCTTGGGGCTACTTTTGGCGACTTGTTAACAAAAGATAAGCCTGCCGGTTTGGGCTTTGGTACTACAGGCTCATCCATCGTGCTTGCTTTAATATTAATGCTTGTTGTGATATATGCAAGCAGGACAGCTACTGCTACTCAATTAAAATACATTAAATCCTAGACCAATATTAAATTAGAAAAATATTATGAAACTTAACAATAAACGTATTTTACTCACCGGTGCTACTGGCGGCATCGGTCAACATATTGCTTTAATGCTGGCGCGTAAAGGTGCACACTTGGCACTGGTCGGCCGTAACGTAAATAAACTGGAAGCATTAGCCGGCGAGATTAACAATAAGGGCGGTAACGCCAAGGTTATTGTTGCGGATTTTGGGCTTGCCGATGCTGTCGAGCAGGTCGTTACGCAAGCAAGTGAGAAACTGGGTGGCATGGATATTCTGATTAACAATACTGCCATTCTGGATTTTATCCAGTTTGAAGACCAAAGCCCGGAACGCATTGCGCAAATGATACAGACTAACGTCACCGCCCCTATTCAGTTGGTACATGCGCTATTGCCAAAATTTAAAGCGGCTGGGCAGGGGCATTTTGTAATGATAGGCTCTATGCTCGGCTCACTGGGTCTTCCGTATTATGCGACCTATTGCGCCAGCAAATTTGCGGTGCATGGTTTTTCGCAAGCGTTGCGCCGCGAATTGGTAGATACCAATATCGGCGTTACTTATATCGCACCACGCACTGTCAATACTTCAATGAATGACGCAGCAGCACTTGCCATGCTGGCTAAAACCGGAGGTAATCTGGATGAGCCGGAGAAAGTTGCTGCTATTGTGGTTAAAGCGCTTGAATATGAGAAGCAGGAAGTATTTATTGGTCAGCCGGAATCATTTTTTGCCTGGCTTAATGGTGTTGCGCCCAAGATTGTAAATCTTGGACTCAAGAAGCAAGCCCGGGTGGCGAAAGAATTTGCCGCCAGGAAAGCTAAATAACGGCTTCAGGATGTTACAGGTACAGCACTACCGGAAACACCGTAACTGCCAATACTAATAGCATCCACTGCATGCCCCAGCGTTCAAGGTGCCCGGTAAAATGCAATACTAAAGCTGAAATTGCAACTACATAGTAGAGCAGGTAGAGAGTTAAGGCCATATATCCCCGCAATAGTAATTATTTAATTGTTATTTATAAGGGCTAGTGTAACAAAAAAAATTAACAAAACTTGTTTTTCATCATTTGACAGCAATTCTTTACAATCCAATCAATACTGTAAGTCTATTTACAGCTAATAAAACAAATAACAGCCTTTGTATATTCAGCTGTAGTTTCCAATATTAAATACTTTTTCCAAATTATTCTCGACTTAAACACTTGGTTTTATAGCAGTTTTAGCGTATATTTGCCCAATTGCTGGGGGTCTGGGTTTTGAAAAAACACAGTGAGACACACCCTTTGAACCTGATGCGGGTAATGCCGCCGTAGGGAATGCAGTGTTTACTGCTCCCTATGCTTTATTAATTTTTCAAAAAGCAGGCACTGATAATTCCTATCATGCGGCTTTTTCTGGAGTATACAGTGAACGCGACTGATAAAAATCTTTCCAAATTTCTTAATGAAACCGCCTCTGTAGATGAAGGCGCGACTAAACCGTTTGCCAAATCACGCAAAGTTTATGTTGAGGGTTCTCGCCCGGATATCCGCGTACCATTTCGCGAAATTTCATTAAGCGATACACCTTCTGCTTTTGGCGCAGAGAAAAATCCACCGGTTGTTGTTTACGACACCAGCGGGCCATACACTGACCCTGAAGTGAATATCGACATTCGTAGCGGCTTGCCTGCATTGCGCGCCAAATGGATTGAAGATCGTAACGATACCGAGCAATTGGATGGCCCAACCTCAGTATTCGGCCAGCAGCGTAAAGTTGACCCGGAACTGGCAGAAATGCGTTTCAATCTGACTCGCCTGCCGCGCCGTGCCAAAGCAGGCAAGAATGTGTCGCAAATGTATTACGCTCGCCAGGGCATCATTACGCCGGAAATGGAATTTATCGCGATCCGTGAGAACCAGCGCCGCGAGAACATGAGCGAACTGTTGCAGACACAGCATCCAGGACAGGATTTCGGTGCCAGCATTCCAAAAATGATTACGCCGGAATTCGTGCGCGATGAAGTCGCTCGCGGTCGCGCCATCATCCCTGCCAATATCAACCACCCTGAAATCGAGCCAATGATTATTGGCCGTAATTTCCTGGTAAAAATTAACGCGAACATCGGTAACTCGGCACTCGGATCTTCTATCAGCGAGGAAGTGGAGAAAATGGTGTGGAGTACACGCTGGGGCGGTGACACTGTGATGGATTTATCAACCGGTAAGAACATTCATGAAACCCGCGAATGGATTATCCGCAACTCACCTGTGCCAATTGGTACTGTACCTATCTATCAGGCTCTGGAAAAAGTGGATGGCAAAGCTGAAGACCTGACATGGGAAATCTTCCGTGACACATTGATCGAGCAGGCAGAACAAGGGGTGGATTACTTCACTATCCACGCGGGTGTACGCTTGGCCTATATCCCGATGACGGCAAAACGCATGACCGGTATTGTGTCGCGCGGCGGTTCTATCATGGCGAAATGGTGCCTGGCACATCATAAAGAATCATTCCTGTATGAGCACTTTGAAGACATCTGTGAAATCATGAAGCAATATGACGTGTCATTCAGCCTGGGTGACGGTTTGCGTCCAGGGTCAATCTACGACGCCAACGATGAAGCGCAATTTGCAGAATTGAAAACGCTGGGCGAACTGACACAGATCGCATGGAAGCACGACGTACAATGCATGATCGAAGGCCCAGGCCATGTTCCGATGCACATGATCAAGGAAAACATGGACCTGCAACTGGAACATTGCGGTGAAGCGCCGTTCTATACCTTAGGTCCATTGACTACTGACATCGCTCCCGGTTATGACCATATTACCTCCGGTATCGGCGCTGCAATGATCGGCTGGTATGGCTGCGCCATGCTATGCTACGTAACGCCAAAAGAGCACTTGGGCTTGCCGGATAAAGAAGACGTGCGTGTAGGTATCATTACTTACAAGATTGCAGCACATGCGGCGGACTTGGCAAAAGGCCACCCTGGCGCACAGATCCGTGACAACGCTCTGTCGAAAGCACGTTTTGAATTCCGATGGGAAGACCAGTTCAATCTTGGCCTTGACCCAGAAAAAGCCAAGGAATTCCACGATGAAACCTTACCGCAGGAAGGCGCAAAACAGGCGCACTTCTGCTCAATGTGCGGCCCGCATTTCTGCTCGATGAAAATCACACAGGACGTGCGCGATTACGCAGACCAGTTAGGCGTGGATGAAAAAGAAGCACTTGCTAAAGGCATGCAGGAAAAAGCCATTGAGTTCGTGAAAAAAGGTAGTGAAGTCTATCAAAAGGTTTAATCTTTTGAGGTAACCGTAGTTAACAAAACAGCCAGCATTACGCTGGCTGTTTTGTTTTTAACTGATTGGTTATTATTGAATTTGCTTTCGGGCGTTACCGTTGAAAAAAGCGTAAAATAGCAGCATTCAAGGAAAACTGTTTTGACTACTCTAAAATTATCCAAAAAACCTGGTGACGCCGATACTGTAATGGCAAAGAAAACACCAGTACGCCGTAATAATTCACTCCCGCGAGACCGCAGTGTTGCGCCTGCAAAACCGCAACGCAGTGAAGCAGCACCTAAGCGTGAACAGCGTGTGCCGGAGGCAAAGGCGGAGCCGGCACGTCAGCGTAATCACCGGCATGACGGTAGCTTGCATGAACGTGCAACAACGCCTGCAAAACAGCAGGAGCCTGACAGCCGCGCACCGGCATCACGCGCTATATTAGATGCGCGCCGCAATGACAACACCAGCCGCGATAGGGCAGATCGCGAGGGTAATTACCGCAATCCGCCGCGCCGCGGAGGCAAGGTGCGGGATGGTTTTGTAGCAAGTGAATTTGATAAAAACCGCTCCAACAAGACCGCATTCGCGAATAAGGCTGCAACAGATGATACTGGCGATAAACTGCCGCGTCTATCTAAAGTGATGGCAGAACGCGGGCTTTGCTCACGCCGTGAAGCGGATGAATGGATCAGCAACGGCTGGGTAAAAGTAAACGGCGAGATCATTGAAACATTAGGCACGCGGATTGAGCCTGATGCCGAAATTATCATCAGCAGTTACGCGCAAGAACATCAGGCCGAGAATGTAACCATTGTTCTGCACAAACCTGTTGGTTATGTAAGCGGTCAGGCAGAGGATGGCTATGAGCCAGCCGTAGTATTGGTGCATCCTGAAAACCAGTGGCTGGATGATCCTGAATTACATAAGCACAATCCCAAACAGTTCCATCGCGGCATGTTGCGTGGTTTGGCGCCGGCCGGCCGTCTGGATATTGACTCGACCGGGATGTTAGTGCTCACTCAGGATGGCCGTGTGGCACGTCATTTGATTGGTGAAGACTCTACTGTTGAAAAAGAATACCTGGTGCGCGTTACCGGCGAATTAACTGATAACGGTTTGAAATTACTGAATTATGGTTTAAGCCTGGATGGCGAAAAACTCAAACCGGCAAAAGTAAGCTGGCAAAATGAAGACCAGTTACGCTTTGTGTTGCGTGAGGGTAAAAAACGCCAGATTCGCCGTATGTGTGAATTGGTTGGTTTGCATGTGGTCGGTTTGAAGCGTATTCGTATCGGCAGCGTAACGCTCGGAAAACTTCCGGTGGGTCAATGGCGTTATTTACGTCCTGAAGAGCGCTTTTAAGATTTGAATAGGAATATCATGGGATTATTTGATAGCCTCGCTGGCAGCATGCTGGGTAAATTGGGCGGTGAAAAGGGTGCTATTGCACAGGTGGCGGTAGATTTATTCAACCAGAACGGCGGCTTGCCGGGTGTGCTTGAGAAATTCAAGGCGGCCGGTTTTGCCGATGAAGTTGCATCATGGGTGGGTAAAGGTGCTAACCTGCCAATATCAGCGGAGCATGTCGTACAGGTGTTGGGTAGTGCGACCATTCAAACCGCTGCGAAGAAACTGGGTATCAATGCCGATGAAATCAGCGCTAAAATCGCAGAATACCTGCCGCAGGTTGTTGACCGCATGACGCCGAATGGCGAAGTGGGGCGGGATTCAGGTAGCCTGCTGCCAACGCTGCTAGGTATGCTTAAATAAATATATTTATTTGGTGCAATTAATTAATGACACAATCTTCCAAGATGTACCATCTATGATCTTGCGATGACGTCATTGCGAGCGAAGCGCGGCAATCCAGAGATATTCGTGCCGTATCTATAAAAAACAATAAAGCATAACAATATGGACCTGATTTTACTTTTTAAAGCTTTTATACAAGGCCTGGTTGAAGGCGCTACCGAATTTCTGCCTATCAGTAGCACAGGTCACCTGATTATCGTTGGGGACTTGCTTAGCTTTAATGACGACAAAGCCAAGGTGTTTGATATCGTGATTCAACTCGCCGCGATTCTTGCTGTGTGCTGGGAATACCGTCGCAAACTGGTTGATACTGTTACGCATATTACACGCCAAACCAAGGCGCAGAATTTTTTGCTCAACCTGATTATCGCATTTTTACCTGCGGCTATCATTGGCCTCATGTTTCACGACAAAATCAAAGAGTTTCTATTTGCACCGATTACGGTTGCTATTGCCTTGATTCTGGGAGGGGTGGCTATTTTGCTGATTGAAAAGATGACGCTTAAAGGTAAAACTGTTTCTATCGATGCAATTACCCAAAAACAGGCCTGGCAGATAGGGTTTGCCCAAGCGACTGCGCTTATTCCAGGAGTTTCGCGCTCTGGGGCAACAATCCTGGGCGGCATGCTGTTTGGTTTAAATCGTCAGATTGCTACGGAGTTCTCATTTTTGCTGGCGATACCTATCATGTTTGCTGCAACCGGATATGATTTGCTTAAGAACTGGAAACTGCTTTCCGCAGACGACCTGGGCATGTTTGCGGTAGGTTTTGTCACGGCGTTTCTTTCTGCGCTGGTGGCGATTAAATTCCTGCTGCGCTTTGTGGCCAGCCATAATTTCAAAATATTCGCCTGGTACCGTATTGCGTTAGGGTTGATTGTCATTTGGTATTTCCAATAGATATCAATTTATAGAAGTACCCTGTAAGTGCTTGTCCTTATTGTAACAATAGGCAGTAAAATCTAAGCTGTTAAAAATAATTATCCTGAATTGATAGAGTGCGCTATGAAAAAGTTACTGAAGTATGGCTTATTTGGTCTGGGTGGTATCGTTGCTTTATTGCTGTTAGTAGTGGCAATCATTACTGCGACTTTTAACCCGAATGACTATAAACCCCTCATCGTTAAGCTGGTGAAAGATAAAAAAGAACGCACGCTGAATATTGAAGGGGATATCAAACTGGCATTTTGGCCGAAGATCGGCGCCAATTTAGGCAAGATTTCTATTTCCGAGCATAAATCCGATAAAGAGTTTGCCTCAGTGCAGGGTGCCCAGGTGGCACTGGCGGTGTTGCCGTTATTGAAAAAACAGCTGGTGGTAGACACCATTTATATTGATGGCGCAAAAGCCAACATTGTCAAATACAAAGACGGCACCACCAATTTTGATGACTTGCTGAACAAGGATGAAGAAAAGTCCGAAGAAATTAAATTTGATGTAGACGGCGTTAAAGTCACTAACTCTGCAGTAGCTTACACTGATGAAGGCTCCGGCGCTAAATACGCGTTGTCGAAATTCAATTTAAGCTCAGGCCACATTGCGTTAGCAGAAGCAATTGATTTAGCCACCGATTTCAGCGTAACTGCGAACCAGCCGGCAATCGCAGCCAACGTGAAACTCAAGGGTAATTTCCTGGCTGACCCGCAAAATAAACACTTCTCTGCTAAGGGTCTGGATGCTGCCATTGCTGGTGATTTACTTGGCGGTAAAGATGTTGAGATTAAAGCCAGCGGCGATGTTGATGCAAAACCTGAAACACGTGAATTTTTGGTGGATAGTTTAAAACTTGCTTTAGCAGGTCAATTCAGCGGTGCAAAAATCAATCTGGATTTAAATGCACCGGCACTGATTGCGAAAAAAGACGAAGTGACCGGTAAAAAAGTGACGGTAACATTAGCGCAAGATAAGGGCGGTGACGCTTTAAAAGCCAACCTGGTTCTGGCTGATCTTAAAGGTTCACCTAAAGCAATACAAAGCAGTGGCATCAGCGGCGATATTTCCGGTACACAGGGTGCACGCTCTATTAGTGGAAAATTTTCATCCCCATTTCAGGGTAACCTTGAAAACCTGATTTTCGACCTGCCTAAATTAGCGGGCAATGTCGATATTAAAGACCCAAGTTTGCCTAAAGGTGCAGCAAAAGTTGATTTTGCGCTGAGTTTGCATGCCGATGCAAAACAGGAGCAAGTGAACAGTAAATTTAACCTGAATGTGGATACTGCAAAATTAAATGGTAATGTTGCGGTAGCCAGCTTCAAAAAACCAGATGTTAAATTTAACATCAATGCTGACACGCTGGATTTAAACAAACTGTTGGGTAGTGGTGGCAGCAAGCCTAAGAAAGCAGAGCCTGCCAGCGATAAACCGGCTGATTTGTCAGCATTAAAAAATATCCTGCTGGATGGAAAAATCAACATCGGCAATTTAATCTATGACAAATACCATTTATCTGGCCTTAATGTAAATGTGAAAGCGGATGGCGAGAAGCTCACGTTATCCGGCCTCAATGTGAAACTGGATGACAGCAAGATTAAAGGTAACTTCGGTATCAGCCATTTTGCCAATCCGTTATATATTTTCGATATCGATATTGATCAAGTCGATGTTGACCGTTATGTGAGCGCTAAGGATAGTGCTGCCGAAAGCAAAGCCCCGGCCAAGGCTGATGACAAGCCACTGGATTTGAGTGCGCTGAAAGCCCTGAATGCTGATGGTTCATTGCGTATCGGTAACCTGAAGTACGGTAAAACCAAAGCTTCAAATGTGCGTATTGATTTAAAAGGCGATGGCCAGAAATTAAGCCTGAACCCGCTGGCAGCAAAAGTAGATGACAGCCAGGTCAATGCCGACATCGGTATCACACGTTTTCAGGATCCAATTTTCAGCTTTAACCTGAATATCGACAAGCTGGACGCAGATAAGTACATCACAAAAAGCGATCAGCCTGCGACCAAAAGCTCTGGCGACACCCCGATTGACCTGAGCGCATTAAAAAAGCTTAACGCAAGTGGCGAAGCCAAAATTGGCTGGCTTAAGCTTGCGAATGTTAAAACACAGAACGTAAATATCGGCCTCAAGGCTGCAGATGGCATTGCTACAGTATCTCCATTTGCTGCCAATCTATATCAGGGCAGCATGGCGGGTTTGCTTAAGGTGGATGCACGCAGCACACCCAGTATTACCTTTAAACAGGACATGAAAAATATTGCAATTGGTCCTTTGCTGGTAGATTCGATTAACAATGACATGCTGGATGGCAAAGGTACACTCAATGTCGATGTGACTACATCCGGCAACACAGTAAGTGCACTTAAAAAGGCATTAGCCGGCAAGGCTGCCGTTAACCTGGCT
This sequence comes from Methylotenera sp., assembly GCA_023259635.1. GTDB lineage: Bacteria > Pseudomonadota > Gammaproteobacteria > Burkholderiales > Methylophilaceae > Methylotenera. The sequence continues at coordinate 8,890 of JALRGX010000049.1, read as the reverse complement.
GATGGTGCAATCAAGGGGATTGATATTGCGGGTACGGTGCGTGATATGAAATCCAAACTAAACTTATTCAAGGATAAAAGCAGTCTCGGTGCAGACCAGTCCAAGAAAACGGACTTTAGCGAACTTAGTGCATCTTTTGATATCAAGAATGGCGTTGCGCACAATGAAGATCTTGAAATGAAAGCGCCTATTCTGCGCCTGGCAAAAGGCGATAGCCGCGGTGATATTGATATCGGCAATGAAACAATCAATTACCTTGCCAAACCTACTATCGTTAAATCATTAAAAGGGCAGGGTGGAGCTGATCTGGATTCTTTAGCAGGTTTGAGCATCCCGGTAAAAATCACAGGTACATTTTCTGCGCCTAAATACGGTATGGATTTTGCCGGCATTGGTGCTGCGATGGCTAAGTCAAACCTGCTGGATAAAGTAGGTGGCGACAAAGGCACAGCCGTTAAGGAGCTGATTGGTGGCGATAAAACCGAGGCACTCAAAGGCCTGCTAGGCAAGAAAAAACCGGCTGAAACTACTACTGCGCCAACAACTACTGATGCCGCAACAAATGACGCGGCCCCAGCAGCTCCTCCGCCAGATGAAACACCAAAAACACCTGAAGAAATAGCCAAGGAAAAAGCGGCGAAGGAATTGAAAAAGTTATTCAAGTTTTAAATAGTTATAGATTCAAATGACTGATTTTGCAGACCGCCTGATTGCATGGCAAAAGCACTACGGGCGTCATGATTTACCGTGGCAGAATACAACAGATCCTTATGCAATCTGGGTATCGGAGATTATGCTGCAGCAAACGCAGGTGGCAGCCGTCATCGGTTATTACAGCAAATTTATGCGGCGGTTTCCTACTGTTGCGGCGCTTGCGGATGCAACGCAGGATGAAGTCCTGCAGCATTGGAGTGGCCTCGGCTATTACTCAAGGGCGCGTAACCTGCACCATGCAGCGCAAACCATTATGGGTGAGTACGGCGGCGTGTTCCCGCAGGACTTTGAGACTATCCAGACATTATCCGGCATAGGTCGTTCCACTGCGGCAGCTATTGCATCTTTTGCATTCAATCAGGTACAGACGATACTTGATGGCAACGTAAAACGTGTATTGACCAGATATTTTGCGATCGAAGGCTGGCCCGGCACGCCAAAGATTGAAAAAGCACTATGGGTCTTGGCGGAAGGGCTATTGCCAGAAACAGATATGGTGGCGTATACCCAAGGTTTGATGGATCTGGGTGCTACGCTTTGCAGCAGAAGTAAGCCGCAGTGTTTAAGCTGTCCGTTAGTTGAGACTTGCCAGGCTTATAAGCAGCAACGTGTAGCGCAGCTGCCAACGCCTAAACCGCGTAAAATCACACCAGTAAAATACACTACCATGCTGATTCTGCAGCAGGGTGATTGCATCATGCTGGAAAAGCGTCCTCCCAGCGGTATCTGGGGAGGCTTGTGGAGTTTCCCGGAGCTGCAGAATGATGATGATTATGCCAAGATTGCACAACAGCGATTCGGCATGACTGTGCATCCTAAAAAAGCATTGCCTGAATTAAGTCATGCTTTTACACATTTCAAATTATTCATTACGCCGCAGCTACTGGAAGTTATAAAGCGGGATTCAAAAACCTGTGAACCAGGCTCAATCTGGTTAAGTATTGAAGATGCAATGGGCGCTGCCATTCCAACGCCGGTGAGGAAGATCCTGCAATCGCTACGCAGTAAAAATACTTAATTGATGTGCATCAACAGAATCAATCATCGCCTTGCTCAATTAACTTGTGAGGCGTAGCATAGTGAACATAGGGGGCAGTGAGAATGGAACTACACTTCTCAAGTAATGGTCGATATGGCAATTACTATGATTAATAAAAAAGGAGCACTTTAATGAGCAATAACGTACAAAATACTGCTGTAACCAAAGAGCAACTAATCAATGATTTCAAAGTGGTAATAGCTGATGCTGAAGCGCTGATCAGGGCGACAGCTGGCCAGGGTGGTGAAGCTGTTTCTAATCTTCGTGTAAAGGCCGAGGAATCTTTGGCCGTAGCAAAAGTAAAACTGGTTGAAGCACAGGATGCTGCCATTGAGAAAGGTAAAATCGCTGCGCAGGCAACTGATGATTATGTGCATGAAAACCCATGGCATGCAGTTGGTGTAGCAGCAGGTGTTGGCCTTGTTATCGGCCTGCTTATCGGCAGGCGCTAAATTACAATGGCAGAGATACCTAACCAGCCAGCGGAAGGTTTGCTGACTTCTTTAAAGAACCTGACAGTTACGCTCGTTGCGATTATTCATACGCGCCTTGAGCTGCTTAGTACAGATCTGGAAGAAGGTCGTGAACGTTTCATATCATTGCTGGCAATGATCTTTGTTTCGCTGTTCAGTCTTTGTTTTGGCGCAGTGCTGCTTACAATTCTGGTGGTTGTCGTATTCTGGGATACACACCGTTTATTAGTGCTTGGTTCGCTTACCGGACTGTTTTTGATAGTTGGCATGGTACTGGGTGTAGCTGTTATCACCAGACTGAAGTCCATGCCAAGAATATTTGAAGCCAGTCTTGCCGAACTGGTCAAAGACAGCCAGGAAATTGACACTAATCGCTAAGTTGGCAGAATCCAGTAATGAATGAAAAACTAACTGCAATCGCTGTACGACGGCAAAGACTGATAGGCAAAATCGCTTCCCAGCGTATGGTGCTTACACAGAATATGGAACAATTACGGCAACCATTAGTCGTGGTCGATCATGGGGTAGAGGTGGTACGCTATTTCAGGAAATACCCGGTGCTCATGGCCAGCGTTAGTGTATTAACCGGGGTATTGATCCGCAGGATAAACATAGCGCGTTTTACTGCGTTGTTACAAACCGGCTGGTCGGTATTCCGTCTTGCGCGTGATGTCCGTAATTCCATACGCAAAGAATAGAAATTTCCAGGTAATAAAAAAGCGGCTTAAAGCCGCTTTTTTATTACTAATTGGGACTAGGATTAAATCCGTAAATTCATTTTATGGAATGCAGAGCATCCCACTGAATTGTTTTTATTTCTGATCCCAGGAATCTTCCCACATGCAGTGTTTGATTTTGTGACGATTTGCAATCAATTCATCAATTGATGGCTCGTCGTTCAATGCACGTTTGATTGCCAGTTTAGTAGCATCATAGTTGTTTTTGTACATATCAGCTTTGTCTAATGTGCCTTCTTTTTCCAATGCGATACAACCTGGATCAATCCAAACCAGGCTGATGATGCACAGATCATTTACTGAATCTTTAGGAATGATGCCTTCGATGACGCAATCCAGAATCGCATCAGCGGTGGCTGCCTGCACCACACCACCGAACAAACCTACATCGGTACTGCCTTTCAGGGTCACTTTTGGCACCATCATGCAAGCTGGACGCACCAATTGATTGATGTCACGTACCGCAAACATCGCAGTATGGCCTTTGCTTTGCGCCATCATGTTGGCGAATGCCTGACCTACCGGGCCATCTACACTGCCGATTAAAATTTCTGGCATCGCAGCAGTTACGTCTTTACCTTCGGTAAATACAGTAGCTTCACCTGCTTTAAAAATGATTTTTGACATGAGGAATCCTTGAAATAATAGAGAAAAGAAAACGTTGCATAGCTAATTTAGCGTACTGCTAAATGGTAGATATTCTATAAAACAAGATTTTATAGAATAGCCCCGTTTTAAGCAATTTACAAAATATATTCCGTGTAATCATGGCAAAGCAACTATGCCGGAATAGATGTCAGTTACAACCAATAATCAGCAGTGATATAGGGGTTCTGTTAGAGTAATGTCTATATCAAGAGATGTGGCAATAATTGTATTTCCGACATGCATGTTTTGAGGATTTTCAATAAAAATCAACAGGGTATATTAAGTATGCTAGACATAAAGTAGCATACGGTAGTAATATAAATATGGGAATTTTTATAGATTTATGGTTCCAAGTAATAAGTGTAATCCTGAGGAGTTGCATTTAGTTATGTATTTCTCCTTTTATGCTATCTGGGTAATTTAGGTCGCCGGGCAAGTTGGTTCTAAACCTGCTGTCTGTGATGGGTATATTCATTCTGTCAGCATGGAAATGTGAAAATGGAATTAAAACAATTACTGCAGTCCGAACCTATTGTACTTGGCGCAGATGAAGGCGGCGTAGGGTATAAAATTGCCTTCCTCAACAGTGTTTTCTTATTTGCAGGGATTGTGGCTTTGGGTATGGGGTTCTATCGCATCCAGGACAACCTGCTACTTGGCCTGGTAGATTTTCTATATTCAGCAATTACTTTTGGTCTTATCTCCTATCTTAATCGGCATAAGGAAAAAGTTGATCTTGTAAGCAGTATTGCACTGGTTGCAAGTTTCATTCTTTTTTATGCCATCTACCTGTTTGCAACTTACAACACGATACGCGTATCGCTGTTTTTCCTACTGGTAGCATCAGCATTTTTCCTCAAGGGCCGTAAAGCCGGCTTGCAGTGGGCAGGTATTTTTCTGGTATTAATGCTGGCAGGGTATTTTCTTCCATTTGGATATGCTGGTTATTCCCTGATTGATGTGCTTACAGCCAGCCTTTATCTGGTGGCAATGGTGTTTATTTTTAATAACTATGAAATGTCTATACAGAAACAGAATGCGGCATTGTATTTAACGCGCTTCAGTGTTGAATCTGCAAGTGATGCCCTGCTGTGGATGACACCGGATTCCCGTATTGTTGATGCCAATAAATCAGCTTGTACATCACTTGGATATACACGGGAAGAATTGCTCCATCTGAGCCTTTCCGATATAGACGTTCACTTCAGATCCGAGGTGCGGTTACAGCAATTTTTTATGCTGAGACAACAAGGTTCAATGCAATTCGAATCCGACTTCCGCAAAAAGGATGGCAGCCTGTATCCGGTAGAGGCTGTTGCTAACCATGTTCAACTGAATGGCAAGGATTATCTTTGTGCGTTTGTGCGCGATATTACCGAACGTAGAATGGCCGAGTTAAATCTTAATAAGAGTGAAAAACGTTATAGGTCACTCTTTGAAACTGCTAAAGACGCCATTTTTATTATGTCCGGCGATCGTTTTATCGATTGCAATAAATCGGCACTCACCATGTTCCGTTGTGAGCGGGAACAAATTATCAACTCGCAACCATATATATTTTCACCTCCTACACAGCCTGATGGAAAGGATTCGAAATTATCCGCGCTGGAAAAAATTAATAATGCCATAAGCGAACAATCACAAACGTTCGAATGGGCGCATAAACGTGCTGATGGCAGCCTGTTTGATGCAGAAGTGTCACTCGATGCATTTAGTCTTGAAGATAAAACTTATCTCGTTGCTTTCGTTCGAGATATCACCGAGCGCAAACGCGTGGAGCGCGAACTGCGTATCGCAGCTACAGCCTTTGAGTCCCAGGATGCCGTGATGGTGACGGATGAGCATCAGGTGATACTAAAAGTGAATCAGGCATTTACGAAAATAACTGGTTTTAGCTTAGATGAGGCTGTTGGCAAGACACCGCAACTGCTCAAGTCCGGGCGTCAGGATGCGGCGTTTTACCAAGCCATGTGGGAGAGCCTGAATCGTGATCATTTCTGGCAGGGCGAGATATGGAACCGGCGCAAGAACGGTCAGGGTTACCCTGAGTGGCTTAACATTAGCGCTATTTGTGATATTACCGGAAAGGTGACTAACTATGTCGCCACTTTTGCAGATGTCACTCAACGCAAAGAAGCTGAAGAGACTATTCACAATCTTTCCTACTATGATAGCCTGACAGGGATTCCAAACCGCCAATTGTTGATGGTACGCCTGAAGGATATGATGTCATCCAGCACCCGCAGGGAGATTCCAGGTGCACTCCTGTTTATTAATCTTGATGATTTCATGCTCCTTAATGACACAAGGGGGCACAATGTTGGTGATTTGCTGCTAATCGAGGTAGCTAAACGCATTAGAGCTTGTGTGCACCTGTATGACATGGTTGCCCGTTTGGGGGCAGATAATTTTGTTGTGTCTCTCGATTACTTAAGCAAGGAAATGGAAACGGCTGTCAAAGAAGCCAATACAATTGCTGAAAGGATCAGTAGCGCAATCCGGCAGCCGTTTTATTTAAATGGCTATGAATATAACTGTACGGCCTGTATAGGAATTAATTTATTCCGCAACCATGATGTTGCAGTAGAAGAGCTACTCAAAAACGCAGACTCAGCACTGTTTCAAGCCAAGGAGGCCGGACGCGACAAGATTCATTTTTTTGATGAGCATATGCAGGCTGAGTTAGAAGAGCGTGTGCTGATGCAGGCTTTTCTGCGCAAAGCGATACCTGATGAACTCAAGCTTTATTACCAGCCACAAATAGATTATAACGGAAATATCTTTGGTGCTGAGGCTCTTATCCGCTGGAGCCATCCGGAAAAAGGTGAAATATCACCAAGCATCTTTATCCCGCTGGCAGAAGAGTCTGGATTGATCCTGTTTATCGGTCGCTGGGCTTTGGTAACGGCTTGTACGCAATTGAAAGCATGGGAAAGCAGCCAAAATACCCGTCATTTGACAATTTCTGTTAATGTCAGTGCCCATCAGTTTAAGCAAGATAATTTTGTGGATCAGGTATTAGATGTCCTGAGCCAGACTAAGGCTGATCCAAGTAGACTTAAGCTGGAATTAACAGAAAGCATGCTGGTACAGAATGTTGAAGATACTATCAATAAAATGAATACATTGAGAGCTAAAGGTGTTACTTTTTCACTGGATGATTTTGGTACCGGGTTTTCTTCGCTCTCATATCTCAAGCGCCTGCCTTTGTGTCAGCTGAAGATTGACCAGTCTTTTGTCCGGGATTTAGTTAGCGATCCCAGCGATGCCGCCATTGTTCGCACAGTAGTGACACTTGGACAGAGTTTGGGCTTGTCAGTTATTGCAGAAGGCGTGGAAACCCAAGAGCAGCGTAATATTTTAGCGATAAACGGTTGTCTCAACTATCAAGGGTACTTATTTAGTAAGGCCGTGCCGCCTGACGACTTTGAAAGGCTGTTAGTAGAAACGCAGGAGCACGATTAAGTCTTGTTACGTTAGCTGGCTAGGACGAGTTATTATTGCAATTTTACATCTGGCACTTTGCCACTTAGATTGAAGCTGGCCTGTCGGCGTAGTGATTTTGATGTCAGTGCTGCACTAACCTTTCCAGAAATAATCTGGTTTGATTCAATATCAAGACTGCCATAAGCATGGAATTGCTCAGTCTTTAATTCGAATTGTTTATATTTATATTGCCCATTCCTGAATAGTAAATTGCCGGTCAACGTGTCGAATCTCGTAAAGTTGGCTTCTGGTGCAGGCTTACTGGCAGGTCCAGCCATGACTGCCTGTGATAAGGCAACGCCATTAATCTTGCCGTTCAGCACCTCGAAACTGCTATTTACTTCAGCGTCTTCTACCAATGCCGATACTTGATCTACTTTGCTAGCAAAAGCAGCGCTTGCATTGAGTTTGCCATCTATGGAGGCATTGCTGCCGTAAGCTGAGAGTAGGCGTGGCAATGTTATTTTTGACAGCACGAAATTTCCTGATGCATTCACGTGCTCTACCCAGTTTACAACCCCCTGGGCTCTGATGATTCCACCATAAGCCTTGGCCTCTATCTGGCTGAAATCGGCTTGGTTCTGGCTAACAATACCTGTGGCGGTGACTTCGTCTAATTCCAGGTGTTTAAATAGCGGTGGCTGCCAGGCGCTGGCGGTAAACGTAACGGCGCAACTGCCGTTTTGTGGAGTTAAAAGCAACGTGATATTACTGCCGGCATTAACCAGTTCCACATTACTGAGTTCACCGGATGGGGTGCGGGTGAGTTTGCCATCAAATGGCTCTAGTTCAAGGCCAGGAATATTGAAGGTGATGTGTTTTAATGCAATGTGTTCGATCTTCAACTTATCAGATTTAGCCGTAGTATTAATCCATTGTGCCTGACGGCCAAGATCAGTAGGGCGCAGTGTAAGGTCAGTGACTTCAAGCGATTTCAGAACTTTTGTTTCCCCGAATAGCGTTGAAATATCTGGCCGCATACTTGCAGTGCTAATCTTGATATCCGCATCTTTACCAATAACTATATTGTTAAGTATCAAATGTGGTACAGGGAATAGTGAGGCATGCACTTCCTGGACTTTAACAGGTTCACCAATGCTGTTTGTCGCCAACTCCTCGACCGGTTTAATAAGCATGCTCAAATTAACAAAATGAATTAACACCAAGATGAGCACTGCCGCCGCCGAAGTGGCAATTAACAACGGCTTAATCAGTTTAGGATTCCAATTATTAAGGATGAGGCTGCCAAGAATTTCCTTGGTGCGTGCTTTTACCTCAGCATTAAGTTTTGCCTTCGCGGCTTTTTCTTTCTTGGCGAGACGCTTAGATTCCTTGCGAGCCGCTTTTTCGGCTTCGGCCATGGCCTTTTTTTCTGCTGCATGTCGTGCTTTTTCTTCTTCACGGGCAATGCGTTCTGCTTCAAGTCTGGCTTGTTCAGCAGCTCCTTCCTGTGCTTTACGCTCTGCTTCTATGCGCGCCTGCTCCTCAGCTTCTGTTTTGACCCTGCGCTCCGCCTCCTCCTGCAGGCGTGCATCTTCTTCTGCCTTGGCTCTGGCAGCGGCTTCAGCCTGTTCGCGTTCAATGCGTTCCGCTTCCAGGCGAGCTTGTTCTTCGGCCTCCTGTCTCGCCTTTTCAGCTAATGCCTCTTGTGCTTTGCGTTCAGCCTCAATTTTTTCCAGCTTATCTGCTTCTTCACGGGCAATGCGTTCTGCTTCAAGTCTGGCTTGTTCAGCAGCTCCTTCCTGTGCTTTATGCTCTGCTTCTATGCGTGCCTGCTCCTCAGCTTCTGCCTT
>JALRGX010000076.1 GCA_023259635.1 Methylotenera sp. | reverse complement strand
ACAAACATTTCTACGAAATCAGAACCTGAAATCGTGAAAAAAGGCACCTTGGCTTCACCGGCAATTGCACGCGCCAATAATGTTTTACCTGTACCAGGAGGGCCAACCATCAATACGCCTCGTGGAATGCGGCCACCCAATTTTTGGAATTTAGATGGGTCACGCAGAAACTCAACCAGTTCAAAGACTTCTTCTTTAGCTTCATCACAACCGGCTACATCTGCGAATGTGGTCGGGTTATTGGCTTCATCCAGCTGACGTGCCTTGCTTTTGCCAAACGAGAATGGTCCGCCACCTTTGCCACCACCCTGCATCTGGCGCATGAAAAATATCCATACCCCAATCAGTAGAATCATCGGGAACCATGAAACAAACATGCTCATGAGTAAAGATTGCTCTTCTTCCGGCTTGGACTCGATTGTTACGTTATATTTAAGCAGATCGGAAACCAGCCAAGGGTCTGTAGGCGCATAGGTGTTGAATTTTTTGCCGTCCTGGGTAGTAACACGCAGCACGCGGCCATCCATCTGCACCTTGGAGACTCTGCCGTCTTTTACATCCTGAATAAATTGAGAGTAGACGACCTGATTATCTGCGTTATTTTTAACGCCAGACAAATTAAAAATGGCCATTAGCACCATAGCAATCGCCACCCAGATGGCAACACTCTTAAACACGTTGTTCAAAATCCCGTTCCTTCTATCGACTACAATACTTGTGATTTATTAGTAGCTTATACCAAAATTTAAGATTTGCGCCCTAAACCCAATAAATAAACTTCACTGCTTCTATCACGCGAAGCTTTTGGCTTGCGTGTAACGACTTTATCAAACATCTGGCGCATGTTTTTCAGGATTTCTTCAAATCCAACACCGATAAATACCTTGACCAGAAAATTACCGTCAGGTTTCAACCAATCCTTACTAAATTCCAGTGCCAACTCGGTTAAATACGCAGCACCAGCCTGATCAACATCCTTAACACCACTTATATTGGGGGCCATATCGGCAATTACAAGGTCAACCTGCGTTTTATTTATTTTTTCTTCAAGCTCCCTTAATACTGACTCTTCACGGAAATCGCCTTGTATGAAAGTCACCCCGGCAATCGGCTGCATATCCAGAATATCAAGCGCAATAACCTTACCTTGCCCTTTTAGGCGCTGTACGGCAACCTGTGACCAGCTGCCGGGGGCAGAGCCCAAATCAACCACAGTCATGCCGGGTTTGATGAGTTTATCCTTATCATCAATCTCCATCAGCTTATAAGCAGCACGCGCACGGTAGCCTTCCTTTTGCGCAAGTTTCACATAAGGATCATTGAGATGCTCCTGCATCCAGGCTTTACTGGTTCGAGATGGTTTCATAATTATGTTTACTTTGCGTCAGCTTAGGCGCTGACTAATATCATGTTAAAATGAACGTCTATCAAATACGGTTAGAAAATAATGAAATTAAGCACCAAACAAATCGCACATTTACGCGGCCTGGCTCATAGTTTGAATCCTGTTGTCATGATTGGCAATAACGGACTCACTGAAAATGTAATTAAAGAAATCGAGCTCAACCTAAACGCACATGAACTGATCAAAGTGCAGGTGGCTGGCGATGATCGCAATGCACGCAAATCGATATTTGATGAAATCTGCAATCAAACCAACGCTATTGCCATACATCATATCGGCAAACAGTTGGTGTTTTATCGCCCGAGCAGTACAGTAAAGGAAAGTGCGAAAATCATTATCCCAAAAATGTAATAACTTTCACAAAGCTATTTAATGTGGAAATTATCGCGCTTTAAGCACCATCACCAACGCCAGCAGGCATTCAAATAAATATGCCATGCTGGCGACACCATGCCAGTTCCTGAAACGATCCGCAAACACACTCTGCATCACATCTGCCGGTAAGGCCTGTGCTTTAAGACCTTCCAGCACTGGTTGAATGCCAAAGTGGCCTGCCAGCACCAAAAGCAGCATGGCAAATACCACCCAGAAAAATGCCTGTTTTAACGCAGCCGCGCCATATTGCAGCAGGCGATGAATAAGCAGATAGAATGCACTAATCATACCAATATAACTTACCACGCCAAACAGTTTGCCAGCCAGCATGCCAGCCATCTGTTTATCCTGCAGGCTATCAAACAATACATAGGCACTGATGCCGCTCATCCACAAGGCGCCAGCCCATAAAGTAATAATGATTAATGATAGCCTATATGCCATATTTAATAGCCCTGCCTAAATATATTAATTAGATATACAAAACGTCCAGGATTTCGTACTCTTTAACACCGCCAGGTGCAGACACCTCTGCGACATCACCGGCTGATTTACCGATCAGGCCGCGTGCGATTGGCGAGCTTACTGAAATTTTACCGTTTTTGATATCAGCTTCATCCTCACCCACGATCTGGTAAGTTTTGTTATCACCGGAATCCAGGTCCTCAATATTTACAGTAGCGCCAAAAACCACACGGCCTTCGGCATTTAATGTTGTCGGGTCTATAATCTGCAAATTTGACAGCTTGGCCTCAAGCTCGGCAATACGGCCCTCAATGAAACTTTGACGCTCTTTGGCTGATTCGTATTCCGCATTTTCAGACAAGTCACCCTGCGCACGCGCTTCAGCAATTGCCTGAATGATATTTGGCCTGTCTACGCCACGCAAACGTTGCAATTCTTCTTTAAGTAATTCTGCGCCACGGACTGTAACTGGAAACTGACTCAATGCCATACTACTACCTCGTATAAAAAATAAACCACACTCACATGAGCGTGGTTATAAATATAAAAATAAGTTTTTGCGAATTAGGCTAAGTTTATTTTAGCTAAGTTGTTTATGCAAGTTCTGTAATGACTCAACTTCAATCTCCTGCATGTGTGCCATACCGATACATGCGGCTTTAGCACCTGCCAGGGTTGTATAGTATGTCACTTTATTTTGCAGCGCACTGCGGCGGATCTCATAAGAATCAGCTACAGCACGCTTATCTTCTGTCACGTTCACAATAAAGCTGATATCACCGTTTTTGATCATATCTACAATATGCGGACGGCCTTCAGCCACTTTATTCACTGCCTGCACTTGCAGTCCACTGGCAGCTAAAGCTGCTGCTGTACCTTTAGTCGCGACCAATTCGAAACCAAGTCTATCCAACTGCTGCGCAATCTCTACAACTTTCAGGTAATCTTCTTTACGCACACTGATAAATGCGCGGCCGCCTTCCGGCAACGTAGTTGATGCGCCCAACTGTGATTTCAGGAATGCTTCTGCAAATGTTCTGCCCACTCCCATAACCTCACCGGTTGATTTCATCTCAGGCCCAAGGATGGTATCTACACCAGGGAACTTGATGAACGGGAATACCGCTTCTTTCACTGAATAGAATGGCGGGATCACCTCATGCGTGACTTTCTGTGATGCAAGTGTCTGACCAACCATACAACGCGCAGCAACTTTAGCCAACTGCAAGCCACAAGCCTTGGAAACAAACGGTACAGTACGTGAGGCACGTGGGTTAACTTCCAGCACATAAACAGTTTCGCCCTGAATCGCGAACTGTACATTCATTAAGCCTACCACACCCAAGGCTTTCGCCATTTGTCTTGTCTGCACGCGCAGCTCATCCTGCAATTTCGTCGACAAACTGTATGGAGGCAATGAACAGGCAGAGTCGCCTGAATGCACGCCAGCCTGTTCCACGTGTTCCATGATGCCGCCGATAATCACTTCATTACCGTCAGACAGCGCATCCACATCAACTTCCAGCGCATCGTTCAGGAAACGATCCAGCAATACCGGTGATTCATTTGAAACTTTAACCGCTTCGCGCATGTAACGCTCAAGCTGGCTTTGTTCCTGCACGATTTCCATCGCACGGCCACCCAGAACGTATGAAGGCCGCACCACCAATGGATAGCCAATTTCGCCTGCCAGACGCAACGCTTCATCTTCAGTGCGTGCAGTACGGTTAGGCGGTTGCTTCAGACCTAAATCATGCAGCATTTTCTGGAAGCGCTCACGGTCTTCAGCCATATCAATAGCATCCGGCGTAGTGCCAATGATAGGCACACCGGCTTTTTCCAGGTCACGCGCCAATTTCAATGGCGTTTGACCGCCATATTGCACAATCACGCCAACCGGTTTTTCAATCGCTACAATTTCAAGCACATCCTCCAATGTTACCGGCTCAAAATAGAGGCGGTCTGAGGTGTCGTAATCCGTAGAAACCGTTTCAGGATTACAGTTAACCATAATGGTTTCATAGCCATCTTCGCGCATTGCAAAGGCTGCATGTACACAGCAATAATCAAATTCGATACCTTGGCCGATACGGTTCGGACCACCACCCAACACCATGATTTTTTTCTTGTCAGTTGACTGCGCTTCACATTCTTCTTCATATGTTGAATACATGTACGCTGTGTTAGTTGAGAACTCGGCTGCACAGGTATCTACGCGCTTGTACACAGGACGCACATTCAATGCCTGACGATAGGCGCGCACTGCATGTTGATCTGTATCCAACAATTTCGCCAGACGTCTGTCAGAGAAACCACGGCGCTTCAGCTGCAGCAAGACCGCTTTATCCAGGTCGGCAATATGCTTGCCCTTTAACGCTTCTTCACGGTCAATAATGTCTTTTAACTGCACCAGGAACCATGTATCAATTTTTGATATATTGAACACTTCATCAACGCTCAGCCCCATACGGAATGCATCGCCCACATACCATATACGCTCAGGTCCGGGAACGCCGATTTCTTTTGTGATCGTATCAAGGTCTGTGGTTTTCTCATCCAGACCATCCACACCGACTTCCAAACCGCGCAACGCTTTTTGGAAAGATTCCTGGAAGGTACGGCCGATTGCCATTACTTCGCCTACTGATTTCATCTGTGTCGTCAAACGGCTATCCGCCTGCGGGAATTTCTCAAAGGCAAATCTTGGTATTTTGGTAACAACGTAGTCAATACTTGGCTCGAATGAAGCTGGTGTAGCACCACCTGTAATTTCATTGCGCAATTCGTCCAGTGTAAAGCCTACCGCCAACTTGGCAGCCACTTTTGCAATAGGGAAACCGGTAGCTTTTGATGCCAATGCTGATGAACGGGAAACACGCGGGTTCATCTCAATCACGATCATGCGGCCATCATCAGGATTAATTGCAAACTGCACATTAGAACCACCAGTGTCTACGCCAATCTCGCGCAAAACAGCCAAGCTGGCATTACGCATAATCTGGTATTCTTTATCAGTCAATGTCTGTGCAGGCGCAACCGTAATTGAGTCACCGGTATGCACACCCATAGGATCAAGGTTCTCGATCGAGCATATGATGATGCAGTTGTCAGCGGAGTCACGCACCACTTCCATCTCGTACTCTTTCCAGCCGAGCAATGATTCTTCAATCAACAATTCATTGGTAGGTGAAGCATCAAGACCACGCTCACAGATCGTCACAAACTCTTCACGGTTATAGGCAATACCACCACCACTGCCACCCATGGTGAATGACGGGCGAATGATTACCGGATAACCGATACTGGCCTGCACCTGCAGCGCCTCTTCCATGCTGTGTGCCACTGCTGAACGTGCGGAACCAAGACCAATCTTGGTCATTGCATCTTTAAATTTCTGGCGGTCTTCTGCCTTGTCGATTGCCTCTTTTGATGCGCCAATCAATTCAACATTATATTTCTCAAGTACGCCATGCTTATCCAGATCCAATGCACAGTTCAATGCAGTCTGGCCACCCATCGTTGGCAACAGTGCATCCGGACGCTCTTTCTCGATGATTTTTTCAACAACCTGCCAGGTTACCGGCTCAATATAGGTTGCATCGGCCATTTCCGGATCAGTCATGATCGTAGCAGGGTTAGAGTTCACCAGAATTACACGGTAGCCTTCTTCACGCAACGCCTTACATGCTTGCGCGCCAGAGTAGTCAAACTCACATGCCTGCCCAATCACGATAGGGCCGGCGCCAATAATTAGAATACTTTTAATGTCTGTACGTTTTGCCATAGTTATTTAGCCGCAGATGAACGCTGATGAACGCAGATAAAGCACCCAACTTCGTATCATTTTTTGCTTAATTTCCTTAATTTTTTTGCTTAATTCCCTTAACATCACCACATTCATACGAACAAACATCTGCGTTTATCCGCGTCATCTGCGGCTAATATTGTTTGGTCTGCATCATGCTGATGAAACGGTCAAACAAATAACTCATTTCAGTAGGTCCCGGGCTTGCCTCCGGGTGGCCCTGGAAACTGAATGCAGGTTTATCAGTACGCGCAATACCCTGCAGGCTGCCATCAAATAACGAAACATGCGTCACTTTAATGTTGGCCGGCAAACTTGCTGCATCTGCCGCAAAACCATGGTTCTGGCTGGTGATAAATACGCGCTTGGTTTCCAAATCCTGCACCGGGTGATTTGCGCCATGATGGCCGAACTTCATTTTTATAGTTTTTGCGCCACTCGCCAAAGCCAATAGCTGGTGCCCCAGACAGATACCGAAAGTCGGGACGCCCTTATCAACAATAGTTTTAATCGCTTCAATCGCGTAATCACATGGCTCAGGATCGCCAGGGCCATTAGACAGAAACACGCCATCAGGATTAAGCGCCAGAGCTTCTTCTGCCGTTGCCTGCGCTGGCAGTACAGTTACCTTGCAGCCGCGTGATACCAGCATACGCAGGATGTTACGTTTAACACCGTAATCGAAAGCCACCACATGGAATTTTTCATCTGGTGCCTTGGTGAACCCTTGACCTAGCGCCCATTCACCTTCGGTGAACAGGTATGGTTTTTCGCAGGTTACCACCTTGGCCAAGTCCATACCGGCCATACCAGGGAAATCTGCAATCAAGCTATTTGCCAAAGCCAGCGCTTTAGCTTCATCAGCCTCACCCGCTACAATTGCGCCGGCCTGTGCGCCTTTCTCGCGCAAGATACGTGTAAGTTTGCGCGTATCGATATCAGAAATCGCCACCACATTATTAGCTGCCAAATACTCAGGTAAAGATTGCGTGCTTCTAAAATTGCTATGGGTGAGCGGCAAGTCGCGAATAATTAAACCACTCGCGTAGACCTTGCCAGACTCCACATCTTCAGCGTTCACACCGTAATTGCCGATGTGTGGATAAGTCAATGTAACAATTTGCTTGGTATAAGACGGATCAGTGAGGATCTCTTGGTAGCCAGTCATTGAAGTGTTGAATACGACCTCGGCCACAGTGTGGCCTGACGCTCCAATTGACATGCCACGAAACACGGTTCCATCTGCAAGTACTAGTATGGCGGGCAGGTTTTGTGACACAGTAACTCCTTGTTTTACTTCATTAAATAATAATCTAGTCTTTTGCGTCCATCATGAACAGATGGCAGATATGCAAAACGGGAGGAGTAGGTTTACTCTTCCCGTTTCAGAATTACCGAATTATAGCTAAAAAAAACTTTCTAATCAATGTAAACATGCATTCGCTCCATCTGTCGCAGATGCATTTTTGCAAGCATCAATTGCGCAACAATCGCCCCTAAAAATGCCAAAAACATGTCCCAATGCGTATCCCAAATATCGCCTTGAGTTGCCAAAAAAGCCACAGCGTCACTGCCAGAGGCCAGCGCCACCCACCATTCGACAAACTCATAAAAAGCACTTATCGCCAAACATATGCACACTACAATAAAAAATAGCCACTTACCGGGCTTCAGCGGTGAAGTTCGCAACAAAATCTCCCGAGCAACCATTGCCGGCACAAACCCTTGCGCCACATGGCCTAATCGATCGTAATAATTTCTATCCCAACCATAATAATCTCGCAACCAACTGAACAATGGCATTTCAGCATAAGTATAATGGCCACCCACCATTAAAATAATCATATGCACCACAATCAAGCCATATAGAAGATTTGTCAGCGGGAATTTACGGTAAGTAATTACCAACAAAGGCAATGCTATCAAGACAGGAAAGACTTCGAGGTACCAGGTAAAGTAATCATGTGGACGTATTGCAGACCATGCAAAAACCACACTAAGAACAAAAAGCAAAAAAGATAGATATTGGCGATCACTCATACTTTTTGTCATCCAGAAGAATGATTCGCCAACATAATTTTTACGATGCTAGGCCTTTTTAAGTCCCAGTACATCCTGCATATCAAACAAACCAGAGCTTTTATCGCTTAAAAATTTAGCAGCACGGAGCGCACCTACCGCAAATGTGGCACGGCTACTGGCTTTATGCGTAATTTCCACACGCTCGCCAGTGCCAGCAAACATCACGGTATGATCCCCAACAACATCGCCACCGCGCAATGTAGCGAAACCAATCTTACCGGCCTCACGCTCACCAGTCACACCTTCCCGGGCGTAAATAGCGCAATCTTTCAAATCCTGGCCGATACCATGTGCCGCAGCTTCACCCAGGCGCAATGCAGTACCAGAAGGCGCATCCACTTTATGGCGATGGTGCATCTCAACCACCTCTATATCGTAACCATCCTTAAGTACTTTTGCGGCCTGTTCTACCAGGTTAATTAACAAAGTAACGCCAACACTCATATTGGGTGCAAACACGATTGGAATGTTTTTAGCGGCCGCCTCAATTGCCGTTTTCTGTTCGGCCGCAAAACCTGTAGTACCGATTACGACACCCACACCGGCTTTCTGACATGCTTCCAGGTACTGCATGCTCGCTTCCGGGCGTGTAAAATCAACCAACACATCAGCATCCTTCAATGCCGAATCAATATCAGACGTTACTACAACACCGCTTGCCTTGCCTAACTGCTCACCCGCATCACGCCCCAGATTAGGGTTTCCCGGCCGGTCTAATGCCCCATGCAAAACCAGATCAGTATCTGCAAACACTGTTTCCAATAAAGCATGCCCCATACGACCCGAGCAACCAGCAATAACGACTTTTAACGGACTTACCATTGTTATGAAACCTGTAACTTTCTTTACTTGTAAATTTAAATCAATACCTAATCAGCGCTGCACCGCCACAGACCTGTAACCTAGGCAACTACATTAAAAACCTATCTTCTCAAGTATGCGATCAAAGTAACTGGGATCATCCTCTTCTGGCAGATCTTTAGGTGTCGGCGGTACGTTATTTCCTGCTCGCGGCTTTGCAGCAGCGGGTTCCGGCGCAGAACCAGCCGCTCCGGCACCTGACTGCAATTCCCTATCGAACTGCATCCCCGACGATGGCGCATAATGTTCCGGCTGCGCAGGTGCTTGCACTGGAGCAGGTTCACTTGCCACAGGTTGAGTCGGTGCAACTACAGCAGGTCCGGCTTCACGCTGTTTAACCTCCTCGATCGATTGTGTTTCCATAACAGCAGAGGGCTCAACCAGAGCCGGCCTATCAGCTACTGCTGGCACTTCGACTGGCACAGCCAATATAGACTTCAGCTCCTCTGGCACAGGAGCATCTTTAACCTGTTTGGCAGCGGCATTTTTTGCAGCCTCTTCAGCTTCTTGCTTGGCTTTAGCTGCTGCTTCTTTTTCCGCGGCTTCTTTTGC
This sequence comes from Methylotenera sp., assembly GCA_023259635.1. Taxonomy (GTDB): domain Bacteria; phylum Pseudomonadota; class Gammaproteobacteria; order Burkholderiales; family Methylophilaceae; genus Methylotenera. The sequence goes on along the minus strand of JALRGX010000076.1, from coordinate 3,169 downwards.
CAGCTCAGCCTCATCCTTTTCCCAGAATTTAAGTTTGTCTAATAAACCTTTTTCTTCCGGTTTCTTAATCGGCGTAACTACACGTGTTCCTGTGGGAGCTTGTGCTTCTTTAGCTTTAGACTGCTCATCGCCGGACGGAATTACATCGCCACGCACTGATTTTAACAATTCATTTTCAAAATCCAGAATCACACGGCGCTGCTCTATGAGCTTGCCCCCTTGACGCATCTGATAAACGTAATCCCAACGATTACTGTGGAAGCTGTCTTGAATCAGCGGCGTTCCCATAATAAAACGCACCTGCGATTTCGTCATACCCGGACGCAGCTGCAGCAGCATTTTGGAAGTCACCACATTGCCCTGCTGTATATCAAGTTTGTATGGTTTTATGGTAGGTAATGCTGTGCCACATGACACACACAATAATGCCAGCAAGATGAATATATAACGCATATTATGACTTTAATTTGAATTAGCGTTAATATAACACGTAGACCGTCAACCCAAAACACCGAAGATTATCAAAATCAACAAGATTGTAAATCCAAGAGCAACTAAAAGTATGCATGAACAAAAAGACTTGAAAAACGCAGGACTGAAAGCCACCTTGCCCAGGCTTAAAATTTTAGAACTGTTTGAAAACAGCAAAGAGCGTCATTTGTCTGCTGAAGACGTTTATAAAATACTGATCACTTCTGATGAAGATGTAGGTCTGGCTACTGTTTACCGGGTACTCACGCAATTTGAACAGGCAGGACTATTGGTTCGCCACCACTTCGAAAGTGGCAAAGCTGTATTTGAACTTAATGAAAGCGGCCATCACGACCATATCGTCTGCCTGCAGTGCGGTCATGTTGAAGAGTTCTGTGATGACGAAATTGAAAAACGCCAGCAGGCCATTGCCAGGAACAGAGAGTTTAATATCCGCGAACATTCACTCTATATTTATGCCGACTGCACTAAAAATCCATGTGACAGAAAAGGCTAACCGCTCAAAAGCTTGTATCAATTTGGTATCAATAAAGTCATTAGGCGAAACCCAGCATTTCCGTAGCATGTTTGCGGGTAGTATCGGTGATCTCCAGGCCGCCTAACATTCGGGCGATTTCTTCGATGCGTTGCGTATCGTCCAGCTGCTCTATATTACTCAGGGTTTGCTCATTCACCAGAGATTTACTTACGCGCAAGTGATGCTGGCCAAGCGCAGCAACTTGTGGCAAGTGTGTAATCACTAACACCTGCCGCTCCCCACCAAGCTGTTTAAGCAACTTGCCAACCACCTCGGCTACGCCACCACCGATACCGACATCCACCTCATCAAATATCATGGTCGGTACAATACCTTGCTGCGCTGTTACAACGCGGATTGCCAAACTTATACGTGACAGCTCGCCGCCTGATGCTACCTTATTAAGCGGGCGCGGCACAACGCCCGCATGCCCTGCGACCATAAACTCAACCTGCTCAAGGCCATTCGCACTCGGCTGCTGAGATGTTAATTCGACAACAAATTTGCCGCCGCTTAATGAAAGACGTTGCATTTCCGCCGTAATTCTTTCATTCAGAAGTGTCGCTACGTGCTTCCTGCCTGCACTTAATTTTTCAGCCAATTGCTGGTATTCGCTTAATGCCTGTGCCTCCTGCTCGCCCAGCGCCTTGCTATCTTCGACTTCAGCCAACTCCGCCATACGCGTCTCGAATGTCACCAGCAAATCAGGTAAGTCTTCTACCGGAACACGATATTTACGCGCCGCTGCATATAGTGCCTGAATACGTACTTCCACCTCTCCCAGGCGCGAAGGGTCCAAATCCACATGCTGAACATAGCGGCTGATAAAGCGGCTAGCCTCCTGCAATTGAATAACGCCTGAATCCAGGGTTTCCACCGCCTCTGTCAGACTGCTGTCATATTCATGCATCGCCTGTAATTTATGCTGTATCTGCGCCAATAAATTCAAAGCAGATAATTCACCCTCGCTAAGCAATTCGAGACAAGCCTCACCGCTCTTGATTAACTCCGCACCATTAGATAACCGTGCATGCTCCTGCTGCAGCTCACCCCACTCCTCCGCAGCAAACGCAAGCTGCGTCAGTTCACGCGTACTGTCACGCAACTCCGCCAATTCATCTGCATATGCAGCAGCGTTTTTTTCCAGCGACAAACGTAATTCGTGCATGTGATGCCAATGCTTGTACTTTACTGCAACCTCACTTGCAATTGCGGTTAAACCACCAAACTCATCCAGAATCTGGCGCTGCGTTGCTAATTTGAGTAAAGAATGATGCGCATTCTGGCTATAAATATCGACCAGCAACTCTCCTATATCCCTGAGCTGCTGAACAGTGACCGGCGTGCCGTTAATAAACCCGCGCGAACGGCCATCCGCATACATCACCCGGCGCAGCATAAGCTCGTAGCCCTCTCCCTCTAGCTCAGATTGGTGCAGCCACATTTGCGCCTCTTGATGACTAGCAATATTGAACATCACGCTAATTTCAGCTTTATCGCAACCTACCCGGGTAACACTGCCTTCGTTCCTGGCTCCCAAGGCCAGCGATAAAGCATCAATCAGGATGGACTTGCCAGCCCCGGTTTCACCGGTAAGCACGGTAAAGCCGGATTGAAAATCCAGGTCAAGCTTGCTGACAATGACAAAATCACGAATAGACAGGCTTTGTAGCATACAATCTATCCCCAATTAAGCTTGTTACGCAGCATATCAAAATAGCAATAATCACTAGGGTGAAGCAAAAAGATATTACGCTCGGAGCGCTGTACGATAATTTTGTCGCCAACCTGCAACGTCTCCTGAGACTGTCCATCCATACTCAGCTGAGCCTCATCAAAATGCACCAAGGTCACTTCAATTTTACTACTGCTATTTACCGCAATCGGTCGATTGCTAAGCGTATGCGGGCAAATCGGGACTAAAGCAATCGCTTCCAGGTTAGGATGCAGGATCGGGCCGCCAGCTGATAACGCATATGCCGTAGTTCCCGTCGGCGTGCTTAAAATCAATCCATCACTGCGCTGCTTATAAACAAACTTGCCATCGATATCAACCTCCAGCTCAATCAGGCGCAATCCACTTTTAATTACCACATCATTCAATGCGTAACTGTTATGTATCACCTGATTATCGCGCACCACTTGCGTAGAAAGCAGCAT
>JALRGX010000145.1 GCA_023259635.1 Methylotenera sp. | reverse complement strand
GACAATATCTGATTTGCCAGATAATTGGTTTCAGATAATGATTGATTGTGGACAAGAAGGCGGAAGCGCAGTTGAAGCCAGATGCTTGCTGGGGATTGCTCAATCCGCATGGGAAACTTTACTTGAAGATTCAGAAGAGTTTCGTTTAACCGAAAAACAAAGGCAGTCGCTTTGTGAGGTATGGTGGGAGCGTCAAGGGCGTAGAATGACAATGGAAGGCCAAGGCAATGCCACAGTCTGGATATTCAATATGAAAAATAGATTCAACTGGCGCGATAAGCAGGAAGTAGACCACTCAAGCCCTGATGGCACTATGACCCCAGCTCCTGCCGTTATCATTTCAGGTAAAGAAGTAAAAGACATATTAATTCAACTAAATGACGAATGCTAGACAAGGTGTATTACGTGAAGCACTTTTAAACGACCATCTATTTTTTGCAAGGTGGTTTTTTAAGATACGCGAGGGCGTGAAGTTTAAAGTCAATAAACATCATAAAGAAATATGCGATGCGCTTGAGTTGGTAATACAAGGCAAGATTAAAAACCTGATTATCAATGTACCGCCTGGCAGCTCAAAAACTGAATTAGCCGTTATTAATTTAATTGCCAGAGGATTGGCAATTAATCCTCGTTCAAGGTTTTTGCATTTAAGCTATTCTAGCGAACTGGCAGAGCTTAACAGTGCAAAAGCTAAAGAACTGGTATTGTTAAGTGAATATCAGGAATTGTTCACATTGCCGATTAAATCAGATTCTAACGCGCGTGGTCGCTGGAATATCGTAGATAGCAACGATATATCAATTGGTGGTTGTTATGCTACGTCAACACTTGGGCAAGTTACTGGTTTTCGTGCTGGGCATATGGATACTGGCTTCCAAGGTGCAATCATCATAGATGACCCTTTAAAGCCTACAGACAGCTTAAGCAAAGTTAAGCGTGACCAAGTAAACATGGCTTACATTAACACTGTGCAAAGCCGTAAAGCGTCACCTGATACGCCTGTTATTGTTATCATGCAGCGATTAGCTGATGAAGACTTAACGGGATTTTTGCTTAATGGTGGCGACGGCAATGAATGGCATCATGTAAAGATTTCAGCAATTAACGAAAAAGGCGAAAGTTACTGGCCTGAAAAAGAGCCGCTGGAATCACTGCTTAAATTGAAAGAAAAAGGCAACTTTACATTTGAAGGTCAGTATCAACAAAACCCATATGTATTGGGAGGTGAACTGATTAAGGGTGATTGGTTTAACCGCTATTCAGAATTGCCAGCACGAAAAGAATTTGTAAGGCGTGCCATATTTGCAGATACTGCAATGAAGACAGGCGAGAATAACGATTACACTGTATTTTTAGATGCGCTATTTATGCGTTCAGGTCATGTTTATATTTTAAATTTATGGCGTAAGAAAATAGATGCGGTTGGATTGTTAGCACTTGCAAATGACGTATGGTCGCAAGTGTCAACTAATGAGATTATGCCAGCAAGTGCAATGTATATCGAGGATAAGGCAAGCGGTACAGGATTAATCCAGCAATTACAGCGTGGCAGTCAGTTTATACCTGTTATGCCAGTACAGCGGACTAAAGACAAACTTACGCGATTAATGGAAGTGCAGCCTAGAATACAATCAGGCCAAGTATTTATTCCTGAATATGCGCCATGGGTAATTGATTTTATAAGTGAGTGTGAAGCGTTTACAGCAACCGATACGCATAAACACGACGACCAGATAGACCCGTTAATTGACGCGGTTAATACGTTCTTGTCAGGCGGATTCAATCTATCCGCATTGGTTTAATATATTTATGATATTATTTAATAAATTAATTTATATTTTAGGCTTATCACATGGCACGCACCAAAGGCGCATTAAATAAATCTACCATAGCCAAGCAATCAGGCGGTGATGTTGCCCGTTCCGATGGCTATGCTGAGGCTTTCACAGGATTAGGAACTAGCAGAGACAGGTCAACATTTGTCAAAGCCAAATCTGCATTTCTATTGCAGCAACAAGAGCTTGCAGATATGTATTTATCTGATGGCTTTGCACGTAAAATTGTAGATGTAGTTGCGGAAGAATGTACGCGAGCAGGTATTTATATTGAAGGCATTGAGGATGATGTAGTTCAATCAAAGCTGCAAGAACTTAATGCAATGACGCACATGAATAGCGCATTGAGATGGGCACGATTATTCGGCGGCTCAGTAATTATTTATGGCGTGAATGATGGCGGTACGCTTGATACTCCACTTAATGAATATGGCATTAAGTCAGTAGAGTTCATTCGTGTTTATGACCGTTTTCAAGCAACAATTCAAACTAGATACAGCGATCCATTAAATGAAAATTACGGCAATCCTGAATTTTATTTAATCAGTCCTACTGATGGAGGTCAGCCTTATGTTGTGCATGAATCACGCTGTCATGTGATGGACGGTGCGCCTGTACCTGATTTGTTACGACAACAAAACCAAGGCTGGGGCGTGAGTGTATTACAAGCTTGTTATGAACAGTTACAACGTCTTGGCACTTCGCACCAATGGGCTAACGCGATATTAGAGCGTAGTCAACAAGCGGTGCATAAAATACCAAGCTTGGCAGATACATTGCGTAGTCCTGGTGGCGAAGCGTTAATTCAAAAGCGCGTTGATGTTGTTGATATGGTGCGCGGCATTTTAAATACTATCGTGATTGATGGGCAAGAAGATTATAACGTTACAACACAGCCTATGACAGGTGTAACTGATTTGCTTGATATATTTGCGGAAGCGGTTGCAGCAGTGTCAAATATTCCTGCCATTATATTAATGGGAAGGTCAGCAGGTGGACTTAATGCTACTGGCAAGGGTGATTTAGATACATGGTATGCACGGATTGAATCAATCCAGAATGATATATTACGAAAACCATTAGATAGATTAATCACATATATTCTAATTGCAGAAACTGGAAATAATGTTGAATATCAACTTAAATTTAATTCACTTAAAGTTTTATCTGAAAAAGAAAAAGCAGAAATTGAAAAACTTGAAGCTGAACATGAGAAAATTGAAGCTGAAACTGCAAATGTTTATGTAAACATGGGCGCACTTGATAGTGAAGAAGTAAGAAAAGAAATATCAGATGATTACGAATTAGGCATGACAAATCTTGATAGCGTTGATTTGGCTATGGTTGAATTAGAGCGCGTTAAGAAAGTAGTTCAAACTAATATGCCAATTAATATTGCAAATGGTGAAATTGAACAAGCCGGACTTGAAAAAGAAGTTGCAGAAAGCGTATATGAAGCATTAGAAGTTTTGGAAAATTATCTGAAAGGCGGCAAAAAATGAATTTAAATGAAGCAATTATCATTATTGAAAACCATAATAAATGGCGCAGAGGCGATGATACTATTAAGCCGACAGATCCAAAAGAATATGGAATTGCCATTGATATTTTACTTAATAAAGTAAAAGAAAAGCCAGCAAGCAATAGAAAAGCACGTACCATTCAATAATATGGCTTCAACTAAAGTTCAATTGTATCCAGCAAGCGCAGAACGCAGTTATAACAAGTTATTACAAGACTTGGTTAGTCAATTAACAACTGAAACTGAAAAGCGCATACGCGATGCTAACGTGTTGCGTATTGATGGATTTAGCGAGGATTTAACTTATTTGCTTGCTGGGATGCTTGAGTTCGGTATGTTAATCGCTAATCCTGTTATTTTCAGGTTGCCGGAAGTTTACGCGAATGTGAATACATTTAACGATAGACAATGGCGATTAGTCGTTAAATCAGGAACTGGTATAGACTTGCCTCCAAGCGGAGCGATTCCTACTGGCATGGTTGCTTATGGCAATGTATCAGACCCTAATTTAATACGCGCTAGGTTTGGTATCGGCATTGATATATATCGTTCAGAGCCTTGGCTTATTCCGCGCATGAATAACTGGATTGATTACAATACGTCATTAATTAAATCTATCCCTACGCAATATATCGGAAAAGTTGAAGCGGCTATCCGTAATGGCGTGATGGCAGGCACAGCACCAAGAGAGTTACAAAAAGAAATTAAACGGTTATCAGGAGTAACTAGCGCAAGGGTTAGGTTAATATCGCGTGACCAGATAAGTAAAGCCAATTCTGATTTAACACAATATCGCCAGCAGGATTTAGGCATTACAGAATATACATGGATAACCAGCAACGATGAGCGAGTACGATTTACGCATAGAGCGCATTCTGGTAACGTGTACAAATGGAGTGAGCCTCCAGCTAATACAGGGCATCCCGGACAGGATTATCAGTGCCGATGCATAGCTAGGGCAAAGTTCGATTAATATTTTTATACGTTTACAAGTTATCAATAAAAAAAACTTATCAAACTTATTTTTTTTGTGATAATATTCAAGCATGAACGTAACTAGATATGATTTTGCATCATTTCAGGCCACGAAAACCGATGAAGGTTTTATCGTGGATACTCCCATTGTTGCCCGTGTAGGAATTCAAGAATATCGCAACGATGATGGCTCAATTCGTAAAGAGCTTAGATTGCCAGAAGAAGTATTTAGTCAAGACAGCCTATCAAGCATGAAGGGCAAGCCAATATCTATTGACCATAAAGATAAAATTGTAACTTCTAAAAATGCAAATCGCGTAACCATTGGCGCGGTATTAGATAGTGGTTTTCAAGATGGCGATAATGTACGCACTCAAATAGTTATACACTCCCCAGATGCAATCGGTGACAGGCGCGAGTTATCATTAGGTTATTCATGCAAGCTGGATGAAACAGCAGGAACTCATGAAATATATGGTCAATATGATGCGATACAACGAGATATTCGCGTCAATCATTTATCAGTGGTTAAGCGTGGCAGGGCTGGAGTAGCTCGCTTAAACATGGATAGCAACGAAGTTTTAGAAGATGAAGTAATTATTAACCCAAAGGAGCATAACGCAATGACAGTTAAAGTTAAACTTGACTCTGGCATCGAATATGACGCAGCTCCCGAAGTGGCGGCAGAGCTTACCAAGCTTCGTGCAGACGCTTTGGATTCTGCCAAAAAACTCGATACTATTCCACAATTACAATCTACCATTGACACGCTGCAAGCTAAAGTTGACGGTATTGATGAACTGGTTAAATCAGCTAAAGAAGCAGGCCGTTTAGATGCTGCTAATCGTTTGGCGCTTGAAGCTAAAGCTGAAAAGTTCAAAATTGACCATGCAGGTAAAACAGACCGTGAAGTTAAAGAAGCTGTAATTAAAGCTGTTCGCAAAGATGCAGATTTGACAGATAAATCTGATATTTATGTTGATGCTGCTTTTGATATGGCGCTTGAAATTGCACCTGATTTGAATATGGCAGACCAACGTGAGAAAGCACTGAATAAAACAGATAGTGCTATTACTACTGGCAAATCAGCTTACCAAGCTCACATGGAAGCATTAGCGAAAGGAACTAAATAATGTCTCAAACTACTGTAACACAATACGGCGCGGCTGGCTTTGCTGGTTTGATTGCCGATACTAGCGATAACAATATTATGTCATATAGTGCCGAGGGCACTATTGGCTTTGGTGTACCTGTTGTTTTGGGTACAAATAAAGAGCGTCAAGTATTAGCTACTGATACCAATGTTGGCCAGGGTGCTCTGGCAATTGGCATTTCAGTATCTGGCGTTATTGAGCAGACATCTGCTGGCGTAGCTGCTTATGTTGCAACTCAATCAGTCGGTGTAATGAAACGAGGCCGCATTTGGGTAAATACAGATGACGCCGTAACTGCTGGCGCAGTTGCAAACTTGAAACTCTCAAACGGTAAATTTACAGATGAAGCGGTAGCTTCTGGCATTGAGGAATTTACTCAATTCTCAGCGCGTTTTATCACAGGTACAACAGGCGCAGGCTTGGCAATTGTGGAGATTAAATAATATGACTACTCAAAACATGAACTATGACGCTCAAGACCTACGCGCCATTGAATCAACAGGTCGCCTGGATGCTAACGAAAGCGTATTTTTTGCTCGTCAGCTTGAAGCTATCCGCCCTCGTGCTTATGATGTAAAACGCGCTAAACTTTCAGCATTTGAAGTTTTCCCGATTGATACATCTATTCCAGCAGGTGCATCAACAATTACTTATCGTCAATATGATGGCGTAGGTGCTGCTAAAATTATCGCTAACTATGCTGATGATTTGCCACGTTCAGACGTAACAGGCAAAGAGTTTACTTCACCGATTAAAGGTATTGGTAACTCTTATGGCTATTCAGTTCAAGACATTCGTGCTGCTCAATTTACTGGCACGCCATTGGATGCCAAACGTCAAGCGCAAGCACGTCGCGCACATGATGAGCAGGTTAATCGTTTAGCATGGTCAGGTGATACCGTTTCAGGCTTGCCTGGCTTTTTAAGCAATACAAACATTACAGGTTATACAGTGCCTGCTGATGGTACAGGTTCAAGCAAATTGTTCAGCACTAAAACTGCTGATTTAATTTTGCGTGATATGAATGGTATTGTTAACTCAGTATTCACAATTTCAAAAGATGAAGCTGAAAAAATTTTAAAGGCATCACAAAATCAGAAAGATGATACTGAGATAAAAAGTAAGGAAGCAAAATCTGAAACAACTAAATCATCCTCAAAATCATCAA
>JALRGX010000117.1 GCA_023259635.1 Methylotenera sp. | reverse complement strand
TGCTTCAGTATTTGCTGTGTTGCGCAAGGTTAGGTTGAAGCGGATATTTTGAGTCAATACTTAGCCCGCTGATGGCGGAGAACCCTACAGGACTTCCACCAGAGCATCAAGTCGCTTGATGGCGGAGAGGACCTCACCAATGATCAACTCACGTTGGCCACGGCCAACTGGAACCATTGAGTCAACTGATTTCAAACCGGTTTGTACTGGTTGTGAAACTGATTTACGTGCAATAACGCCAGGAGCAACTTTTTCGATTTTGTCAGTCATTTTAGCGTTAACTGGACCTTTACCATCAATAGGCTGACCCAATGCGTTAACAACACGACCGATCAATTCCGGACCAACTGGCACTTCCAAAATACGACCTGTACATTTACATGTATCGCCTTCAGTGATGTGTTCGTAGTCACCCAGAACCACAGCACCTACTGAGTCACGCTCTAGGTTAAGTGCCAAGCCGAATGTATTGCCCGGGAACTCGATCATCTCCCCAGACATCACGTTTGAAAGACCGTGAATACGAACGATACCGTCAGTTACTGAAATTACTGTACCTTGGGTACGCGCTTCAGCACTGGTCGAAAAATTTTCTAATCTGCTTTTAATCAGTTCACTGATTTCTGATGTAGATAACTGCATTGCTTTGTCTCCTGTGCCTTATGCTGTAAGCGTATAGGCTAAATTTTGTAACTGGCCTTTGACGGATGCGTCTATTACGGTATCGCCAACAATAATCTTAATGCCACCGATAATTTCTGGGTCTATAGAAACACTGGCTTCAATTTTCTTGCCGAATTTCGCTTCCAAGCGTTTTACCAAGTCTTTGGTATCTGCTGCGCTGATTTTAGCTGCAGCAATAATTTCTGCATCCAAGGTGCCTTCATCCTGCGCTTTTAATGCTTCAAACGCACTGTAGACTTCTGGCAAAATAGACAAACGGCCATACTCAACTAAAACTTTGATGAGATTTTGTCCGTTTTCATTTAAATTATCGCCGCACACTTTCAAGAAAGTTGCCAGCAGTTCACTGCTCACTACTTTTGGGTCTTGAATATAAGCCTTGATTTGCGCATCATTTGCAACTGTTGCAGCAAAACCCAACATCTCAGACCACTTGCCCAGCGCCTTTTGTTCACGGCCTAATTTATAGGCAGCAACTGCGTAAGGTCTTGCGATGGTTGATATTTCAGCCATGTGATTTTCCTTTATCTCTTGCCTTTTTCACTAGGCCTTAAAGTTCTGCCGCAAGTTTAGCTAACAATTCGCTGTGAGCTTTGGCGTCAATTTCTTTACGCAAAATCTTTTCAGCACCTGCAATTGCCAATGTAGCCACCTGTGCTCGCAAACCTTCTTTTGCACGGTTTACTTCCTGGTCAATTTCAGCTTTAGCGCCAGCGATAATACGATCACCTTCAACTTTGGCATTACCTTTAGCTTCTTCGATGATTTGTGTGCCGCGTTTTTCAGCTTGCGCAATAATTTCGCTCGCCTTTTGTTTAGCCTCAGTCAATGTCACTTCTGATTTCTTAGCCGCAACTTCCAAAGCGCTTCTACCATCTGCTGCCGCTGCCAAACCATCTGCAATTTCTTTTTGGCGCGCTTCGATCGCTTTTAAAAGCGGCGGCCAAACGAATTTCACTGTGAACCAAATCAACACAGCAAATGCGATAGCTTGTGCGATAAGTGTAAAGTTAATGTTCATTTTTGATCCATATGTTAATCATAAAAGCACTAGTCATTAAACCAACGTTTAATGACTAGTTAACTTAATTTGCTTAATTACTTAGCAACTACGCTCAATAATGGGTTAGCAAATGCAAACATCATTGCAAGACCAACACCGATAATGAATGACGCGTCGATCAAACCTAACAGCAAGAACACTTTACCTTGCAAAGCTGGGATCATTTCTGGTTGGCGGGCAGCGCCTTCCAGGAAGCTAGCACACATAATACCGATACCGATACAAGCACCAGCAGCGCCCAAACCAATAATTAAACCAATACCAACGCCTGTGTAGGCTTGAATCAATGCTAATGCATCCATGTTATTACCCTCTCTAAAATTAAACTTACAATCAAACTACAACTAAAAATAAACTACTGAATTACAAAAAACTGTACTACTTAAAACTTAATCTTTTAATGTGATTCGTGCGCCATTGCCAAGTAAACTACTGTCAGCATCATGAAAATAAACGCTTGCAACGCAACAATCAGAATGTGAAAGATAGACCAGCCAGCACCCAGAATCGCACCTGCAATCGTGCCTGTTACACCTGTAGCTGCCCACAGACCCAACAGCAAGAAGATAACCTCGCCTGCATACATGTTACCGAACAGACGCAATGAGTGTGAAAGCGGTTTTGAAACGTACTCAATCATATTGAACAGGAAGTTAGCTGGCCATACCCAGACTTTAGCGCCGAACGGTGCACAGAACAGCTCATGAATGAAACCGCCCAGACCTTTAACCTTGATCGCAAAGAAAATCATTAAAATCCATACAGATAATGCCAGCGCAAATGTAGTATTGATATCTGAAGTCGGCACTGCGCGCCACTTAGCGTGTTCACCACCGAAGAATGAAACAATGCCTGCAACCCAGTCTACCGGCAAAAAGTCCATGGAGTTCATTGCGAACACCCATAAAAAAACCGTCAATGCAGTTGGTGCAATAAAACTGTGACGGTTACCGTGGAAAATATTTTTGACTTGGTCGTCAATAAAGCCGAAGACCAGCTCAACGAATGCCTGACCCTTGCCAGGAACGCCGGCCGTAGCTTTACGCGCCACCATCCACACCAAACCCATGACCAGCAAGCCAAGCGCTACCGACATCACAAAAGTATCAACGTGCAAAGTCCAGAAACCTGCACCTTCACTGATCGGGTGTGCATTGAAGCTCAAATGGTGTTCTATATAACCTGATGGCGTTAATGCCTGCTCAGCGTGCTGTACGATATCTGCGTGTTCTGTAGCCATAATCCAATATTTTCTAAAACGATTGTTTAAATTACACGTTTAACTTACTGAGGGCCGCACCAGAAAACAATGCCGCAGCCGCCAAACCTGCAATCAGTGCAAACGGCACTAATTGCTTATAAATTGCAAAGGTAATAAATAAAAGAACAATTATTACCAGAATCTTGACCGCTTCCGCCTTGAGCAAATTGATCAAGATTGCAGAAGGATCACTCTTATTTTTGCTGCGCCTGGCCACCATCGATGCAACATATGCACCGGCTACCACACTAGCGCCGCCTAAAACCGCCGAAATGCCTGCACTTAAGCCGGCCAAAACTATTGCAACCATAGCAACCGCTGTTGTTGCAATGCATTGAATTTTAAGCATTTTATTAAAAACATCTGTTGTATTTGATGCTGACAATGACTTAAACCCGGTTAATTTAATTACTATTTATTACAAACGCGTAAACTTTATTTACCTGCGTTCACACCGAACTGCCCACGGTTTGCTGTTGATTTAAATTCCTTTCAATCAGCAAAGACCGCGATTTTGAATTAATAGCCGTTTTTAGTCAAGGGTTTAGTTGTAAGCTAAGTTGTAATTAAATTGTAAGCAAATTGAGCACTGAACATTAAGAATGCCTACTTATTGTTAAAATTACAAATTACCAGCTAGTTTCCTGCCTGTTTTTCAAAATGTGCGTTTTGCAAAGATTGCTTAATCATTAAAACCCGTCGACCTCTCCGTCCCGACCAGATAATGATCTTTTTATATTTTCACTATCGCTTGAATTTAATATTTAATTTGTTTTTAGCACTCAAAATACATCAACAAGCTATTAACTCGATAATTTTGCAATAATTTCATCCAACTGATCTAAGCTGGCATAGCTGATTTTAAGTGTGCCGGCACCTTTTGCTCCCGCACTAATTGTAACCGCAGCACCCAGTTTATCGCTCAGTGTTTCCTGCAACCTCAAAACATCCTGACTTATATTGGTTTTTTTAGTAGCAGACGGATATTTTGCCGCCGGTTTTTCATGGTCGCCGTTATGTTTCTTAACTAGGTTTTCCGCTTCACGCACTGAAAGTCCGTCATAAAAAATCTGCTCAGCCATCAGCACCTGCTTCGCTCCATCCAGACCAACCAGTGCACGCGCATGGCCCATATCCAGCTTGCCGTGCATTAACATATCCTGCACATGCGCACTTAACGTAAGTAAGCGCAACAGATTTGATACTGCCACGCGTGAACGACCAACTGCCGCTGCCGCTTTTTCATGCGTCATATCAAACTCGTCAATCAAGCGCTTGATCCCTTGCGCTTCTTCCAGCGGGTTCAGGTTTTCGCGCTGGATATTCTCAATCAACGCCATCGCCAGCGCCGCTTCATCAGCGATTTCGCGCACCAGCACCGGCACTTCTTCCAAGCCGGCACGCTGACTTGCCCGCCAGCGGCGTTCACCGGCAATAATCTCATAGCGCTCATCTGACAACTGCCGCACCAGAATCGGCTGCATAATACCCTGCGCTTTGATAGAGTCTGCCAAAGTCTGCAATGCAGCATCATCCATATAACTACGCGGCTGGTATTTACCAGGCTGTAGCTGCCCCACTTTAAGCATCAACAGTGAATCAGCCTCACCCACACTACCGATATCCCCAGCGAGCAGGGCGTCCAATCCACGCCCCAAACCTTTTAACTTAGCCATGTTTTTTCTCTTTGCGTACATTTTCTTTATGGGTAATTTCTTGTGCCAGCTCCATATAAGCCATTGCGCCTTTAGAACTCTTATCATAATGAAGCACCGGTACACCGTAACTTGGCGCCTCGGCTAATCGAATATTGCGTGGAACGACAGTTTTATAGACTTTATCACCAAAATGAGCGATCAGCTGCTCGGACACCTGTTGCGCCAACATATTGCGGTTATCAAACAAAGTGCGCAACAAACCCTCAATCTCTAGTGTCGGATTCAGGTGCGCACGCACTTTTTTAATTGTATTCACCAAATCCGACAACCCCTCTAACGCATAATACTCACATTGCATCGGAATCATCACTGCTGTAGCGGCCGTTAGTGCATTCACCGTAACCAGATTGAGGGCAGGGGGGCAATCCAATAATACAAAATCATAAGCATCGCTAACTTTTGCTATTGCAGATTTCAAACGATTCTCGCGTGCCAGTTCATTTACCAGTTCAACTTCGGCACCGGCAAGCTCTCGGTTAGAAGGGGCGATATCAAAACCGCCTTTTTCACTTTTAACCACAACTTCCTGCAACGTTTTTTCACCAATCAGCACATGATAGATACTTAATTTCAAATGTGCCTTATCAATACCGCTACCGGTGCTGGCATTGCCTTGCGGATCAAGGTCAATTAACAGCACACGTTTACCCAGACTAGCCAGGCTAGCCGCCAAATTGACGCACGTAGTGGTTTTGCCCACACCGCCTTTTTGATTGGTAATTGCTAATATTTTCATGTTATTTTTGGCTTTCAGTATTACGTAACCAGTGATTAACTAAACCTGCTTCAAAAAAACTATTCCAAAATTATCAAGTGCCGTTCCGCATCCAGCCCGGCCACCTTTAGTACTTTTATCTCTGCTGGATATAAACCGCTTTTCTCAAACTCTTGTTGCGGAACCACCCCCTTCATCGCCAGCCATTTTCCGCCATCTGCCAGCAAGTGTCTGGTGAGCCTCACAAACAGGCCGATTTCAGAGAAAGCGCGTGAAGTAATCACATCAAACTTTTCAGGCATCTCTTTACTTGGCACTCTTTGCGCCTCAATACGTCCATGTATTACATTAAAGTTTTGTAACCCTAGCTGCGCTTTTGCCTGCCGCATAAAACTCACTTTTTTCTGTACTGCATCAATCGCTGTTACCTGCAGCTCCGGCAAACAGATTGCCAATGGAATACTGGGTAAACCGGCACCGGCACCCACATCAAGTAAGCGCTTACACTCAATGTAACGCGCATTTATATATGGCAAAATCGACAAGCTATCCAATATATGCAGCGTCACCATATCCAATGGCTCACGTACAGCTGTCAGGTTATGCACCTGATTCCATTTATAGATCAGCCCAACATAATCCAGCAGTTTCTGCTGCTGCTCTGCCGTGACCTGCAAACCCATTTCCTGCAAACCAGCCACTAATTTAGCGCACAGCTGTGCAAGCGCATCCTGCTTCAGGTTACCTGGCATATTTTTATTTGGACTAGTTTTTGGACTGGACGCACTCATGCCACATTACCAACATCGTTGCCTGTGTCATCTAAATTAACTGTTTTTACCCGTAATTTTCGTTTCAAATGCACCAGCAGCAATGAAATGGCCGCTGGCGTAATACCGGAAATGCGGCTGGCCTGACCAATGGTTTCCGGTTTATGTGCATTCAGCTTTTGCTGCGCTTCAATGGGCAGGCCATGAATCTCGCGATAATCCAGATCGCTCGGCAATTTAGTGTTTTCCTGGCCACGGCTGCGCGCCACCTCCTCAACCTGGCGGTCAATATAACCTTGGTATTTAGCGCTAATTTCCACTTGCTCTCGCACTGCAGGCTCAACCTCACCCAGACCCAACTCACCTAATGACAACACCTGCTCATAACTCACCTCTGGGCGGCGCAACAAATCAAACAAACTATATTCATGCTCAAGCACTTTGCCAAATACGGATTGCATCAATTCGACACTTAAATTAGCTGGCTGTACAAAGGTTCTTTTCAGACGTTCCTGCTCACGCGCCACAGCTTCCTGTTTGCGACTGAAAGCCTCCCAGCGCACATCATCCACCAAGCCCAACTTACGGCCGATTTCAGTTAAGCGCATGTCCGCATTATCTTCCCTGAGCTGCAGCCTATATTCTGCCCTGGAAGTAAACATACGGTATGGCTCACTCACACCACGTGTGATCAGGTCATCTACCAGCACGCCTAAATAAGCCTCATCGCGAGCAGGGCACCAGCCGGACTTTCCTTGTGCGTAGAGACCAGCATTGGCGCCGGCTAACAGGCCCTGTGCAGCAGCCTCTTCATAACCGGTCGTTCCATTAATTTGGCCGGCAAAAAACAAACCTTGAATTGCCTTTGTCTCCAGCGTACTTTTTAGCGCACGTGGGTCATAATAGTCATATTCAATCGCGTAACCGGGACGCAGAATATGTGCATTCTCCAAACCCTTCACTGAACGCACCAAAGCAAGCTGAATATCAAACGGCAAACTGGTTGAAATACCATTCGGGTAAATCTCGTTGGTATTCAAGCCTTCCGGCTCCAAAAAGATCTGGTGCGATTCCTTATCGGCAAAACGATGAATTTTATCTTCCACACTTGGGCAATAACGTGGACCGACACCCTCAATCACGCCAGTATACATCGGCGAGCGATCCAAGCCGCTGCGGATAATTTCATGCGTACGCTCATTGGTATGCGTAATCCAGCAGGGGAGTTGCGCAGGGTGCTGCGCAGCATTACCCAAAAACGAAAACACCGGCACCGGATCATCGCCCGGCTGCACCGTCATCACACTGTAATCAATGGTACGGCCATCTATGCGTGGTGGGGTACCTGTTTTTAAACGACCAGCAGGCAAGCCAATTTCGCGCAAACGCGCTGCCAATGAGATAGAAGGGGGGTCACCAGCACGTCCAGCACTGTAATTTTTTAAACCCACATGCACCAGACCGCCTAAGAAAGTACCTGCTGTCAGCACTACGGATTTAGAAGCAAAACGCAAACCTAATTGCGTGACCACACCGGCAGCACGCTCACCATCCAGGATAATGTCATCTACTGCCTGCTGAAATAGCCACAGGTTTTCTTGATTTTCCAGCATGCGGCGAATAGCCGCCTTATACAAAACACGGTCTGCCTGCGCACGTGTAGCACGTACTGCCGGGCCTTTGCTGGAATTTAAAATGCGGAACTGAATACCACCCTCATCGGTTGCGGCTGCCATAGCACCACCAAGTGCATCCACCTCTTTAACCAGGTGCCCCTTGCCAATACCGCCGATACTTGGATTACATGACATTTGCCCCAGAGTTTCAATATTATGTGTGAGCAATAAGGTTTTTTGCCCCATACGTGCAGCAGCAAGTGCGGCCTCTGTACCGGCATGACCACCACCCACTACGATTACATCAAAAATATCTGGAAAATTCATGTTTCAACCGCTAAAAATCTATAAAAACCAAGAATATGGAAGTTTAACGCAATCTGCTTTCAAGGTCATGTAAAACGATATTTTAAATGGCTGTTTCACATGAAACAGCCAGCCAATTACACCAATGAAACATTTTCTTAACAAAATTCGCATAAAATGTATACCAATAAGGTATATGGTGCGTTAAATTGGTTTAGAATTGATAGGGCTATAATTACCATCTAATCTAATACGTTTACTAAAGCTGGTATCTTTATTCACACTACGGAGAATTAAATGAAAAATTTAAGTATTGTCTTGGCTGCCTTATTAGGCCTTGCTACATTTTCAGCTCAAGCTGATGTAGAAAATGCAGTTAAACTGGAAAAGAAATATCAATCTTTTGCTAAAACAGCAAACCCAGAATACAGCGGCCCATCAGCTGTTGATGGCAAACTGTTCTTCAACCGCAAAATCAAAGGCGCAAACGGCAAATCAACATCATGTTCATCATGCCACACACACAACCCTGCTAACGAAGGTAAGCACATCGTTACTGGCAAGAAAATTGCACCATTATCACCTAACGTAAACGCTAAACGCTTTGCTGATGTTGATAAAGTTGAAGAAAACTTTACAAAACACTGTAACGAAGTTATCGGTGCGGACTGTACCGCTGCTGAAAAAGCAAACTACATCGCTTACCTGTTAACTGAAAAAACACCTTCAGCTAAATAAGCAAACTTTTCAACTATCCGCCAAGGATAATTGAATTGCACTGATCTTATAAAAGATTCAGCACAAAAAAATTAAAGCAGTGTTTCACGTGAAACACTGCTT
>JALRGX010000006.1 GCA_023259635.1 Methylotenera sp. | reverse complement strand
TGCCAATTAAACAGGGTACCGATGCTGCTGCGTTTCTGGCAATGGGACATGTGGCGCTCAAAGAGTTCTACATCAATAGTCAGGACCCATATTTCCAGGAATATGCACGTAAATATACCGACTTGCCGATGCAGGTGATGTTGCGTAAGCAGGGTGATGCCTATGTTTCCGACAGATTCCTGCGCGCATCTGATTTTGATGGTGCGCTAGGCGAAACCAATAACCCTGACTGGAAGACCACGGTTTTTGACCGCAAGTCATGCGCTTTCGTAGCACCTAACGGCAGCATCGGCTTCCGCTGGGGCGAAGATGGTAAATGGAATCTGCTGGAACAGGCAGGCAATCACGAGATTACGGCTGAACTGACCTGCATTGATGACAGGGATGATGTCGTGTCTGTCGGATTCCCGCATTTTACCCAGGGCGAGAGTGCCCTGCTGTATCGTAATGTACCTGTACGCAAGGTTAAACTCGCGAACGGTGAAGAAGCGCTGGTTGCTACGGTATTTGATATGCAGGTTGCACAATATGGCATTGACCGCGGCTTGGGTGGCGATAATGTTGCAACAGGTTATGATGATGCCTCTGTTGCCTACACTCCGGCCTGGGCTGAAAAAGTTACCGGCGTGAAAGCGGCCGACATTGAACGTACCGGCCGTGAGTTTGCTTATAACGCATCTAAAACCAAGGGTAAATCCATGGTGATTATGGGTGCTGCGATTAACCACTGGTATCACAATGATTTGGCCTACCGTGCAATCATGAACCTGCTGCATATGTGCGGCTGTGTAGGTCAGACCGGTGGCGGCTGGGCGCACTATGTGGGCCAGGAAAAGCTGCGCCCACAGGCTGGATGGGCGCCAATAGCTTTTGCACTGGACTGGCACCGCCCGCCACGTCACACCAACTCGACTTCTTACTGGTATTTCCATACCGACCAATGGCGTTATGAAACGCTGAATGCTGACAGCTTGCTGTCACCGGCAGGTAAAGGTAAAAATAAAGGCAATTCAATTGCTGATTACAACGTAAAAGCAGCGCGTATGGGCTGGTTGCCATCCATGCCAAATTTTAATGCCAACCCGATTGAGCTTGCTGAGGAGGCTATCAGGAATGGCGCGACCGATGAAGCTTCTGTGGCCAAATATGTTGCGGATAAATTGAAATCCGGCACACTGGATGTGGCTTATGCCGACCCGGATAACCCGGTTAACTGGCCACGTAACCTGTTTGTATGGCGTGCGAACCTGATCGGTTCTTCTGCAAAAGGACATGAATATTTCCTCAAGCATCTATTAGGTGCGCAAAACGGTGTATTGCAGGAATCAGGCGCCGGCCGTGACAACAAAGAAGTGAAATGGCATGAAGATGCACCTATCGGCAAGCTGGACCTGATGGTGGATATCAACTTCCGCCTCAATTCTACCGGTGCATATTCGGACATCATTCTGCCAACTGCAACCTGGTATGAAAAGAACGACCTGAATACCACGGACATGCACCCGTTCATTCATCCGCTGTCCGAAGCCGTATCACCCGGCTGGGAATCGAAATCTGACTGGCAGATTTTCAAGACCATCGCCAAAACATTCTCACCGCTGGCTGAGAAACATTTAGGCACTAAAAAAGAAGTAGTGGCTTTGCCGATGCAGCATGATTCAGCCGCAGAACTGGCGCAGCCTTTCGGTGAGGTGAAAAACTGGAAAGAAGGCGACTGTGAGCCTATTCCGGGTAAAACCATGGCGATCATCAAGCTGGTAGAGCGCACTTATGGTGATACTTACCGCAAATTTATTGCGCTAGGCCCGCTGATGACCAAGCTCGGCAACAACATCAAGGGCATCGACTGGAATACGGATAGAGAGTACGAAGAGCTCAAGAAACATAACAGTACCGTGAAGGAGCCAGGGGTTTCCTTTGGCATGCCATCACTGGCTGAAGATATCGAGGTCTGTGATTCGGTAATGCGGATGGCACCGGAAACCAACGGTGAAGTGGCGCATAAATCATGGAGTGCTTTGTCACATAAAACCGGTGTCGATCATCACCATCTATATGCAGGGCGCCATGAAGACAAGTTCACCTTCAAGGATATTCAGGCACAACCACGCAAGATTATTACCGCGCCAACCTGGTCCGGCATTGAATCTGAGCATGTGTCTTACACGGCGGGTTACACCAATATCCATGAGCATATTCCATTCCGGACCTTAACCGGACGTGCCCATTTTTACCAGGATCATGAATGGATGCTGGATTTTGGTGAAGGCTTCTGCACCTACAAACCAATGGTGGATCTGGGAGAGCTGGATGCACTGCCCAAGAGCGTGACATCCAAACCACATCTGGAATTGAACTGGATTACACCGCACAGCAAATGGGGTATCCATTCATCTTATCAGGACACGCTGCGCATGCTGACACTGTTCCGTGGCGGCCCATATGTATGGGTGTCTGAGGACGATGCCAAATCAGTAGGTATTGAAGATAACGACTGGGTAGAAGCCTTGAACCATAACGGCGCAACTGTAGCGCGTGCCGTGGTATCACAGCGTATACCGCGCGGCATGGCCATGATGTATCACGCACAGGAAAAAAATGTGAATGTACCGGGTTCGCCTACTACCGGTAAACGCGGCGGCATTTTAAATGCAGTGACCCGCGTCATCATGAAGCCAACCAATATGATCGGCGGTTATGCACAGCTTTCATATGGGTTTAATTACTACGGTACAGTTGGCTGCCAGCGCGACACCATGGTGGCTCTGCACAAGATTGCGGATAAGGACGTAGATTGGCTGGAACGTCCACTTACACCTGAACGTGAAGCCCAGCTTAACCCAGTTGGCATTGGTGCCAAATAAACAAGGCGTAAGGAGATCATTATGAAAGTACGCGCACAATTCGCCTTTGTCTTTAATCTGGACAAATGTATCGGCTGCCACACCTGCTCTGTTACCTGCAAGAACGTATGGACCAATAGAAAAGGTGTTGAATATGCGTGGTTCAACAACGTTGAATCAAAACCCGGTGTCGGCTACCCCAAACAATGGGAAAACCAGGAAGTATGGAAAGGTGGCTGGGAGCTGAAAAACGGCAAACTGGAGCTTAAATCCGGTAGCCGCACTTCCAAGCTGCTTAACATTTTTGCCAATCCGGACATGCCGGAAATAGACGACTATTACGAGCCATTTACCTACAACTACGCGCATTTGCAAAATGCACCATTGTCAGAGGCTACCCCGACCGCACGCCCGATATCGCAGATCACGGGCGAAAGTATGGAAAAAATTAAATGGGGCCCGAACTGGGAAGATGACCTGGCAGGTGAATTCCATAAACGCAGCAAAGATAAAAATCTGGATAATATCCAGAAAGAGATGTATGGCCAGTTTGAAAATACTTTCCATATGTATTTGCCACGAATCTGCAACCATTGCCTGAATGCATCATGCGTGGCGGCTTGTCCATCAGGCTCCATCTACAAGCGTGAAGAAGACGGCATCGTGCTGGTAGATCAGGATAAATGCCGCGGCTGGCGCATGTGTGTAAGTTCATGTCCGTATAAAAAAGTGTTCTACAACTGGGAATCCGGCAAAGCTGAAAAATGTGTTGGTTGCTACCCTCGTGTCGAATCCGGTATGCCAACAGTATGTTCTGAATCCTGTGTTGGCCGCATTCGCTACAACGGCATCATGCTATACGATGCAGACCGCATCGAAGAACTTGCAAGCATGGAAGATGAGCAGGACTTGTACGAAGCTCAATGCAAAATTTTCCTAGACCCGAATGATCCGGAAGTCATTGCCGCTGCGCGTAAAGAGGGCATTAACGAAGACTGGCTGGAAGCTGCGCGTAAATCACCAATCTGGAAGATGGCGATGGATTGGAAAATAGCTTTTCCGATGCATCCGGAATTCCGCACGCTACCGATGGTTTGGTATGTACCGCCATTATCACCAGTACAGTCACAGATTGACCAGGGTAATTTACCTGTTGGCCCAGATGGCGCTATTCCGGTAGCAGGCACAATGCGCTTGCCGGTACAGTATCTGGCTAACCTGTTGACAGCCGGTAAAACTGACCCGATTGAGAGTGCCTTGAATCGTCTGATTGCAATGCGCAGTTATCAGCGCTCAGTGCATGTGGAAGGCCAGGCAGATACGCGCGCACTTGAAGCGGCGGGTATTACAGAAGATCAGGCAAAAGAGATGTATCGCTATCTTGCTATCGCCAATTATGAAGACCGTTTTGTAATCCCAACCGGTCATACTGAAGAAACGCTGGATGATGCCTTCGGCTTCCAGGGACAAAACGGTTTCACTTTTGGTAATGACAGTTCACACGGCGTTTCAAAAGTCACCTTATTCCCGCGCCGTCGTAAAGACACGGCTGAGCCTAAGGAGCAAGCGCCATTGAGTAGCGATAACCAAGGAAACGCATCATGAAAATCTATAAATTGTTATCAGTGCTGCTCGAATATCCAGACCAGGATTTGATTGATCACGTATCAGAACTGCGCGAGCTTGTTCCAGAGCTGGATGCAGACAATACTGAACGCGATGCTCTGCAGGTCTTTATCAATCATATGGAGAGCATGCCGATTACAGAATTACAAGCCGATTACGTAAAAACCTTTGATATGGTGCCTGAGCATAGTTTACACCTGACCCATCACCTGTTCGGTGATGATAAGAACCGTGGGCCGGCATTGATTGACCTGGGTGAGCTGTACAAAGATTACGGTGTAGAAGTGGTGACTAATGAGCTGCCGGATTATCTGCCGCTCATACTTGAATTCACGGCTTATCTCGATGATAACGAAGCAACGGTATTTCTGGCGGATGCAAAAAAAGTATTAAGCGTACTGACCGAGAATCTGACCAAAGTTGAAAGCCCTTACGCGGCACTTCTGTCAATTATTGAGAATCGGGCAACGCTTAGCAAGCTGGCTGCATAAAGGAGAGCGAAATGAGCTTACATAATTTTCTTTACGGTATTTACCCTTACATTGCGCTGACAGTCTTTTTGCTGGGCAGCTGGTTACGGTTCGATAGAGAACAGTACACTTGGAAGAGTGACTCCAGCCAGTTGCTGTCAAAAGCAAATATGCGGTTAGGCAGCAATCTGTTCCATGTCGGTATTATTGCGATCTTTTTCGGTCATGCTGTAGGTTTGCTAACCCCGCACAGTGTATTCAAGGTATTAGGGGTGTCAGATATGGCGCACCAGATGATTGCGATCTGGGCGGGTTCCATATTCGGCGGTATGTGCTTAATAGGTGGTGCGATACTCTGGCTGCGCCGTATGTTTAACAGCCGCGTATCAGTTGCAAGCCGCGGTTCTGACAAATTCATACTGACATGGCTGCTTATTACACTGCTTATCGGACTATCAACCATTCCGGTATCTATCGGCCATGCCAGTCACGAAAACCCCGGTGTGATGATTGCACTGGCAGAGTGGGTGCAGAGCATTATTTACCTGCATCCTGATCCATCTTTATTAAACGGTGTAGATACGATATTCAAAGTACATCTGTTCTTTGGCATGACGGTGTTCCTGGTGTTTCCGTTCACACGTATGGTGCATGTCTGGAGCGCGCCTTTTGGTTACATCGGCAGACCTTATCAGATCGTACGCAGTAAACGATTCCGTTAATAAAACCAAATGAAGCAGCGACCCTGATGCGTGATGTTTCAGAATTTTTGAGCGGATTTAGACGTTTTCAGCAGAACTATTTGGGGAAACAGCGTGAGTTGTTTGACCAACTTGTCCAGCAAGGCCAGCGTCCCCGTGTATTGATGATTGCCTGCTGTGATTCACGCTGTGACCCGGCACTACTGACGGACTGCGACCCAGGCGACATGTTTGTGGTGAGAAATGTTGCAAATCTCGTTCCGCCACACGTGCAGGCAACTTATTTTGCAGCAACCACTTCGGCAATTGCGTTTGCAGTTCACAATTTAGAAGTCGAGCACATTATCGTGATGGGGCATGCACAATGCGGCGGAATCCGCGCCCTGATGGAACATCGAGCATCGAGCTGTAATGAAGAAGAATTAATTGCCAAATGGCTGGGCATCGCTGAAGAAGCCCGCCAGCAAGTGCTGCAAGCGCTACCGGGTAAGCCTATGCATATGCTGACGCACGCATGTGAGCAGTCTGCCATTCTGGTTTCACTAGATAACCTGATGTCCTATCCGTGGATCAGTAACCGGGTACATGAGGGAAAGCTGGCACTGCATGGCTGGTACTTTGATATGCCACAGGGTGAACTGTATGAGTACCGCCCGCAAAGCGGTGTGTTTGAAATGCTGGTAGGCAATATGGAAAGCGCGCCGGCATAAGCCTGCTGCCTGCACATACTTATGATCAACGTTGCCCATAAAGGTGATCAATAAATTGTCCGGATAACTGGCACTTATACTTTATAAAAGAGTGGATAATATGAATCCTTTTCCCGCATTGATTGATGGTTATGGACGTAAGATAGATTACATCCGTTTTTCCATTACAGACCGTTGCGATTTTCGCTGTGTATACTGCATGTCTGAAGATATGGAGTTTCTGTCTCGGGATGAAGTGCTCTCGCTTGAAGAGTGTTCCCGTTTAGTAAAGGCATTTGTTGCGCTTGGTGTAAAGAAAGTACGTATTACCGGGGGGGAACCTCTGGTACGTAAAAACGCGCTCTGGTTTTTTAATGAAATAGGTCACTTGCCGGGCCTGAATGAACTGGTAGTAACTACCAATGGTTCGCAATTAGCGCACATGGCTGATGATTTAAGACGCGCCGGAGTGCGCCGAGTTAACATTAGCCTTGATAGCCTGGATGAAAGGCGCTTTCGCCAGATTACCCGTGTGGGCGAACTTGATAAAGTGCTGCGCGGCATTGCTGCCGCTAAACAGGCGGGTTTTGACAATGTTAAGCTCAACACATTATTGATGCGCGGCATAAATGATGATGAAGCGATAGAGATGGTTGCGTTTGCAATAGCGCAGGGAATCGATATTTCTTTTATAGAAGAAATGCCGCTTGGTTCGGTAAATCATGCCCGACATTCAACCTATGTCAGCAATGAAGAAGTTTTGGGACTGTTGCGGGCGCGTTATGACCTGATCGCAAGTAATGAGTCCACGGGTGGTCCTGCCCGATACTGGCAAGTCCCCAATATGAAAACTAAGGTTGGTTTTATTTCACCGCATAGCCACAATTTCTGTGAATCATGCAATCGGGTACGGATTAGCAGTAAAGGCGAGTTATATCTATGTTTAGGTCAGGAATATAAGGTTGATTTAGCACCTCTGCTAAGACAGTCCTTATACGATGATGAGTCCTTAAAGCAGGCTATCGTCAGCAGTATGCAGGCCAAACCAAAAGGTCATGACTTTAACTTTAAAAAGGTTGAACCGGCAGTGATACGATTTATGTCTTATACGGGCGGATAGTGTCTAGTATATATATTAATAGAAATGGACCTACAGGCAAGTCATGAAAAACTTTAAAATTTTATGGGTTATTATTTGTGTATTGCTGCTACTTTTAATTGCCATTATGTATAAATTTATTCAAGGCAGTGTTGCTGTGTCTGATGATGAACGCGTGGCAGTCGTACTGAGTAAAGATGAGCGAAATCTTATTCTGGGCGAGATGCGTAATTTCCTGGTCAGCACTCAAAAAATAAGTGAGGCAATAACCAATGATGATATGGAGCTTGTTGCAGCGCTGGCAAAATCTGCCGGTATGGAAGCCGAGAAAAATACGCCAGGTTCATTGCTGGCAAAAATACCTTTACCTATGAAAACCCTGGGGTTTGCTACAAGAAAAGGATTTGACCAAATTTCAGCTGATGCAGTAAAGCTGAGAATTCCAATTCATAGCCGCAGGCAATTGGATCGACTTTTGAATAATTGTATTGCTTGTCATGCCAGTTTCAAGATCGTAGCGGAAGAAACCGGCCAATAAGAGGGGTATGTTTCAAATATTGACTGATCTGTTCCCACAGGGCCGTTTTTTGGTCGCATACACTTCCACAACAGATAGTATCTATCTATAGTGTTCTTGAATTTCGGTATTACTTTAGAATCAGGTTTTTTGATTCAGGTTACTATTCAAAATTACGTAAACCATTAACATCGGTAATGATAATTTCTTTTCCGTTTGTCTCAATCAGGCCTGCATTGCACAGTCTTAGCAGTACGCGTGAGAAAGTTTCGGGTGTAATGTTAAGCATGGAGGCAATTGTTAGCTTATTCGCAGGTAATTTCACGCTGGTGGAGTTGCCGGCGTCTGCGCTAATTTGCAGCAGGTAACCAATCAGGCGTTGTGCGCTGTTCTGTAATGAAATGGATTCAATATCGTTCACTAACTGTCGATTACGTGCAGATATGCCAGCCAGCATACGCCTTACAACTGTTATGTCATTGTCAAGAATATTAAATATTGCATCCCTGGTGATGATTAGCACCTTGGAGTCTAATGTTGCTTGTGCATAAATTGGAAATGATCGTTCCAGAAACAGAATGGCCTCTCCAAAGCTTTGACCAGGTTGAATCAAGCCAATTACTTTTTCATCACCTTGCGGAGAAATTACACCAAGTTTTATCTGGCCTTCCAGTAGAAGATAAAATCCGTGCGCCCGGTCCCCCCTGTTAAACAGGATTGACCCCCGTGGTATATCCAGCAGTTTTGTGCCTGCGGCCAACTGTTCAATTTGCTCTGGCTGAAGTTCGGAGAACAGATAGAATGTAGACAGGTTATTAATAATGAGTGCTTTATCCATTTTTATTTACCTTTTTTTAAATGCAGATATATCATCCACTAAGTTTACCCGAAATTCAAAACTTGACACGTATCAAGGGTGAATTCCTGTGGACTTGATATAGTGCCAGCATGAATTTTTTATTCACTCTTTAATTTTGAGGAGCAATGTTATGAGCGCAACTTTTACCAAGTCGATGGCGCGCAATGTTTTTTATGGTGGGGGGGTGTTTTTCTTCCTGCTGTTTCTAGCACTCGCTTTCGATACTATGAAGGTTCTTCCTACGCGTGATAATAGCCAGAATATTACACCGGCTGTAGCACATGGTAAAAAAATATGGGAAACAAATAATTGTATTGGTTGCCATACTTTATTGGGAGAAGGCGCATATTTTGCGCCGGAACTGGGGAATGTCTATAAGCGTCGTGGCCCGGATTTCATTAAAGCCTGGATTAAAGGACAGCCGACAGGTGTACCCGGACGTCGCCAGATGCCGCAATTTAATCTTACCGACCAGGAGTTGGATGATTTGGTGGAGTTTCTCAAATACTCCTCTGAAATAAACACTAATAACTGGCCACCGAACATTGAAGGCTAATCCGTCATTATCTCAGGAGATTACTAAAATGAAATATACGTCTCAGGCAGTGGCGAAGCCTTATTTTATCGCTGCAATTGCCCTGTTTCTAGGCCAAATCTTGTTTGGCTTGATCATGGGGTTGCAATATGTGGTGGGGGATTTCCTCTTCCCTGCTATTCCTTTTAACGTCGCACGTATGGTGCATACCAACCTGCTGATTGTATGGCTGTTGTTTGGTTTTATGGGTGCATCGTATTACCTGATCCCGGAAGAATCAGAAACGGAGCTGTTTAGCCCCAAACTGGCTATCCTGACCTTCTGGATATTTTTAGTTGCGGGGGCAGCAACGATACTTGGTTACTTGCTTGTGCCTTATGCTGCGCTGGCAAAAATGACTGGTAATGACTTGCTTAACACCATGGGGCGCGAGTTCCTGGAGCAACCGCTGCCGACCAAGGTTGGTATTGTCCTGGTTGCACTATCATGGCTATTTAATATCGTGATGACCGTGTTGAAGGGCCGCAAAACTACGATCAGTCTCGTGTTGTCACTAGGTATGCTTGGCTTGGCTGCATTCTTTCTGTTCTCGTTCTACAACCCGGTGAATCTTGTAAAAGATAAATTTTACTGGTGGTGGGTTGTGCACCTTTGGGTGGAAGGTGTATGGGAGTTGATTCTGGGCGCTCTGCTTGCTTTCGTATTGATCAAGGTAACCGGTGTTGATCGCGAAGTGATTGAAAAGTGGCTGTATGTAATTATTACCATGACTTTAGTTACTGGCATTATCGGTACCGGTCACCATTATTACTGGATTGGTACGCCAGCCTACTGGCAATGGTGGGGCTCAATCTTCTCTGCACTAGAGCCGATCCCATTCTTTATGATGACTGTATTCGCTTTTAACATGGTGAATAAACGCCGTCGTGAACATCCTAACAAAGCTGCGGTGCTTTGGGCGCTGGGCACGAGCGTGATGGCCTTCCTTGGTGCAGGCTTGTGGGGATTCCTGCATACACTGGCGCCAGTTAATTACTATGCACACGGTACGCAATTGACAGCAGCACATGGTCACCTGGCGTTTTATGGTGCGTATGCATTAGTAGTGTTAACCATCATTTCTTATGCAATGCCAATATTGCGTGGCCGTGCGGCTAATCCTGAAAGGGCGCAAATCATGGAAATGTGGTCATTCTGGTTAATGACGATTTCTATGTTCTTTATTGCCTTGTTCCTGACAGGTGCCGGTATTGTGCAAATCTGGCTGCAACGTATCTCCGCTGCACCATTAAGCTTTATGGCGGTGCAGGACCAGATCTCGATATTTTACTGGGCGCGTGAAGGTGCCGGTCTGGTATTCCTGATTGGTTTGGTACTTTACATTTGCAGCTTTTTTGTTAAAGGCCAGAGTCACGCCTTTGAGTAATTAGGTCGGGCAATAAGTTGAAAAGAGGGGTTTCGGCCCCTCTTTTATTTTTTCAGCTTGACTCGAATCAATTTAAATATCGAGAAGGCAGTGTATTATTTTTCAGGTGGCCTTTAGAATAACAGAGGTCATTTTCCTCCTGGTATAAAAACAATGAAGACTCATGACACCATCCCCGTAACTACTTCAGTCGTTCAGTCAGACATGGATGTCAGTATGGGAAAGAACGAAGGTGACCTGCCTGGTGACTTTGCTATCTGGATATTCATCTTTGCAGAAATGCTGGCGTTTGGCGTGTTATTCGTTGCGTATGCCTTTAGCAGGGCTAAAAATGTGGAGCTTTTTAATGTGTCACAGCTAACGCTAAGCCGCACTTCCGGGGCTATCAATACGCTGGTGTTAATTACCAGTAGTTATTTTGTGGTGCGCGGTGTAGCTGCTATCAAACGAGGCTTCTCTACACAATGTGCATATTGGCTTACGGGTGCATTCTTGCTTGGCGGTGTATTTGTCAGCATTAAGCTGGTGGAGTTCAACGCAAAATTTGACGCTGGCATTACCATGAGCACCAATGATTTTTATATGTTTTACCTGTCGCTCACCTTTTTTCATTTTATGCATGTGCTAATGGGCATGGTAATTCTGGCCTGCATTATTGTTAAGGCGCGGCATGGCGGTTACAGTGCACAGGATCATGCTGGCGTAGAGACCGGCGCTTCATTCTGGCATATGGTAGATTTTCTGTGGATTATTTTATTTCCGCTGGTTTACATTATTCGTTAGGGGCAGCATGCAGAATTCTCAACTACAGTCGAACCTATTCTCTACTATTATATGGCTGCTGTTGTTTGTACTGACGGTCACCACATTCAGCATCGGCGAAGCGGGAATCTCAGGCAAAGCAGCTATGCTGGCGTTATTGGCTATCACCATGATCAAAAGCCAGGTAGTGGCCAATTATTTTATGGGGTTACGAAAAACAAGGCTGTTGTGGCGCGGCATCATGCTGGGTTACTTTTTAATTGTAGGCGGCCTGATTGCATTAGCTTATATGATGGCACTCAAGTAAGCTTGAGTTCACCGGATTGATAAAAGAATCAGTTTAAGTGGCATTATTGGAACATCATGGAAAATATACCTTTTTACCAATCGCAAGGCAGTGAAATAGAACTTTTTGAGCGTGCATGGCGCAATAACCTGCCCCTGCTTATTAAGGGTCCGACGGGCTGTGGGAAAACACGTTTTGTTGCGCATATGGCAGCTAAGCTTGGCCTGCCACTCTATACCGTTGCCTGTCACGATGACCTTACCGCAGCGGATCTGGTTGGCCGTCACCTGATTGTCGATGGCGAGACAGTATGGAGTGATGGCCCACTCACACGCGCTGTGCGGGAAGGCGGTATCTGCTATCTGGATGAAGTCGTCGAAGCCCGTAAAGATACAACCGTTGTGTTGCATCCATTGGCTGATGATCGCCGCGTGCTGCCGATAGACCGCACAGGTGAGCTGCTGGCAGCACCACCATCTTTTATGCTGGTCGTATCCTACAACCCTGGTTACCAGAATTTTCTCAAGGGGATGAAGCCATCGACAAGGCAGCGTTTTATATCGCTGGCTTTCGATTTTCCTCCGGCGGCGCAGGAAGAGGCAATCCTGGTAGGGGAAACCGGGATTGACGCAATGACAGCGAAACGTCTGGTATCTATTGCCAATGCGTTCAGGGCATTGCGTGATCATGATCTGGAAGAGGTCGCCAGTACACGTTTATTGGTATATGCCGCCTCGCTGATTAAAGATGGTTGCGAACCAACATTGGCTTGTCGTGCTGCATTAGTTGAAACCTTGACGGATGATCCGGAAACCGCAGTGGCATTGCGCGAAGTCATTGATGCCACTTTTGGTCAATAATCCAGGGGTGATATGTCGCATTGTTCCAATCTGAATAGGCGCTAGCATGGAAGAATACGTCGGGGAGCTATGGCATAAGCTGGTTACACGCGTTGCAGATAAGCAGTATGCAGAGGCTGCTGTCAGCCTGGATGAAATCAGCAAAACGGCAGCCATATTTTTTCGCGCGTTGGGTGGTGATGCAGGCTTGAGTTTATCGGCAGCAACAGCTACCCGGCATGGGGCGCGGCGTGGCTGGAAAGAGCGGTTGGCGACTAGCGGGGAACGCGTGGAGTTGTCTTGGCGTGATGGTGAAACATTGCGACTGCCCGCGCAAATTGCCTTATTTCCTGAACGTAGCCTTAATCGGGATTTGTATTTATGGTTAGTAGCGTTGTCAGCGGCAAACGTTGACGATAGCCTGCCGTGGATCATTCGTAACCAAACTGCTACCTTAGCGACATTGGCGCGTTTTCCTGGCTTGGTATCACGTTATCATCGGCTGGCAGAAGCGCTTATTGCGTTGCGGCCTCCACCAAAAAATCTACCAAGTGACGAGGCCGCACAAGAATCCGCCATTCGCCAGGCGTTGCAGCAGCCCGGCAGTGTCCATGTATTGCCGCCAGCCAGTAAACCGTTTCATCCCGTACTGTTATGGACGCATCCTAACCCACCGGCCAGCAAAGCAAGTAGGGCAGCTGCAAGTAATGGTGCGCCAGAAAGGGAGCCATCCGATAACGCAAGTTCGGTAAAAAATCGCCGTAAACATTCGGCTGAACGCACTGACATGCCAGATGGTAAAGATGGTTTTCTGATGATGTTTCGCGCCGAGAGCCTGTTCTCATGGACGGAATACATTAACGTTAACCGCCCGCAGGACGAAGAGGACGATGTTGAAAGCGCGGCGCTCGCCGCAGAAGATATGGATAGCTTGACGGTGGCGCGCGATAGCGAAACCAGCGTGGCAAAATTACGCTTTGATCTTGATTTGCCGCCTGCCGGTGAAGATGATATGCCTCTGGGCGAAGGCATTTCATTGCCGGAATGGGATTACAAAAAACAGGTATTGCAGCCTGATTACTGTCGTTTGCAAGAGCATGTAACACCACAAATCGAGCCATATGAGCTGCCGCCGCAACTGCGGCGTACTGCGCGGCGTTTACGCAGCCAGTTTCAGGCGCTGGCCCCAACACGCATCTGGCTTAAAGGCCAGCAGGACGGTGAAGAGGTCGATCTGGATGCGTGGGTGCGGCAAGAGGCAGATTTACTCAGCGGCACGCATGCTGATGGCCGCGGTATGTACCGTGCGCAAGTTAATCAACAACGCGACCTGGCTTGCCTGCTGTTGGCCGATTTATCACTCTCGACAGATGCCTATGCATCTGATCATGCACGGGTGATTGATGTGATACGCGATAGTCTGTTTCTGTTTTCTGAGGCACTATCAGCGACAGGCGACTGCTTTGCCATGTATGGTTTTTCTTCCCTCAAGCGCGGCAATGTGCGTTTTAACCGCTTGAAGAGTTTTGATGAACGCTATGACGGTTTGGCGCGCGGGCGTATTCAAGCCATTAAGCCTGGCTACTATACCCGCATGGGGGCGGCGATTCGCCAGGCCAGCACGTTGCTCGCAAAGCAGCCACAACGCCAGCGCCTGTTATTGCTGCTTACTGATGGTAAACCTAACGATCTTGACCGCTACGAGGGGCGTTATGGTATTGAAGATACCCGTATGGCGTTGCATGAAGCCCGGCAACTAGGTTTGCGGCCATTTTGCGTTACCATTGATATTGAAGCGAACGAATATCTGCCGCATTTATTTGGTACGGGTGGTTATGCCGTGATACGGAAACCGGAAGATTTGCCTAAAGAATTGCCGCTGCTATACGCGCAGATGACGCGCTAACGCTGATATATCAGCGTTAGCGGCTATGGCCGAATATGGATTCTAGTGACTGGTCCCTGATGAACGCGTGATTTTGTTATACACGTTGTATTTGCCGGAAGGTTTGTTCATGGGGAGTCGCTTGATTTCTTTCAGCGTTGCTGTATCGTAAATCACTAATGCGCCATCTTTATCCCACACGCTGACCAGCGCATATTTACCATCGCGCGTAAATTCTACATGAGCTGCAGTTTTACCGGGGGATGGGGTGAGCGTGGCGGCAATTTCCAACGTCTGTTTGTCGATGAGTTGCAGGGTATCTTTTATTGCGCCATTAAAGACATCGGTCCAGGCATAGGGCGTATTTTCGTGGCTGCGCATGAAGAAACCGGGGCCGGGCGTTTTTATCTGCTTTATTACTTGCCAGTTCTGCATATTAATGACGGTGATTACACCATCTTTCAGGTTGGGCGTTGCCAGCACAGGCTTGCCCTGCCATTGCCAGGTGATACCGGAGCCTAAATGCGGCATGCCGGGCAGTGCCAGGTCGGCAACTTTGCGCCTGATATCCAAATTAACCACTTGTCCTTTACCTTCGCGCGAGGCACCGATGACGTAGGCATAACTCTGGTCGAAGAAGAAGTCATCAAGCACGGTTTCCAGCGGTGTGCGGCGCGGGTTAAATTTGCCGGGAAGTGCAACGGATTCAGCCATTTTATAGTCATGCACAAGGCCAGGAAAAATTGGCGGTGCGTTATCATCGTAACTAATCTCCCATAATTCCGGCACATCTTTAAGGGCTACGATAAAGCTGTTACGGGGTGCAGCATCATAAACGGCTGAAGCACGTGAGGCTTGCCCTTCTTCATCAGTAATGGCAATAGTTTTGATTAACGACAGGTCCCCTGCATCAAGTATGGCGATGGTATTTGGTAAATAATTAGCTGCCATTACGTAGCGGCCATCGCTGGAAACAGCGATGTTTCTTGTGTTGATACCCACGCGGATTTCAGCGGTATATTCAAGATTCCAGATGTCGTATTTGGATACCCAGCCATCACGCGAGGCAAAGTAAACATAACGTCCGTCAGGTGAGAATTTTGGTCCGCCATGCAATGCAAAACGGGTGGCAAAGCGCTTGATCGGTTCAAAGGTGTCACCGTTTAACACGGTGGCGTGGTGGTCGCCGGTTTCAACGACTATGAACAGATTGAGCATGTCAGCTTCAAAAGCGGGCTTGTCTGGCAAGGTGCCAGTTTTGTGCACTTCAATGCGGGAGGCACGAATTTCAGCATCACCCCAGTTAGGCGGATTGGTTAGTGGCGTGAACACATAATCGAGTAACGACTTAATCTCATCGTTTGATAATTTCCCAGCAAAGGCTGGCATGCGGGTGGCAACGCGGCCCTCAGTGATAGTTTTGAGTGCCTCCGGTTTTCTAAGCCGTTCCAGGCTTTCAGGCAATAGCGCAGGCCCCATGCCACCAAGGCGATCTGCACCATGACAGGCAGCGCAATGCTGTAAGAATAACTGCGGTGCATCCGCAGCGAAGCTTTGCAGGCAGGTCATTGCCAGCGACAGGAATAGGGTGGTTAATCGAATCAAACTACTCTCCGGATTTGCACGTAGGGGGTCATTTTGACGCGTTCGCTACCTTCAGCCACGCCTATTTCCTCATCATGTAAGTAGCAGGCCGGGTCTTCCTGCCATGGGTCACCCGTTAGTTGCTGTGCCCGTACCCGCGTGTTCCCGCCGCAGATGTCAAAGTATTGGCAATTTCCGCAACGCCCTTTAATGGTTCTGGGGCTGGCTTTTAGCCCAGCCATCAGCGGGTCGGAAGTGTCCTGCCAGATTTCTGAAAATGGCCGGTCTTTTACATTGCCAAGCGGGTAGTGCCACCAGAAGGTGTCTGGGTGCACCACGCCTACATTGTCAATATTGGCAACATTGACTCCGCTGCTGTTGCCGCCCCATTGTGCCAGTTTGGCGCGAATATGCGCTTCCAGGTGGGGGTGGTGCTTGCGTACCCAAAGCAGCAGGTACACGCCATCAGCATCGTTATTGCCGGTTACAAATTCGCGGTGACGCCCTTGCTGAATATCATTCCAGCAGGTGTCAAACAGAAGATCCATGGCCTTACGCGTGGTTTCCATCACTGCATCGTGTTTGCGGTTGATGTTGCCGCGCCCCGCGTAATTAAGATGCGAGAGGTAAAACTTGTCAATGCCTTCATCGTCAACAAGCTTTAAGAGTGCGGGTAAATCATGGGCATTATCCTGGGTCAGTGTAAAGCGTACACCAGCCTTGATGCCAGCATCACGGCATAGCTTGATGCCGTGCAACGATTCTTTGAATGCGCCCTGTTTTCGGCGGAATTTGTCATGTGTTGCTTCAATGCCATCCAGGCTGACGCCTACGTAATCGAAGCCGATCTCTGCTATCTGCTGGATATTATCTTCCGTAATCAACGTACCGTTTGATGACAGGCCAACGTAAAATCCCATATTTTTGGCGCGCTTTGCGATGTCATAAATATCGGGCCTGAGCAATGGCTCACCGCCGGAAAGAATCAATACGGGCACTCGGAATGCCTTCAGGTCATCCATTACCGTGAACACTTCTTGAGTGCTTAATTCACCTGGGAAATCTTTATCAGCGGAAATTGAATAACAGTGCTGGCAGGTGAGGTTGCAACGCCGAATCAGGTTCCAGATTACTACTGGGCCAGGCGGGTTGCGTTTGGCGCCCAGCGGTGTCGGATTGGCGATTTCCTGCATGTATTGGCTGATTCTGAACATCTTAAATCCTTAATCCGGTTTTTTTTAATATTTTGGTACTGTAGAGTATTGTGTGTGCTTTGCAATTCTTACCGAGTAATTCGGCAATCTGCGCTGTTTTGGTTTCTACTTCTTCACGGTCACGGCCATGTACCATGGCAAACAGATTGTAATTCCAGTCAGGCATGATTCTTGGACGCTGGTAACAGTGACTGACAAATTCCAGCGCGCCGACTTGTTGTCCCAATGTGTCAATGTGTTCATCCGGTACATCCCATACTGTCATGCCGTTAGCGCTCCAACCAAGTGCATAATGGTTGGGTACCGCGCCGATGCGGCGAATCACGCCATTCTCAAGCATTACCTGTATGCGTCGCATCACTACATCCACCGGGATGTCTATTTTCTCGGCAATGTCATGGTAGGGGCGAGGCGTCAGCGGCAAGCCTGCCTGTGTCGCCTGTATGATGATGCGATCAATGCTGTCAAGTTCGATGCTCATGCGGTAAACCTTGCGCCGACAAAAAATTCTTTTTCTTTTGGCATATTATAAACAGGATAACCTGTTTGGGATTCGATGCGGGCAATGGCCTGAATAATGCCTTCAGGCTTCTCGGTTGCTAACACGAACCACATGTTGAAGGCATGCTCTCGCCGGTAATTGTGTGCTACTTCAGGTAAGGTATTTACCATAGCAGTAACACGCTCGAAGTCTGCTTCAGGTATTTTCATTGCTGCAAGGCTAAAGGCACCGCCCATGCGTTCTATTTGAAACATTGGCCCGAAGCGTGTCAGTACCTTCTGTGTCAGCAAGTTTTCCAGCCGAGAGATGAGCTCGTCTTCGCCGATACCAAATTGTTCTGCCATTACCTGATATGGGCGCTCACAGACGGGAAGGCCCCCCTGCAGGCGATTGATGATAGCTTTGTCAGTTGTGTCCATTTGCCACATAGTGTGCTCCACACTGTTTAAATCGGCGACAGCTGAATAATATTTGCATCCGGAAATCTTCCAGGCCAGTGTTTTTCGCGAGTTTCTTGATTTGTTCCTGCACGATATCGCGGTTTTTCCCATGCACCATGCAGAACAGGTTGAATGGCCAGTCTGGTAATTGGCGTGGCCGGCGGTAGCACAGGGTGACACCTTCCTGCTGTGCAGCTAGCTTTCCATATGTGCTGACCTGGTCATCAGGCACATCCCAAACCACCATGGCATTTTCGCGGTAGCCTAGTTCATGATGCCTTACCACGACACCAAAACGCTTTATGATGCCA
Source organism: Methylotenera sp. (assembly GCA_023259635.1). GTDB lineage: Bacteria > Pseudomonadota > Gammaproteobacteria > Burkholderiales > Methylophilaceae > Methylotenera. The sequence goes on along the minus strand of JALRGX010000006.1, from coordinate 16,142 downwards.
TTGGTTTGCCACTCGGAAACCTGGCGAATGATAGTGTCTTCATCTAAATTGACACTCTCACTGAGTGCGGTAAATGGCTGCTGCTCGAGTTTGATGCCAGCTTGCAGTTTTGCGACAATCGCACTTTGCGCATTATCCAATTTTATTTTTTCATGATTTCCGGATGGTTTGCGTGCCGCGGTACATTGACCGTGCAGGTTAAAACCCAGGTCAATATGAAACGGCTCCAGCAACGGAAGAACCAGCATGGGAAGACCGGCATATTGATTAATTTTCTGCAGTACGTTATCTAGCCAAGCCTGATTGGGTGCGGCAACCACGAACCAAAGGTTGTACATATGTTCGCGTTCATAATTATGGTTCACTTCAGGCAATGTATTGATCCAAAGTGCCATTTTATCCAATTGCTCTTTCGGAACAGCTAGTGCCGCAAGCGTGCTGGCACCGATACGGCCAGGACTGAATACCGGCCCTATACGGCTGATGGCGCCTTGTGCGCTCAAGTATTCCAGGCGTGTTATGACTTCATCTTCTGATATGCCTAATTGCTCGCCGATGGCAAGGAATGGTTGTTTTACCAGCGGAAAGTCATGCTGGTAATCATTGAGTAGATGCTGCTCGATTTGATTAAAACCGTTCATGTCAGAACCCGATCTTTCCGGCACGATGTGTAAAGAATATACCGCTGGGTGCAGATGCGGGGAATTCAGTGACTGCTTGCAGTGTTTGCGTATCGTAGATAGTGACGTGGTTATCATCGCGAGATGATACCCAGGCTGCCTCCCCGCGCGGGGTAAACTCCATGTGCAGTACTGCGCGACCAGGCTGCAATGTTTTAATGATCTGTTGGGACTCAGTGCTGATTATCTGAACATACCCATTGTCAGGAAAGGCAAAGTTGACCCATACTTGGCGTCCGTCAGGCCTGGTTATCGCAAATACGGGCTGGCCTGCTACGGGAATCCTGCCGACCTCTTTCCAGCTTTGGGTATCAACGACCAGTAGCTCATGATGGCCGATTGCCGGCAAATAAGCACGTGTGCCTGCTACAGCCCAGCCACGCAGGTGCGGCATTTTGTAAACAGGTAACTTTTCTTCGCCACGGCCATAGCCATCTAAAATACGTTTTACACCTTGTTCCGGATGCCACAAATCAAGCAATGCCAATCCATCTTCACCAAATAGACCAGCAATGTAGTGGCGGCCATCTGGCGTAATCAAGCCGTCATAAGGTTGCTTGCCGGCAGGGAATTTCTGAATTTCAGGTTTGGCCGGATTGGTAACGTCAGCAACCCAGATTTCGCCAGCATCAAATAGACTAAACACAAATTGATTACCTGGCGCATCCACCAAGCCAACCACTTTTGATAGCTGGCCATCACCATAGGTGGCTGGAATATCTGCAACCAGTTGCAGTGTATTGGCATCAAACACCTTAATCCCGCCCGGTGTGTAATTCTGTGTAGCCACGTAACGGCCATTTTGTGAAATAGCGCCGCCTATACTATTGCCAGCCTGCAGAACGCGTTTTTCAACTGATTGCTTGAGTAAGTCAACCTTTGTCAATCCGCCATCGCGTCCAAACACATATCCATAGCGACCATCGCGGCTGAAAACTACAGATGCGTGTGATAAATCACCCAAACCGTTAATCGTAGCCAGTTTTTTATTCGCAGAAGTGTCTATTATTTTTACACGTCCAACATCACGTTCTATGATTAACCCAAGGTCACCTGTGCCGCGTATCGGTGTTGCAACACATGCATTCAGGCATATGGCTAAAGCAATAATCCATTTAGTGCGCATCAGGAAAACCTTTCATTAGTTGATCTACAATCCATTCTGCTTCTTTTTCGCTTATAAATGGCGACCATGGTGGCATGGCAGTGCCAGTTCTGCCACGTAATATTACTTCACGTAATCCAATCACTGATTTGTCACGAAGGGACTCTGGCAATAATGGTGACCCAAGCCCGCCTTTGAGAGTTAAGCCGTGACATGAGCCGCAGTCGTTGCGTACCATTTTTACCAGTTCCAGCTGTCTTTGATGGCTGATATCACTGTCAGCTGCATAATCAGCTGCATAAGATGTGCAGCTGAAAACAGCTAAGGCCAAAATGAAAGCGGGGCATGCGCCCCGTTTCAAAATTATAGCTAAAGAAAACAAGGCAGAACCTACAGAGCCAGAATCCAGCTTACAACTGTCTTGAACTCATCATCGCTGAGTTTGCCTGCGTTGGATGGCATCGGCATAGGTCCCCATACGCCGCTACCGCCTGCTTTTACTTTCTTGATCAGCGTGTCTTCAATGTCTTTCTGCCCTTTGTATTTAGCAGCGACATCTTTAAATGCCGGGCCAAGGATTTTTTTATCAACGCCATGGCAAGCCAAGCATCCACCTTTTTGAGCCAACGCGCTGCCATCAGCGGCTATGGCGACCTGGGTCCCAATACTCAGTAGGCCTGCGGTGATCATTCCTAGTATGAATTTCATGATTACTTCTCCTTAGAAATTAATAAACATCGTGCTGAGTGTTGTAAACATTAAACTTACCTGTTGGTGTAATCAGTCTCGGGTCTTTAATCACAGCTTTAAGTTTGCGCGATTTGTCATCAACTACTACGATGGCTGACTCTTTGTCTTTTGCGCTCCATACTGAAAACCAAACCTCATCGCCCGCTTTGTTGTATTCTGGCTGTACGATACGCTTGGCACCATCGCCCAGACCTGACCACTCACCAATCGGCAATGTATCAAAACCTTTGTCAAGATTGTTGATGTCATATACAGCAACAGACTGACTTACTTTTGGATCAGGATTCAAAGGAGTATCAACCCATAGGTTTTTTGATTTTGGATGGGTTTTGATGAATAGTGAGCCACCGCCCTGACCTTTAAGTGAGCGGACTACTTTCCATGCTTGTGCTTTATGGTCTTTCGGGTCTGTACCAATTAATGAAATTGACTCGTCACCTAAATGCCCTGTTGCCCATACTGGTCCATATTCAGGGTCTATAAAGTTTGCACCTCGACCTGGGTGTGGTGTTTTACCTACATCAACCAATGCCGCCAGTTTGTCGTCCTTGGTATCCACCACGGCTACCTTGTTAGAAGCATTTGCAGCTACCAGGAAATAGCGTCCGGTAGAGTCAAAGCCGCCATCATGCAGAAAACGTGCAGCATCAATTGTAGTGGTTTTAAGGTTATTCAAGTCGCTGTAATCCACCATACTGATTTTGCCGGTTTCTTTGGCGTTAATCACAAATTCAGGGTGGTAGTGCGATGCTACAATAGAAGCCACACGAGGCTCCGGATGGTATTCTTCCGGCGCAACGGTCATGCCGCGGGTTGAAATTATTTTCAGTGGCTTCATTGTATCGCCATCCATGATGACATACTGTGGTGGCCAATACGTACCGGCAACTGCATATTTGTCTTCGTAGCCTTTAAATTTAGAGGTTTCTACTGAACGCGCTTCCAAACCAACTTTGATTTCAGCCACAGTGTCTGGTTTTTCCATCCACAAATCAATTAAATTAATTCTGGCATCACGGCCGATTACATATAAATAGCGACCTGAAGCAGACATACGTGAAATATGCACTGCATAGCCAGTTTTGAGTACGCTTACGATTTTCTTGCTATCGCCGTCAATCAATGCAATTTCACCGGCATCACGCAAGGTTACTGAGAATAAATTATCGATGTTGATGTTGTTTTCTTTTTTCTTGGGACGCTGGTCTACTGGAACTATCACTTTCCAGCTGGCTTCCATTTCTTTAATGCCGTACTCCGGCGGCGTTGGCGGTTCTTGTTGTACGTATTTCGCCATGAGTTTGACTTGTGATTCAGTCAGTTCGCCAGATGTGCCCCAGTTTGGCATACCTGCTGGAGAACCATATTTAATGAACACTTCAAGATATTCCGTACCTTTGGCAAGGGTAATGTCTGGCGTAAGCGGTTTGCCGGTTGCGCCTTTACGTAAAACACCATGACAGCCAGCGCAACGTTGGAAATAAATATTTTTTCCAATATTGAATTCCTTTTCTGTCATTGGCGGTGCTTTAGGATTAATGTTCTGATGCATCTCTTCTTTTGCGAGAGGAGAGTCTGCAGACTGATATTGTGCGGCTGGGTCTTTAGTATCTTCAGCAAATGCGGAGTTTATGGCTAATGTCAGTGCTGACATCACAAATGTATTTACCCAATGTTGTTTACTCATTTTCATGGCTCATTTACCTTTAAATTAGTTGAGAAGGGTGTACGCAAACCTAATTTCATTGATGACGTGAATAATGATGCTGCAAATATAACTTGCACTCCTTGATTCGAGTCAAGATTTGTAAATTTCTATTGTGGTAAATTTCTTACATGGACATAGACTCTATTATTTCTAATTTTAGTTCTGTTGCAAGCAATGATTTCATTGTAGGTGGAATGAATGCTTTTGCAAAATGCGGTGAAATCTATTTGGTAGGTGCTGGCCCGGGTGACCCTCAGTTGCTTACGATTCGCGCATTGCTGTTAATACAAAAAGCAGACGTAGTTGTTTACGATGCGCTGGTAAGTGACCATGTAATGGCGCTTGTACCCAGCAGTGTTGAACGTATTTATGTTGGTAAAACGCGGGCGAATCATACATTGCCGCAAAATGAAATCAATGCATTGTTAATTAAATTGGCACTGGCAGGTAAGCGTGTGGTGCGTTTAAAAGGTGGCGATCCATTTATTTTTGGGCGAGGTGGTGAAGAGGTGGAAACCTTGGCTGCCCAAGGTATTCCATTCCAGGTGGTGCCTGGTATTTCTGCGGCTAATGGTATATCAAGTTATGCAGGAATCCCGCTTACACATCGCGATTATGCGCAGACAGTATTATTCACTACAGGTCACCTGAAAGATGGCAGCGTGAATCTGGACTGGGCAGGACTTGCACGTCCACATCAAACGGTCGTGATTTATATGGGGCTTGGTGGTTTGGCTGAAATCTGCCTGAAATTGATTGAACACGGGCTGAAACCCGATATGCCTGCTGCAGTGATACAACAAGGTACCACTGCGAAACAAAAAGTAGTATCCGGCACACTTTCCACATTAAGTGACCTGGTTCTTGCCGCAAAACTCAAATCGCCGTGCCTGATTATTGTAGGTGAGGTGGTGATGCTTAGAGATAAACTGGCCTGGTTTGATAACGTAAATAAGGTGGCGGCTCGTACACCTGTTATGCAGACGCAGTCAGAGTTAAATGAGAGTATTTTATATTGAATGGGAGATTGACATGCGCTATAAATTAAAAAGTTATATATTTTCAGCCCTAATTGCGATGTATGCATTACCAGCACTGGCTGATGACATTGAGCAGGCTACTTCATTAAAAGAAGCTATCACTGAGGGCAAGCCGACCATTAATCTACGCCTGCGTTACGAGAACGTGAATCAGGATGGTAAAACAGAAACCGGCGAAGCCTTCACGCTACGCAGCCTGATTGGATGGAAAACCAAACCGTTCCATAATTTCAGCGTGAACGCTGAAATCTATGGCCTCAGCCCTTTGAATGATGATTATAACGATCTGAAAAAAGGCAGTCCGCTAGCCAGCAGGACAAAATATCCTGTGATTGCTGATCCGGAAGACTATGACTTCCATCAGTTATATCTGGAGTGGACCGGCATCCCTGACTCTTCGATCAAGCTTGGCCGCCAAGGTATGATACTTGATAACTGGCGCTACGTTGGTGATGTGCGCTTCCGCCAGAACTGGCAAGTATTTAACGGCATTTCCTTTGTGAATAAAAGCCTGCACAACACCACGGTTTCTCTAGCCCACTATGAACAGGTCAAGCAGATCACCACAAAAATTGAAAATGCCAACATTGAAATCGCTAATGTTAAATACAGCTTCACACCTACCACTAGCCTAGTCGGCTATGGTTATCTGATCGACTGGGATGGCAATGCGCAAAAAGTCAAATCCAACCAGACCTATGGTTTACGGTTGGACGGCAGCCAGAAACTCGACGATAACTGGAAGGTGCTATACACCGCCGAATATGCCAAGCAGGATGACTACAAAGACGGCAGTAAATTGATTGATAACGACTACTACAGGGTTGGTGCTGGTGCCGGCTATGGTGACTGGTTCCTGCGCCTCGATCAGGAGAAACTGTCAGGCAACCGCGATGGCAAATCCTTCCAGACTCCATTAGGCACCAACCACCTGTTTCAGGGTTGGGCAGACGTATTCCTGGTTACGCCTAACGAAGGTATAGAAGATACGATACTGATCGCAGGCGGCAAAGTGATGGATGCCACGATTAAAGCGGAGTACCACTTCATTAACTCTGACCGCAACTTTGCTAAAGTTGGGGGCGGCACCGGGGATAGCTACGGTAAGGAATTTGACTTGGGTGTTTACTATAAATTTACCAAACAGATTTCCGGTTCGCTCGAATATGCCAACTTCAAAGAAGATGATAAATACAACGGCGCACGTAAAACCGATATCGAGAAGTTCTGGGTAACTGCGATTTATGCGTTTTAAGAAAAAATGAAGTGCTTTGCCCCTAAAGGCATTTATCTGACCATACTATCTTTTTTTGCCACCACTCTTACTGAAGCGTGGCGATATTTAATAGAAATGTTAAAAGCTCAGTTAAAAGCAATGCAAGGGGTGAAGCGAATCTATATAGCCAGGAAAAGCTGCAGCGGCATAAGCATTAAGGATGATTGATCCTTCTTAGAGAGTACCTCTTAGGTGTGATTGTGGGTTTGATTAAGAAACGTTTAAATACACACACTTTCAAGTGAACCCCTAAGGAGAATTGCAATGAGTACTAAACCGTTTCAATACAAAAAACAGGCTGTGAAAGATGTACAACCTTCGATGAACGTGCCTGGCGTTCCAGCATTTCTTGGTGATACTTTCGTTTCTCAAGATAAAGATAAAACAATTTGTGCTGGTTTTTTCCATCTGGAAAAAGGCAACCAGTTAGTTTATGCATATGACTATGATGAAATGAAAATCGTTGTTGAAGGTACTTTTATTATTTCAGATGAAACCGGTCAAAAAGTAACAGCTACTGTTGGAGATGTCCTTTATTTCCCTTCAGGCTGTAATGTTACATTTAACACACCTGACCGAGCAGTTGGTTTCTTCTGTGGTCAACGCGCACCGTTGTAAATCTTAACTTTTAGTTTAACCCCCAATAAACATACTCCGCCTTGCCGGAGTATGTTTTATTTTTTCAGTAAAGCCGACTCTTAACGGTGTCAGCACATCAGAAATCGAGCCGCTAATGCGGCTTCAAGTTATCGGGCGCATTCTCAAATAGTTCCAGGCCTGATTTGATTTCTCTAATTCCCGCTATCTTTGTCAGCAGTTTATTTGCCGATAACCTCCTATGTAACTTCAAGCCTTATAACAACTAATCCTAACGGAGTAATCCTTATTGGCAATTGTAATCAATGGCTGTTAGTTTGAAAATTCAGTTGTAAGTCTTGACATCACGTCATCTCCCAACTTACGACGAAGTTGAACTTGCCTGGGGGCATCTGTAATCTTGCATATATTATATTTGCCCCCTTCTTTTTAAGTCGTTTATAGGCTTAAGGTGCATTCATCTGAGTTAAATACGAAACCTTTTTGCTGATAATTACTTATTGAAAAGAGACCAACATTATGAATTCGCCTATCGTTTTTTCAATAGAAGATGTGCAAAGTCTGGTTGATGTACGTCAGCTTGCTATTGATAAAGTTGGTATTAAATCAATACGCCACCCTGTGAAAGTTAAAGATAAAACTGGAGATATTCAGCACACGGTTGCTGTTTTTAATATGTATGTGCATTTGCCACAACATTTTAAAGGTACGCATATGTCCAGATTCATTGAAATCCTTAATGGCAATCAGCATGAGATTTCAATAGAGAACTTTAGTGAGATGCTGAAGGAAATGGCGGTTAAACTTGACGCTGATTCAGGCCATATTGAGATGGCATTTCCTTATTTTGTGAATAAGTCAGCACCTGTGTCCGGTGTAAAGAGCCTGCTTGATTATGAGGTTACCTTCATCGGTGAAATAACAAAGGCTTATCATGATGTAAAAGTTAAGGTGCTGATCCCGGTGACAAGCCTTTGCCCATGCTCCAAGAAAATATCTGCCTATGGCGCACATAACCAACGCTCCCATGTCACTGTAACAGTTGCCCTTAAAGACGCCATGTGGATAGAGGATATTATCAGAATGGTAGAAATACAGGCTTCTTCAGAGGTTTATGGTTTGCTGAAGCGCCCTGACGAAAAGTACGTTACCGAGTTTGCTTATGACAATCCTAAGTTTGTTGAAGATATGGTGCGTGATATTGCTGCAGCGTTTTATAAAGACGAGCGTATCAAGAGTTTTATTGTCGAATGTGAAAATTTTGAGTCCATACATAATCATTCAGCATATGCGTGCATAACCAGTAACAACACATAATGGTGACATCATGAATAATTTCGTCAGCGAAAATTTATTAGAGCAACAGAAACCAATTCCTGGCTTAGAGCTTTATTTACGGCGCAGTAAATCTATTAGCCCGATTGCTGAAATAATCGAAGATATACGCCAGGGTCGCATGGTGGTGCTATTGGATGATGAAGACCGCGAAAATGAGGGTGATTTGGTGATGGCAGCACAATTCGTGAAGCCTGAAGATATTAATTTCATGGCAAAGTTTGGGCGTGGATTAATCTGCCTGACACTATCTGAACAGCGTGGGAAGCAGCTTAACCTTAGCCCTATGGTTGCACGCAATGGTACAAAAATGGGGACGAATTTCACTGTATCCATTGAAGCGTCAGAAGGCGTGACTACCGGTATCTCAGCGGCGGACCGGGCGCATACGATTCAAACCGCGGTGCATGTTAATGCCCGTCCGGTTGATATTGTGAGCCCGGGACATGTTTTTCCGTTGATTGCACAGACGGGTGGCGTGCTGGTACGTGCAGGCCATACCGAAGCTGGGTGTGATATTGCCAAATTGGCGAATCTTGAACCTTCGGCTGTAATCTGTGAAATACTGAAAGATAATGGGGAAATGGCGCGCCTGTCTGATTTGCTGGATTTTGCTGTCAAGCATGACCTCAAAGTGGGTACGATTGCAGACCTGATCAGTTATAGAAGCCAGACGGAATCATTGGTAAAGCGTGTTGCCGAAAGATTGGTCGAAACGTCTTTCGGATTGTTTCAACTGGTTGCCTATCAGGAATCTATCGCTAACCAAACCCATCTTGCTTTGATTAAAGGGAACATAGCTGCGGATGAAAGTGTGCTGGTCCGTGTTCACGAGCCTTTGTCTGTCATTGATTTGCTTGATGCAGGTAACAAGAGTCACAGTTGGAGTCTGCCAGATGCAATGAAGACGATAAGTGAGGCCGGTGCGGGTGTGATCGTAATGTTAAGACGTGATGAGAAAAGTGAGGATATTATCCATGCAATTAATTCTGCAGATTTCCCGGCTAACAATCAATACACGCTTAAAGATTACGGCATTGGTGCGCAGATACTACGTGATCTGGGCGTGGTAAACATGCGTTTAATGGCTGAGCCACGAAAGATGCCAAGCATGACAGGCTTCGGTTTGCATGTAACAGAATTTATCCCCGTAGCCTGATGTCTGAGTTATTCATTCGCCATATCTATTAACAAACTCTCTGGCGCAGATCAGGCAGATCGCACATGCACTGCTGATTATGATAAATGCAAGCGCATCAGCCCCGGCATAACCCCAGAAATCACTCATTTTGAGCTCCTCATGTTTTACAATTAATCTGCTTAATTGGCTTGTTTAAGTTGATATGGTTTACCAGTTAATCAGCAACCCGCTATCCACCATTCTTGAAATACCGAAGTCAGACAGTTTGTATCTGAAATGCAGCTTCTGTTGATGGCCGGTATTTTCCAGCTTTTCTTCAACCCGGTGGATTAATCCTGCAGCAGAAAGTTCATCCAGCGCTACGTTTATAGTCTTTTCCCGATATGAGCCAGACTCGCCATATTCATTTAATGTCTTTTGAATTAACTCGTGATCCCAAAGTGAATCCGTTTTGCTGAGTGATAATAAAAGATAACCTTTCTGGTGCAGCTTCATATACGGGGCCCTGATTCGTTAACATCACGCAAGGTAACTACTGATTCAGCTGATTCACTGAACATCACAAAACTTCCTATCATAGTCAATATCAGCCCTATTACGAAATACCATTGAGGAAACTGTAGCGTAAAGGCAGCAATAAAGATAAGCGCAAATACCGCATACAGGTTGCCTATAGCTTCTCCGCGCCCGACGCCGATTAAGCTGAAGCTTTTATAGAATGCGGTGTAGCAGTAAGCATGGGTTGCTGACGCTAGTATTATCCATAATATGGCCTTGCTGTGCGTTATTGTGTTGATGATCAGATATTTGATAGGTAAATCTGTAAAAAGAGCGATGACCGGCAGGATGAAGATGCCCCAGAATAATATTTCAAAAGAGAAACGGCAGTGAATTCCTACATCCGGATCTGAAACATCCATTGCCCTGGCAGCCACTGCGCCTTCGGTTCCCCAGCCGATAGCGGACATAATGCCGCCCAGGTAACCTAACCATGCATTAGGGTTGGCTACATTCGTTTCACCGAATAGACTGGGTCCGTAAATGACCATGCCGCCAATAATAATGATGCACATGCCAAGCGCTGCACGCCGGGATATTTTTTCTTTGTACCAGAGCCTTGCTATAATCGCGCCGATTACCGGATATAACAGGGATGATATGGCAGCAAACACTGGGCCAATAAACCCCATCGCCATATAAGAACCAAAGATGGCAAGAGGCCCACCGCATAACGATGCCAGTGCATACCATTTTGATATGGTCTTAAACCTGATGATGGTGCGACCATAATCTTTGACTTTCCCAAGTACGGTATTCCATAGCAACAGGAACATAAATACCGCAATCGCATGTATCCATGTCATCACCGCCGTAGCCGCCAGACGCATAGACTGATGGTCGGCAGCAATCTCCACATATGGGTATTCAGACCAGAGCGCAGTTCCCGGCACATACCATGCACCCCACAATACTGCCGTCCACAACGCCCACATGAATCCCCAGTGCTGGTTGCGTAAATAGTGTTTATCTAAGGCTATCGTTAAGCTTTCATGGGAAGGGTTTGGCATAGATAATGTCTGGTATACAGTTTTGTGAAAGGCTAATCACTATTGTTGACAAGCAGGTTGGCAATCGTGGTGAAACTGCTCATGAGTTTATCTTTTGTCTCTGCATTTATGCCTATTGCATCAATAGCCATGGCCATGCATTTGAGCCAGATGTCTTTTACTTCGTCATCAATTTCAATATGCTCATGCATTTGCCTAATATTTGAATGACCATGTTTTTCAACATATAACTTTGGCCCGCCCAGAAATCCCGAAAGGAAATTGAATTGCTCTACACGAGAATGTGGAATGCCATTTCCGCGAAGGTGCAATACATGCAGTTTGTGTCCATCCGGATGTTTTTCAATAATGTCGTAAAATGAGTTCACTAATCTGTATATAGCATCTTCCCCGCCGATTAATGAATAGACTGACTGGTTATGCATATAAGAAGCATTTGGCTGATTCATTTTTATGGGTTTCTTTAAAGTTTATAAAAACGATTTATTAAGCTGTTCATGTGGATAATAAACACTAAGTTGCTGATAAATAACTATCTTCAAGTTGTAACACCTAAGAAGTATTTTCATTTTTCATATCATCTGAAAGAATGGTGTACTTTTAGTCTTTTAACCCGTTCAATGAGTACCATTGTTTCTGGTGTTTGTTTTTCGTAGAATTAGTTTCCTGAAATTGGATTGATGAAATTAATTAATTAATTTTCTTACGTTTGTAGTAGGGTTCAATTCATACGGAAAAATTAAAACAGGTTAATTCAATTGAGTTCAACACCTCCAGTGGATGCCATATCAGCTGATCTATCCAGCGACGTAATTGCGCAGAATGCAGCCCTGCATAGGGGTATCAGCTGGAAAGGCGCATTCTGGGTTGCAAGCGGCGTGCCTGGCTTTGTCTTGTTTACCATAGGCGCTATTGCTGCAACTGTAGGCAAGCCGGCGTGGGTAGTTTGGTTAATTTCAATATCGTTCGGTTTTCTGCAGGCGTTTACTTATGCAGAGATTGCCGGTATGTTTCCGCATAAATCCGGCGGCTTATCCATATATAGCGCCGTTGCATGGGCAAAATACAGCAGGTTCATGGCGCCCTTGACGGTATGGTGTAACTGGATCGCCTGGTCTCCCGTGCTGGCAATCGGTGCTGGATTGGCGGCAGGCTATGCATTGAGTATACTGTTTCCTGCTGATTCACTGATCAATACCTGGCAGATCACTTTGCTTGATCTCGGCATGGTGAAGCATGGCCTTGTTTTAAGGATAAATGCGACATTCATTTTAGGCGTTACCTTTCTGCTTTTTGTTTTTGCTGTACAGCACGGGGGTATTTTGCGCTCTTCAAACGCAACTATGCTGCTGGGGCTGGTGGCCCTTCTTCCGTTGATGCTGATCGGGCTGGTGCCGCTGCTTACCGGTGATGTAGTGCGGGAAAATTTTTTCCCGCTCGCCCCCCTCGCGTACGCTGCTGACGGCAGTGTTATAGACGGCATCTGGGATATGGATGGCTGGAAGCTGATGGCAGGCGGTTTGTTTGTTGCGGCGTGGTCGACTTATGGCTTTGAGACTGCTGTCTGTTACACGCGTGAATTTAAAAATCCGAAATCAGATACCTTCAGGGCCATTATTTATTCGAGTTTGCTGTGTGTCGCAATCTTCACTTTGGTGCCTATCGCATTCCAGAGCCATCTAGGCTTGGGGCAGCTGGTGATGCCGGCTGTTGTTGACGAGTCCGGCATCGTCAAGTCTCCCGCGGTATATGACGGCATGCTGGAGGCGACAATCTATAAAGGCACCGGTGTGGCCGCTGCCCTTTCCGGCATCATAGGCGGCGGGGCGATAGTTGCCAATGTCATGATCGTGATGCTGGTGCTCACGTTGCTGCTTGCCATTATGACTTCAATGTCCGGGTCATCGAGAACGCTTTACCAGGCGTCGATTGACGGCCTATTGCCTAAATACCTGTCGGCCGTGAACGAGAATGGCTCACCCACCAAGGCAATGTGGACTGATCTTTCCTTTAACTTGATTCTGCTGCTGATGTCGGATTATGTGTTTATTCTGGCCGCGTCAAATGTAGGTTATATCATCTATCACTTCCTTGTGCTCAACTCTGGCTGGATTCACCGCATAGACCGCCCTGATTGGCAACGGCCCTACAAGGCGCCATTGATCCTGATACTCCTGGGTGGGTTACTGGGTTATGTGAACCTGGCCATTATGGGGCTGGGAGCCGATATCTGGGGTGAGGGAACTTTGAAAACCGGCCTGTTTTTTACGCTGCTTATCGTACCTTTGTTCATATACCGGCATTATTTCCAGGATAGGGGTGTGTTTCCTAAACAGTTGCAGGAAGATATGCAGGCTGATGCAAGTGTGTATACCCGCCCAAAATACCTTGCGCTTTTGCCTTATGCGGCGATTGCGGCAGCCATTGTTCTGGTCTGGTATACCAACCATCTATAAGCGCCAGGTTTATATTAACCGATGACGTGAAAACAACGGTTTTCATGATTGTTTGCAGGCGCAAGATAGTCTAGTAACACCTTAGTAGTAAGCCATGAGTGTAATTGTGTCTCCGGGGTATCGCTATGAGAATGGCGTTTAGTTTGATTCTATTCACACAACCCGGAGATGAAAAAATGGCACGCGATCCAAAACATGACATTTTGTTTGAACCAATTCAAATTGGTCCTAAAACATTACGCAATCGCTTTTATCAAGTACCGCATTGTATTGGTGCTGGTTCAGATAAACCTGGCTTCCAGGCAGCGCACCGCTCAATGAAAGCAGAGGGTGGCTGGGCAGCAATGAACACCGAGTACTGCTCAATCAATCCTGAATCTGACGATACCCATCGTCTGTCAGCACGTATCTGGGACGAAGGTGACGTGCGTAATTTACGCGCGATGACTGAAGAAGTTCATAAGTACGGCGCATTGGCAGGTGTGGAGTTGTGGTACGGCGGCGCACATGCGCCAAACATGGAGTCCCGTGCAACACCGCGCGGCCCAAGCCAATATGCATCAGAGTTTGAAACGCTGTCATATTGTAAAGAGATGGACTTGAGCGACATCGCCCAGGTGCAACAATACTACGTAGATGCGGCCAAACGTTCACGTGATGCCGGTTTCGACATTATTTATGTGTATGGCGCCCACTCATACCTGCCATTGCAATTCCTCAACCCATACTACAACAAGCGTACCGACAAGTACGGCGGCTCACTGGAGAACCGCGCACGCTTCTGGCTGGAAACTTTGGAAAAAGTTAAACATGCGGTAGGCGGCGAGTGTGCGATTGCTACACGTTTCGCGGTTGATACCGTGTATGGTCCAGGCCAGATCGAAGTTGAAGTGGACGGCATGAAGTTCATTGAACTTGCTGATCCGTTACTCGACTTGTGGGACGTTGACGTTGGCGATATTGCAGAATGGGGCGAAGATGCAGGCCCATCACGTTTCTACCAGCAAGGTCACCAAGTACCTTGGACCAAGTTTGTAAAACAGGTATCTAAAAAACCGGTGCTAGGTGTTGGCCGCTTTGTTGATCCTGAAAAAATGACTGAAATCGTGACTAAAGGCTATGCCGATATTATCGGTTGCGCACGTCCATCGATTGCTGACCCGTTCCTGCCACAAAAAATTGAACAAGGCCGCTACGACGACATCCGCGTTTGTATCGGTTGTAACGTTTGTATTTCTCGCTGGGAAATCGGCGGACCTCCAATGATTTGTACGCAAAATGCGACAGCAGGTGAAGAATATCGCCGCGGCTGGCATCCAGAGAAATTCCGTCAGACCAAAACTAAAGATTCAGTATTGATCGTAGGTGCGGGTCCATCCGGTTCTGAGGCAGCACGTGTATTGATGGAAAGTGGTTATACCGTTCACCTGACTGATACGGCTGAAAAAATCGGCGGTCACTTGAATCAGATTACGACCTTGCCTGGCTTGGGTGAGTGGAGCTATCACCGTGATTACCGTGAAACGCAAATCAACAAACTGGTCAAGAAAAACAAGGAAAGCCAAGTTGCACTAGGCCAGAAACCGATGACAGCCGACGATGTGCTGCAATACGGTGCTGACAAGGTGATTATTGCAACCGGCGCATCATGGAACACTGACGGTACCAACTGCCTGACGCATGAACCAATCCCAGGTGCTGACGCTTCATTACCAGACCAGCTGACGCCAGAGCAAGTCATGGAAGGCAAGAAGAAAATCGGTAAACGCGTGGTTATTCTTAACGCTGATACTTATTTCATGGCACCAAGTCTGGCTGAAAAACTGGCAACGGATGGTCATGAAGTGACTATCGTTTCAGGTGTGCACCTGGCTAACTACATGCACTTCACACTTGAGTATCCAAACATGATGCGTCGTCTGCATGAGCTGCATGTTGAAGAGCTGGGTGACCACTTCTGCTCAAGAATCGAGCCAGGTCGCCTGGAGATCTACAACATATGGGGTGACGGTTCAAGACGTACTTATCGTGGTCCTGGTGTTTCACCGCGTGATGCGAATACAACACACCGCTGGCTGGAATTTGACTCTTTAATCCTGGTAACAGGCCGTCATTCAGAGTGCACATTGTGGAACGAGCTCAAAGCGCGTGAAGCAGAGTGGGCTGAAAATGATATTAAAGGTATCTACCTGATCGGTGACGCTGAAGCGCCGCGCCTGATTGCTGATGCAACTTTCACTGGCCATCGTGTGGCACGTGAGATTGAAGAAGCTAACCCGCAAATTGCCATCCCATACAAACGTGAAACCATTGCTTGGGGTACACCGCATATGCCAGGTGGTAATTTCAAAATTGAGTACAAGGTTTAATACCTGACAGATGCATGGTCGCCGATGCCAAAGCATCCTTCAGTGAACAGTCGATCATTTTCAAACGCGCCCACAATTGGATCATGTGTATCCTTTACACGGGCACTTTCGGTAGCT
>JALRGX010000108.1 GCA_023259635.1 Methylotenera sp. | reverse complement strand
GAACCTGCCTAGTGCAGGATCTACATTCAGAAATCCGGAAGGTGATTTTGCAGCAAGGTTAATCGAGGCGAGCGGTTTGAAAGGTTACACGATAGGCGGGGCACAGGTTTCTGAGAAGCATGCTAATTTTATTGTGAATATTGGCGGCGCAACTGCGCTGGATATTGAGTTGTTAATTAAACATATGCGTGACACCGTATTGGAAAAACAGGGTGTGGCACTGCAGCAGGAAGTAAAAGTACTGGGCAACTTAAAAGAGCCGGGTTAAAGACAAAGGGACTAGAGGTAAAGAAATGAAGCGTAATTTTGGCAAAGTGGCAGTGTTGTTGGGCGGCAAATCAGGTGAGCGAGAAGTGTCACTTAAAAGCGGCTCGGCTGTGCTGGCTGCGTTGCAGCGGCAAGGTGTCGATGCACATGCTTTTGATCCGGCAACGCATCCATTGCATGACCTGGAAAGTTTTGACCGGGCGATGATTTCCCTGCATGGGCGCTTTGGTGAAGATGGCGCGATGCAAGGTGCGCTGGAGTTAATGGGTATTCCATATACCGGTAGCGGTGTGATGGCCTCTGCGATTGGTATGGATAAATGGCGTACCAAGATGATCTGGTCAGCGGCTGGTGTTAGTACGCCTGCTTTTGAGTTAGTGGATGCAGACTCTGATTTTTCTGCAATTGAAAAAAGATTAGGTTTGCCGTTGTTTGTAAAACCTGCGAATGAAGGTTCCAGCATTGGCATCAGCAAGGTGAAAGAGGTTGGTGGACTGAAAGCTGCTTATGAACTGGCGGCGAAGTCGGACCCTGTGGTGATTGCAGAACAGTTTGTGGGTGGTGGTGAATATACGGTTGGCATTCTTGGCGATAAGGCGCTGCCGATCGTGCGCATCGTACCGAAAAATGAATTCTATGATTTTGAGGCGAAATACTTGCGTGATGATACCGAGTATCTATGCCCGTGTGGTTTGACTCCGGAAAAGGAAGCACAGATACAGCAGGAAGCTGTGCAGGCGTTTAATGCAATAGGCTGCCAGGGTTGGGGGCGCGTTGATTTCCTGATGGATGAGGCCGGTAGGCACTATTTCCTGGAAGTGAATACCAGCCCCGGTATGACAGATCATAGCCTGGTACCGATGGCAGCAAAAGCTGCAGGTATCAGTTTTGATGAACTGGTGATTCGTGTGTTGGAGCTTGCGCATGTGGGATAAGCCCGCCCTGCTTAACTGGATAGCAAACCTACTGTTCGCGTTGTGCGTGGTAGCGACGCTGTATGCAGCACTCTATGTGGTGGTGCATTTGCCGATTTTTCCACTGCGCGAAGTGAAGGTGGACGGGCAATTGAATCATGTGAGCCGTGAGCAGGTGCAGTTAATTGTATCCAAGCATTTAAAGGGTAACTTTTTTACGCTGGATCTGATTAAAGCGCGTGATGCATTTGAAAAGCTGCCATGGGCACGCAAGGTCAGTGTGCGCCGTCGCTGGCCGGATAAGTTGGAAGTGGCGATTGAGGAGCATCAGGCATTGGCGCGCTGGAGTAGCGTTGCCTTGGTAAATAAACAAGGCGAGCTGTTTCATGCGGCATCCGGGAGTGATTTGCCGGTGTTTTATGGGCCAACGGACGGTGTAATAGAGGTGGCTTCACAATATGGTGTTTTTAACCAGGTGTTGAAGACGGCAAATATGGAGATTGCAAGCCTGGTACTAACACCAAGGCGTGCATGGCAGATTATAACGGGTAACGGCATTCTCATTGAGCTTGGCAGAACTGATATGCAGGCCCGGCTGGAGAAATTCGCGAATGTTTATAACAGTACGATCGCAGGTTTGAACAAGAAGATTACTTATGCAGATTTACGCTATCCAAATGGGTTTGCGGTACGTAAGCCTACTGAGAATAAAAAAGAGCCGGAAGTTAACCCGGAAGATTTCGCGCTGAATACAGTAAAACCGGAAATGAGACAGGTCGGCTATAAAAAGCTAAACGAGATAAGCAATAAGCAAATGGAAGCCGTGATTTAACTCACGCAAGGGATGAACAATGAGCAGAATCAAAGAAGATAAGAATTTAATTGTGGGCCTTGATATAGGCACCTCGAAAATTGTCGCCATCGTAGCAGAGTTGCAGCCGGAAGGTACGCTCAAAGTGATCGGTCTCGGGCAGCATATTTCACGTGGCCTCAAAAAAGGCGTAGTGGTCAATATTGAATCCACAATGCAATCTATACAGCGCGCTCTGGAAGAGGCGGAGCTGATGGCTGACTGCAAGATCAATAACGTATATACCGGCATAGCCGGCAGCCATATCAAGAGCCTTAACTCTCACGGTATGGTGAAGATCAAGGATGCGGAAGTATCACAAGTGGATGTAGACCGAGTGGTGGAAACAGCACGCGCAATTGCGCTACCGGCTGATCAACAGATTCTGCATATTTTGACGCAGGAATTCATTATCGACGGTCAGGAAGATGTGCGCGAGCCGTTAGGCATGAGTGGCATGAAGCTGGAAGTAAAAGTACATATCGTGACTGGTGCGGTTGCGGCTGCACAGAATATTGTGAAGTGCATCAAGCGTTGCGGCATTGAAGTAAGTGATTTGATTCTGCAGCCATTGGCATCGAGTACGGCGGTACTGACCGAGGATGAAAAAGAGTTAGGAGTATGCCTGGTGGATATTGGTGGCGGAACTACCGATATTGCCGTATTCAAGCAGGGTGCTATCCGTCATACGGCTGTGGTGCCTATTGCAGGTGACCAGATGACAAATGATGTGGCGGTGGCTTTCCGCACACCAACCCAGTCAGCAGAGGAAATCAAGATCAAGCACGGCTGTGCTTTGCGTCAGTTAGCTGATCCGCGAGAAATTGTAGAGGTGCCTGGCGTTGATGGGCGTGATCCACGCCAGTTGTCAGTGCAGACTTTGGCAGAAGTGCTGGAGCCGCGTGTAGTTGAGCTGTATGAATTGGTGCTCAATGAACTGCGCCGCAGTGGTATGGAAGAAATGATCGCATCAGGCATTGTGATCACCGGGGGCTCGGCGATGATGCGTGGCATGGTGGAATTGGGTGAGGAAATATTCCATATGCCGGTGCGTTTAGGTATGCCGCGTTATGTTGGTGGCTTATCTGAAGTGGTCAGTAACCCGCGTTATGCAACAGGCGTCGGGCTGGTGCTGATGGGTAAGCAGCAGTTGGAGCGCCATTTGAATGGACAGCTGGAATCGAATTCATTTACCAGGGTGCTGGAGAAAATGAAAAGCTGGTTCCAGGGGAATTTTTAATAAATGGCAACCGGCGTTGGTTTGGCTTCGGCCGCCGCTGTGCGGCTTAACCTAAAGGTTAGCCTGCGCCGCAACAGACTGCTACGCAGTCTTGGTAGTCAGGGGAATTTTTAGCAGTACGTAAGTGTAAGGCAGTAGAAAAGTAGTTCAGGCAGAAGTAATTTAAGTTAAAAAGAGGAGGCAATACAATGTTTGAGATTATGGAAAAAAATTCACAGGAAGCTGTGATTAAAGTCATCGGTGTAGGCGGTTGCGGCGGCAACGCGGTTGCACACATGATTGAAAAGAATGTGGGTGGCGTTGAATTTATTTGCGCCAATACTGATATGCAGGCTTTGAAAAAGAGCCAGGCTAAAACCGTACTGCAAATAGGCGAGGCACTGACACGCGGTTTAGGAGCAGGTGCCAAGCCAGAAGTAGGTCGGGAAGCTGCCCTGGAAGATCGTGATGCGATCGCCGAGCTGATTGATGGTGCCGATATGTTGTTCATCACCGCTGGTATGGGTGGCGGTACCGGTACCGGCGCGGCACCTATCATTGCCCAGATTGCAAAGGAAATGGGCATTTTGACTGTAGCTGTAGTGACAAAACCGTTCTCCTTTGAAGGAAAGCGCACTAAAGTTGCATCTGAGGGTCTAGATGAATTATCCAAGTTTGTAGATTCACTGATTGTGATTCCAAACGAAAAACTGATGGAAGTGCTTGGCGAAGATGTGCCGTTCCTGGAAGCTTTCCGTGCAGCAAATGATGTTCTGCATAACGCTGTATCTGGCATTGCAGAAATCATTAATTGCGCAGGTACCGTGAATGTCGACTTTGCTGACGTACGCACTGTAATGAGCGAAATGGGTATGGCAATGATGGGTTCTGCTATGGCGACCGGTCCGGAGCGTGCACGCATCGCTGCTGAACAGGCTGTGGCTAGTCCGTTGCTGGAAGACGTCAACCTTGCCAACGCGCGTGGCGTTCTCGTGAATATTACGACTTCTTCTTCCTTCAAAATGAAAGAGTACTACGATGTGATGAATACGATTAAGGCCTTTACCGCAGAAGACGCAACTGTGATTGTAGGCAACGTATTTGATGACAGCATGGAAGACGGTTTACGTGTAACGATGGTGGCTACAGGTTTGACCGGGGCACAACGCCGCCAGCAAAAACCTGAGCTGCGTGTAATGCCGCAACAGGTTGTTCGTGACGGTACGACAAATCAGCCGATGTTTGTTGGTGATGCTGCGGCTGATGATGAAGCACCTGCTGTATTCGGCACTAATAGCCGCCGGGCACAGGTTGAGGCGATGAAGATGTCAGGGGTGGAGGAATACGATATTCCGGCATTTTTACGTAAACAAGCTGACTAAGTATCTTGGAAGAGTATCTCGGAAAAAGCAAACTTGCCAGCAGGTGATAGCGGCAAAGCTTAAGGCGAGCCTAAGCTAAATATGTTATTATTTGCTTGATTTTTAAGAGAAAAGGCTAACATGCAAGACAGAATGTTTTGTGTGGGGGTAGGCGTCACTAAAGATTTTGTAGAGAGTTGTGACGATATTTTTGAAGTTAGGCAAGGCGGTTTGCAAGACCGGTAAAAGGGTTGCCCAACAAGAAGTTATAAAGCGGGATATTGATATAGGCATGTTAAAGCAACGTACATTAAAAAAAGCGATTAGCGCCACAGGCGTTGGGTTGCACAACGGCGAAAAGGTTACTCTTACCCTGCGCCCGGCTGCGCCTGACACTGGTATTGTTTTCAAACGGGTGGATCTGCCTCTGCCCAATGAAATCGTGGCGACTCCTGATGCCGTGCATGACACCAGAATGTGCTCGGCATTGGAGGCCAATGGCGCGCGCGTTGCGACTGTTGAGCATATCATGTCGGCATTGGCCGGCCTGGGAGTAGACAATATCTATATCGATGTTAGTGCTCCTGAAATCCCGATTATGGACGGGAGTTCAGGCCCTTTTGTATTTCTGTTACAGGAAGCAGGCATTGTTGAACAGCCTGCCCCTAAAAAATTTATACGCGTCAAAAAAACCGTGGAAGTGGTTGATGGCGATAAATGGGTGCGTTTTGAGCCATA
>JALRGX010000030.1 GCA_023259635.1 Methylotenera sp. | reverse complement strand
GTGGTTCCGGAATCTTGATTTCGATAGGCGGAAGCGGTTTTACCTCATTAATTGGTCTAATCGATACTGGCAGACCCGGGTCGGTAATGTAATTAGCCCGTGAGTCATTATCGCCAAATGCATTGTCAGTAATGATTAACTCAATGGCAATGATTTTTCCATTCTGCGTAATAAAGCGCGCACCATCACCATTTGCTGACCGTTGGGTAAAGTCATACCAACCAGCCTCAACGATAGGGTTGCCATCCAGATCTACCAGTGAGCCTCCTGCTGCAGTAATTGTTTCAGCACTAACATACTTCATGTAAGCATTGAAATAATCTGCTGGTAAATCAGCCAGTGAAATATCTATCACAATACGTATTTGCGTACCTGAACGGTTTGGGTCAATGTCTGCCAAATCTCCGCTTTCAGGAGCCTGTACCGAGAACATGAGCGCATCCCATGGCGCGGTAATGAGTCCGCCATCTGATGTTGTCACTGGTTTTCCGCCTGCGGTAAGTTCTGTATTCGCAGGAAGTATCTGGACATCGGATAATGTGGAATTCAGGTCTATAGAGCCGTCGCCTGTTGCTACGCCAATCGTGATAATTGCTTTTGTTGTCGAGGTGTAACCGTTGCCATCAGTAGCATCCACAAAATATTCGTTCAATATCCAAGGCAAAACAGCAAGCGCATTCTGTTCATTATCGGCTAAACCATCACCGTTTAGATCACCATTCCCCCCGGCTAAATCTGCCAGATCTTTCTCGGTATTATTATCAATGCCATCAGCATCCAGGTCAGTGATTGTAGATATATCGTCAGATGTCGCACCATCACGTAAGGTTTCGTCATCACCGGTGCGGTCTGCATATTTCAGTGCGGGATTCGCGAAATTTGCCGTTAACCTGAAGTCCTCCGGCCCCTCGAATGTAGAGGGATCTGAATCGCCTACGGTATTAACGGCAACATAGAAGACGGTTATTCCGGATGGTAATGTTATATTCCCAAATTCATCCACTGTCAGACTTGAGGCATCAATATCACCAGGGTTGGTGTAAACAGTAAAGTTTGTAAAATAATCTAGCGAACCTTCTGTGGTTACATCACTCAGTGCCAGCGTCATCGGCGTATCATCAGCCAACGTGTTGCTGAGTGTGACGGTGAATATTGCAGTATCACCTTCAATTACATTTACGCCTTCCACCGTCAATGTCGGACGATCGTCGTCTGGAGTTTCGTCCTCATCATCGCCATCGGCCTGGCTGCCATCATCGTAAATAGTAGAGACATCGTTGGCGGTAGCGCCTTCGCGTAGCGTTTCGCTATCACCTGTACCATCAGCATATTTCAGCGTGGCAGCATTGAAGGTTGCGGTCAGACTGAAATCTTCTGCCCCTTCATAAACATCATCGTTAACCGTAGCCACCCGTACCAGGAAAGAGGTTTTGCCGCCAGTCAGCGTGATTTGGTTGCCACTAACATCCTCCCAGGTTTCACCTCCGTCTTCGGACCACTGGTAAGTGGTGCCATCGTAGTCGTCAGACTCAGCGGACAGATCAGTATCACTCAGCGCCAGATCAATGACGGTATCATCTTCAAATGCGTTGCTGAGGGTGACAGTGAAGGTGGCACTTGAGCCTTCTTCAACATTTACGCCTTCCACCGTCAATGTCGGACGATCGTCGTCTGGAGTTTCGTCATTATCGGGGTCATTATCGGTATTAACATCTTTACCACTACCGTCATATACTGTGCCGGAGCCATCGTCAACAATAGTTGCAAGATCAGAATCACTTGCCCCAGTTCGTTCTCCACCACTCTCATCAACACCATCGGTAGATGGATCATCAGTTACACCATTTACATAGCGCAATGTAGGGTCGGCAAATGTTGCCGTCAGACTGAAGTCTTCACCACCTTCATATACGTCGTCCGCAGTTGTTTGCACGCGTACAAAAAATTCGGTCACTCCCGCCGGAACGATATAGTCGCCGTTATCATCTTTTGATAACAGTACTTCTTCGCTGCTTTCATTCAGGTAATAAACTTCTGCATCTCTTAGTGCTGCATAGTCCCCATTTTCAGTTGTATCGTTGGCTAGGGCCAACGTGATGGGCGTGTCGGCTGCCGTAGGATTGCTGAGATCTACCGTGAATACAGCGTAGCTGCCTTCTGATATCGGATTTTCCGGTGCGGTCACTGTAAGCGTAGGTATATCATCATCGATAATAGTGCCGGTGCCCAAATTATCACCGAAAACGACAGCAGGACTCTGGTTATCTGGCTTGAAGCTTATATTAAAGCTGTAATAGCGCGCCTGATACTTACCGGGGTTATTGTCATCATAGGAGAATACGATCGGGTCTCCTGACTCAACATATTTAGCGCCATCTCCTTTGATATATTCCATCAAGTTGAGATTGTAATTAATATGGCCACCGGTTCCATCCATGGCAAAGTCTGAAATTTCAGTATTATTGGTGCCAATCATACCGCTCACAGCTGCCAGACGCTCGGCCTCCGTACTTAAATCGGTCACTCCTTCAAGCACAAGTTCGTAAGCCTGCCACAGGTCTACCGTGTATTCCAATTGACCGTCGTCATTGATAGTCCAGTGTGGCTGGTCATCTCCTGCGTAAACCAGTACAAATACCTTGTCGCCAACTATCATTGTGGCGGTTACTTCATTTTCAACCCAGCCGGATTCACTTGGATCAACGGTGCCATCTTTGGGGAAGGGTGCTGCCTGGAAGTCAGTCACCATTGTGATATAGCCATTGAATCCTAAATCTAAATAGGTGGACAAGTCTTCCTGAAGCGAAATCTCTCCATAGAGGGAGTTACCGGATGTTAATGGTTTGCCACCGTTGCTCAGAGTCAGTGAATCGTTGTATCCTGCATCTATAGAGCTAACATCAATGCCAGTTAGCACGATATTAAATCTCTCGGCAATTTCGTAAACGTTATCTCCTACAATCTCAATGTCAACATATGCTTTGAGACTATTGGCATCACCATCAATCGGGTGGATCACAACCGTACCACTCCGGCTTGCGGTGTAATCTTTACCTTCTGTGGCTGTTACATCAAAGATGATGTAGGAAACCGTTATGCCTTCACCTCCCGTGGAAATGTAATCTGACAGTGAAATTTCAAATCTGGCACTTGTAGTGCCACTATCACCTTCAATTATCTGGAAGCTATTTACAGAGATCGTTGGCAGTATGGTAACAGTAATAGTTTTCTCGGTGCTGACACTATTATCCGCTCCGCTATCATCTCTGACCTGAAACCCAAAACTAGTGTAGTTGTTCGTCAGAGAGGTTGCATCGGGGTCTGAAACATAAGTTAACTTGCCGCCCTCAATATCACTGACCAGTATTTCTTCGTTAATTGAAATTAGTGTGCCGTCAAGATACAAGTCACCTTTTCCAGGTAATGAAGTAATTATTACAGAGTAAAAAGCGTTGCTGTCAGGCGCATCAACAGAGTCATCGAAACTAAAATCAGTTAGCTTGAACACATAACTGCTGTCACTGCCGCTTGCAATATTAACGGATTTGTCAGTGGTAGCTGGCGCATCGTTTACACCAGTCACCACAATGTCTATCCCTCTAATCGTAGGTTCATATACCACAACGCCGGCAGCAACGGATGTGGTAACAGACCCCTGTAGCTTCGCATAGGTATGCGTGGTGCCGATGTTATAGCCTGTACCGTCAGTGCCATTGATAGTTGAATATTCGTTAGCTGATGATGTATACCTCAGGTTAGCCAGCGCAGCATTAACAGCATCTCTGGTGCCAGTTAAATGGATCTCGCTGCTGGTTGCCGAGGTAACTATGCCACCTGCAGTCAGACCGCCAAGGGCGCCACCGCCTTCAGCAATCGTAATCACGACGTCAAGATTGTCAGTATTGTTGAAGTAACTAACTGCAAACCATGAGCCTGCGTCCACAGCGCCTGCATCTTCGCTCAGTGTTTGCTCTAATGCCACTGTGAAAGCAGGTGCATTGGCCGGTTCCAGATTAAATGTAACAGTATCGTGATCACCATCCGGATCGGTGATGACGCCACCATTATCGGTAGAACCATCATCAGTCGGTGTAAATTCGAAATAATCATAATTCTCGGCAATGTCATTAACCGTGCCTGTTGGCTTGTAGCGTAAGCGTCCGTCCATAACATCCTGGATGGTAATCACAGCTCCCGTTTCTACCGCAGTCCAGCTTTCTCCATTCCAATATTCCAAAGTACCGTGGCTTGGGAGAGTATCGATGGACACTGAAACAAAGGTGTCGCCATCAACATCATTAAAGCCAAAATCTGAATCTATCAGATAGCGAACCCCGCCAACGTTAACATCCAATGTGCTGCCCGAGGCCGAAGGAGCTTCGCTGACATTTAATAAACTTAGCGTTACATTGATGGCACTAGACCAGTTGCCGGCATTATCTCGAGCTTGGACGCCATAGGTAAATGCATTAGGGCTTGTTTCAAAATCATTGGTTGCACCTGCAGCAGCACCTGTTTCGGTGAGGCTGATAACGCCGGCGCTCGAAATGGTGAAATAACCATCGCTGCTTGTGTTGGTGCCAGAAGCAGAAAATTTGAAACCAGTAACCCCTACACTATCGGTAGCGCTTACGCTCCCGATTTCGGTACCTGAAGCAGAATTCTCGTAATAGTTTAAAGTCTGGTTGCTAACAACAACGGGAGCCGAGGTATCAATGACTACACTAGTCGTGCTTGCAAGAGAGAGATTGCCTGCAGCATCTACAGTGTATAGCTTATAAGTGCCATCTGTTAGGCCGCTTAAGGCCATATTAGTATCAGTGTCGGCTGAGCTGATTGTTACGGAATTCCACACATTATCTGCCGCCCCAGTAATGCTGGCCAGGTTGCTGACTGTAATATCGCTCCGCACAAGATAAGCCGTGCCGGTTTCACTGCTGCGTACGGTTGCATTGCTGCTGGTGCTATTAAAAGTTGATGTAGTCAGGGTGGCAGTTGGCGCGGTTGAATCGATCACGATACTACCGCTGGATGCGCTAAGAGTAAAATTGCCGGCAGTATCTACTGCATAGGCTTTGTAGGTACCATCAAGAAGGCCGCCTAGTGACAAAGCGACATTTTTGTTTTTATCACCTGTTGCAATGGAAATAGAGTTCCATAAATTATTTGCTGCGTTGGTAATACTAGCCAAATTTGTTACTGATACATCACTGCGTACCAAATATACGGTACTTGCTTCATCGCTCTGTACAGTAGCGCTGCCTGTATTGCTGTTAAATGTATTCGTTGTCAGTGTCACGGTTGGTGGGGTTGAATCCGGCGCTGCCAACACGTCACTATAGCTATCGAGAGATGCTTGTGTAGCAAACAGACTAGTTTCTACCGTACCAGACTGTGTTTCCAGCACCCAGTCGCCCGCTGCGAGCGTTGCGCCGGTTTTGTCAGTAGAGGCTGCTACATCGGCAGCAGTAATGCGCGCGATAGAGGTGACCAGGGACTGGCCATCTTCACCGGCACCAACGTCACAACCATAGATCAGGATGTCGGCATCTGCAGTCATATGTGATTGCCAGGTAGTCAGTTGATCTGCTTGCGCCTGTACCGCAGCTTCATCATAAATCACACCACCCAGGATAATCTCAGCTTCGCTACCGTGCGATACCAGGTGGATAGCAGAAATATTCTCATAGTGAGTTATTGCTTCGGTCATCTGCACCCATGGGTCTTGATCTGGGCTCAGTATGATTACCTCTACACCATCTCTCAAGCCTGAAAGTAGCGATTCGATATTTTCCACGCCGCTGTCTATAAACAGGAGTTCATGCACAGGCTGGGTAGAGGCCTCAACATTCTCGCCTTGCCCATCAATCGGGTCGGTAACAATCGGGTTGTCTTTTTCAGAAGTATTGGTGCCAGCAGGCGCAACCACTGGCGATTTTTCAGCTGCCTGCTTCGCAACATCGGTCAACGAATTGGTATCGCTGTTGGTGGGCGCGGTATCCGTAGTGTTGGTATCAACTACTGCGGCAGTTGCCAAGGCAGCACCGTCAAACATCATGCGCTGCTCAAGCGCCATGGGAGCCGGCTTGCTGCGGCGCAGCCTGCGTGCCGGCTTGCTTGCTTCAGCAATGGATTCTGGAGAAATTTGGTTGTTAGTTGTGATGTTGTAGTCGTCCATGTCTGACTCCTTTTTAGATCTATTCAATAGAGATCTGCTTTTAATTCAAACTGTTGCAGTTTTTTTCGCCCACTGATCTGTTGGCTGCAAACTGTTTATTTCGATGCTTTTACTTTATTTCTAACCATGCTTACACGACCGCCCATGCCGGCAACCAGCTCCGAGAAATGCCCGTCTATAGCACCCATCAGCTTTACAGACTGGCTTACCGGATCTACCTTTGCGCCGACACGCAGAACCCTGGCAGGATATTTTTTGCCTGTTTCATCAATGTGTACATAAAAACGTGAGTCAGGTTTAACCCATGCCAGCCAGCGGGATGGCACAATAAACTCAAGCTCAAGCACGCTGTCATCCAAAATCTCCAGCATGGGGGTGCCAGGCTGCACATATTGCTGCTCATGCACTTTTTGCTCGGCGATGCGACCGCTGTACGGTGCAACGATGCTGCATTTACTTACTACGGCAGCATTGCTTTCTACTTCGGCACGTGCTTTACCGACTTCTGATTCGGAAAGGTCAAGCTCGAGCTTGCCTACTGAGTTCAATTCACTCAAACGCTGGTTGGAAGCAAATGTTTTTTCTGATGCAGTCAGCGCGGCGCGTGCTTTTGCAAGCTGGGCTCGCTGTAATGCACAATCGAAGCCTATAAGCTCTTGCCCTTCTTTGAATGATTCACCTTCCTGCACGGGCAAGCTATCAATCTTTGCCCCGATTTCGGCAGCAATAGTGGTGTATCTGCGGGGTGATAGCTGCGCCCTGATTTCCTGGCTGCCGATAGAGGGCAGTGAGGATAAGCCGGGTACTGGTTCAGTCAGGTACGGGTCTGCACCTGATGCCATTGCCGGCGCCAGTAATGCAGCCACAACGCCAGCTATCATCAATGTTGAAGAGTGTTTCATGCTTCTATCCAGTTAAATTTTATTTCAGGGTTGGTTTTCTTGAGAGATTACCAAGGTTTCATCTTTTAACTCAGTTAAAACCACAGGCGCACTATCTTCTGTCAGCGGAGCTTCAACCGCTGGTGCTGCTTCAACTACAGGTTCTGCTTCAACCGCTGGTGCTGCTTCAACCACGGGTGCTGCTTCAACCACAGGTGCTGCTTCTGTAGAAGTCTGGGCCGGCTCCTCAGTCTTCACTGCCACATCCTGTGCGGCGGGGGTTGCAGGGGCATCGTCTTGAGTAGAATCAGCCACACCAAGGTTGCCGTCGAGCTGGCCGTGATTCCATGCATTTAATGATGCAGTCACGCTATTTGTAAGATCACTTAAAGAAAGATCATTCACACTGCCGATTTCAGGCTCAAGACCTAATGTCGCCTGCAGTTTGCTGCTTGCCGCATTCAGGTTTGCCAGTGCCTGATAACGGCGCAGCAGGCTCAGGATGCTGGTGGTGGTGCTGGAAATAAGTTCGAGCTTGCTTTGCGCACCGGTAGATTCGCGGTTTACTATGTGCTCGGTAATTTTAGAATCAACATCCCACATATTATCGGCACGGCTGAACTGACGCAGGCTGTTTGCATACTGTATGCGAGCTACATTCACCTGAGTCAGCACTGCAAGCTGAGTTGCCATGCGGCGCTGGTCCGCCAGGGATACACCGGCATCCGCCAGGCGCATTTGCGCTGGCGCACTGAGCAAGCCAAACAGGTTGTATGAAAGCTGCACCCCTACCTCATTCCAGTGCTGATTGATCAGGTAGCTGTCTGTATCGTATTTCTGGTTGTAATTTATAGACAGATTAGGGAATAGTTTCAATATGGTTTTGCGTGTTTCGGTAGCTGCAATCCTGGTGTTATAAAGCTGCTCATGCAAATCAGCATTCTGCAGAATGGCAATTTCCTCAAGTTTTTCAACCGGCATATCCAGAATTTCTGTATTTGCATTTTCCTCAGGCTCAACAACTGTAATACTGCTGCCTATCGGAGCATTAATCAGCGATACCAGTTCCACGTTGGCAGTAGATAGCTCCTGGTCAATAGATTCCAGAAGGCGCACGTTATCCAGCACCTGGCGCTGATAACGCAAAGATTCCAGCGGGGTGCGCAGGCGCTCCTCTTCTGCAATGCGCGCATCTGCCAGTGCGCCTTCCGCCATTTGGATCACCTGCTGCACATCATCACGCATTCTTTGCGCGGCAGCTACACGCCAGAATACCGTGCGTACATCCTGAATCAAATTGTGCATTGCCTTGCGACGGCGCTCCGCAGCAATCAGGATGCGGTCTGCATTCTGTTGAGCAGTAAAATAACTCACGCCAAAGTCGAGTACGTTCCAGGTCAGGCCCAGATCATAAACCTCATGTTCAGGGTCTGTTGATATGTATGGGTTTGATAATGCCTTGCCGCCTGTTACTGAGTCTTTTGATCTGGTAATCAGGTATTCATCGCGCCTGTGGTAGCCGGCTGCCGCTGTCAGTTTTGGCAGCATGTCATACTTGCTTACATCATGCTGGTTGAAAGCAACAGCCTCCTCCATCAGGCGAGTGCGCCTGTCCAGGTTGTATTTAAGTGCCCTGGCGATTGCTTCTTCTAGAGTTAAAGGATAATCCAATGCCTCAACCTTATCCTGAGAGGCAACCATATCAGCTTTAGACTGCTTCATAATCTCGCTTTGTGTAAGCCAGGTTGGCTGTATTCCTGCGCAGCCAGAAAATAACAGGGCCAATGGCAATACTGCTAGTTTCATCGAGATTGATTGATGTTGTTTCTTTTTTGCATGCACATGTTTGGCGGCTGGTTTCATGTCCAATTATCCTGATTTATTTACTTGGGTAACTTTGGTTAAAATTTTAAATTTCCATCTTAATAATTATGATTAAGTAAAATTTATAAAAATAAGCAAATTTACTATATATTTAATGTGAAAAAAGTGATATTGACAATTATACACATTTTAATATTTTTGCAACTAAAATGTACATAATTTTCATATGTGTAAACTTGCATTTGTAGAATAGTTTTAATGGTTATTTTCAGGGGTAAATAATTGGTGGGGAAAAGGGTGTCTGCACATTCAGGCTGTGGCTGCGTTTATATTGATAAGAATGTGTATCTACTTGAAAATAAAGGTATTTAATTTTATGTGTACATCGCAGCTCGATTGCTTGCGTTGAAAATATGGGAAGTTTTATGGCTTTGAAGCAAACCGTTAATCCCTGTCTTGACGATTAGCAACCTGGCTTGTGTGCAGGATGTGGCATGGGCTTGATAGGAAATATCATGAGCTTTACTTATCTGTTAACTGCTGCGCTTATTCAGTAAAAGTTGAGTAAAAACAATTGTTGATATTGCAAATAGCATAAATATGATAATTTTGAAAATTTATGATACTGGTATAATCTTGTCAGCTTACGGGGTATTGAAATGAGGTCTTTGCATGAGCATTTTTCAGCTTTAAGTCCTGCAGATTGAACCTTAAAGCCTGTAGATTTCGTCATTCCCTCGCAGGCAGGAATCCAGGCAGGCTTAATGATTAAATAAAAGAGACTTCTAAAAATAGCTTGAAAAATTAGCAAATTTTAAAAAATCTTGTTTTCGTCATTCCCGCGCAGGCGGGAATCCAGTCAGGTTTCAATATAGGTAATTGTAATTTTAGATTTACTGTTTAATCTCGCCTGGATTCCGGCCTTTGCCGGAATGGCGGCATTTTGAATTTTTGTTGAAGATTGAACCTGCCCTTGTTTCATGCAAAGCCCTCAGAATATTACTCTTATTGATTCGGCCCGCTGGTATTTGAATCCGTTCGCATTGGGCTTGCTGAAATGTGATTGGGTGCAACGCACTTTGAAAAGTGCAGGTCGAACGGATATTGTTGCTTTGATCGGGACGGGGCAATAGTGGTGCAGATATTGAAAGCATGCGTTATGGTGCTGAAAAAATCGATGCAGGGTTTATTTTAATAGGGGTATTTTAAATAGTTGTGCAGTATGGATGTTTATCTGTGATTACTGACTCACTAAAATTGGCGCGTGGTAGAAATGATGAATAAAGCTATTAGAAATATTTTGGTTGTGGATGACCACCCGGTGGTTCGTTCAGGAATAATCGCCATACTGGCCCGTGACCCAACCTTAAGGATTTGCTGTGAGGCCGGCTCTGAAAAAGAGGTGCTCGAAAAGACCAGTGGCTGTGGATGCCGGATTGATCTTGCGATTATTGACTTGTCGCTGAGCAAGGATTCTGGTTTTTCCCTGTTCAGAAAAATGAAAAATATCCAGCCTGGTATGAAGATGCTTGTTTTTTCATTGCATGATGAGACGATTTATGCAGAAAAAGTACTCAAGGCAGGCGCTCATGGCTATTTGATGAAGGGAGAGCCCGGAGAAAAGCTGCTTGAAGCGATTAATGTGATTCTGGGTGGCAATTTGTATGTCAGCAGCAGTATCCACGAATTATTGCTGCAAGGGTTGAGGGGGGCTGATGTCCCTGCCAATAAAGCAACGCTCGGTGCTCTTTCCCAGGCAGAACTGATTGTGCTGGGAATGATAGGTAACGGCATGACCGTGCGGGAAATTGCGAGTCATCTTAACCGCAGCAGCAAAACCATTGATGTACATCGCAGCAATATCAAGCGCAAATTGAATATTGTAAGCAATACTGCCCTTATGCAGTTTGCCATTCAATGGATAAGCTGATTTTGCATAATCAACTGTAAAAAGAAACTATTTTCACCAACCACAAGTGATTGAGCAAATTATGGTGAATTCCAATATAAACAGCGAATCAGACCTTTCTCAATTGGTAAAAGACCTGCGGGAAACGCTGGATGCTGTTCCTGACCTGCTGTTTGAGGTTGATGTATACGGAAAAATTCTTAGCTATCATTCCCCGCGTACAGATCTGTTATATGTGCCCGCAGATTATCTGTTAGGAAAATATTACACCGAATTTTTACCGCCGGATGCTGCCAATGCCTGTACTCAGGCAATTACAGAAGCAAGCGAAAAAGGGTTTTCGCTTGGCAAGCAATATAATTTAGTACTGCCACAAGGTTTGCGCTGGTTCGAGCTTTCTGTTTCAAAGCGTAACAATACAAGCGATGTTGTACCTAAATTCATTTTACTGGCGCGTGATATCACCGAACGTAAAACTGCCGAATTGGCTTTATCAAAGAGTTCGCGTGCGCTCAGGGTGCTGAGTGATTTTAACGAACTGCTCGTAAAAATAGGCAATGAGCACGACTTGCTGCATGCCGCCTGCCAACTGCTTGTTGGCAGGGGCGGTTACATCTCGGCATGGGTCGCGTGTGGCGCTGGGCAGGATAAGGCGGCAACGCATACCCTTGCCCAATATGGCTTTGATGCAGCGATTTTGAAAAATGGCAACGTCAGTTGGCCCGATATCGGGTCCGGACCGAACCCGGTGCTTGAGGCAATCGCCAGCGGTGAAATTATTGTGCGCAGCAACTGCC
>JALRGX010000119.1 GCA_023259635.1 Methylotenera sp. | reverse complement strand
GTATACCGCATACTATCGCGGCGGCTGCGTTTCGTACGCCTTTGGCGCATGAATAATGCGCTTAAGCGCATATATTCTACGGACACACCCTTTCACGCCAAGCTTCCTGCTTTAGCAGGTTAGCTTGGTGGGGACGCCCTTAACGGGTGTACGGGTGCACTTTATCTCACTCGGTGACTTATTACGTGTTTCTTTGTCATAAAAATTTCATTTGCAACGCCGAATAAACGGTATAAACTGTTTATATCGTTTATTTTACCAAGGTGCTTTTATGTCAAAAATCAATCCCGTTCAGGCGGCAGCATCAAGCGCCCCTGTTGATAAAGCCACATCAGCAAAAAAAACCACGCCGGCAAAAGCTGCCGCACCTAAAGCAGCAGCTAAGACACCGGTAGCCAAGACACCTGCAACACAGGCCAGCACCACCAAAACCACAGCAAAACCAGTTGCTGCCAAACCAGCACCTGCCAATGCGAATGTAAAAGCTGTAGCGCCTAAAGCCTCAACACCTAAAAAGGCTGAAAAAGAAAAAACCGAGAAACCCGTTAAAGAAAAAGCACAGAAACTCAAAATGGAGCGTGACAGTTTCACTATGCCCAAAACCGAGTACGCACAGTTTCATGTGCTAAAAGAACGCCTGAACAAATTAGGCCAACCGGTGAAAAAGAGTGAATTATTACGTGCAGGTATTATGCAACTGAGCGCCATGACCGATGCCACCTTAAAGGCAGCTTTAAGTAAAGTGCCTGCTATCAAAACCGGCAGACCTAAAAAGAAGTAAATCTGGCTTAGAAAAATTTCCTGCTCAAGTTATAGCAGATAATCCGGATGCTGCACTGTGAACAGGTAAGTTTGCAGTGCAGTCTGCTTTCCAACACCAACCTGGCGCTGACGCAGCCACCACACCGCGCCTTTTTTCACAACGCAAGCGCTCTCCTTCATCCCTAGGATATTGGCTATTAACAAACCAAGATTAGGTTGATGCCCCACGACCAATATCGTTTTTGCACCCGCAATAAAAGCAAGCTCCCTGGCGATACGCTCCACCGTACTATCTACACTTAAAAACTCAGCGGTTTTGATATCAATATTGCTTATTTCACGCAAAGCCGCGGCAGTTTCCTGGCAACGACGTGCAAGACTGGATAATACGACAGTTTCAGCAGGCAAATATTCCTTAAGCCACTTTGCCATTTTTGCTGCATCTTTACGGCCACGCTTGGTTAAAGCACGATCGGCGTCCCTGCCGGTTACGCTGGCATCTTCAGCTTCTGCATGCCTCCATAAGATGAGATCAACCATAAATGCCCAGCATTCTAATCTGCGTATTTATGTATCAAATACTGCTGTGCGCTAAACATCGGCAACTTGGCCGTAGCAGAGCCAGGTGCACTTAAAACATAAGTACCATCATCCTGTAACAACCATGCATCGTGATTGTCATCCAGGTAAACCTGGCAGCATTCCTGCAGAATCCTTGCACGATTTTTGGCATCAGTGATAGGCCATGCAATTTCAACACGTCGCATCATATTACGATTCATCCAGTCAGCACTTGATAACCACATGCATTCAACTTCATCTATTTTGAAATAAAAGATACGGGAATGTTCGAGCAGGCGGCCAATCACTGAACGCACGCGGATACGCCCGTCCAATCCTTTGGCGCCTACCGGCAATATACATGCGCCACGTAAAATCAGGTCAATCTCCACACCGGCACGCCCTGCCCTGACTAATGCCTTTACTAGCGCTTCATCCGTTAAGGCATTCATTTTCAGGATAATACATGCCGGCTTGCCGGCTTTGGCAGCCAGTTCAGCAGCCCTGATTTTAGCCAGCATCTGTTTTTGCAAATTAAATGGCGCTACCAGAAGTTTCTGCATGCGCGGCAATTTCACCTGGCTGGCAATGTGCCTGAACAGATGCTCCATGTCGCGTGTAATCTGCGGGTCTGCAGTCAGCATGCTGACATCCGTATAAAGGCGCGCGGTTCTCGGGTTGTAATTACCGGTAGAAACATGGCCGTAATATTTAAGGCCAGCCCCTTCGCGCCGCATTACCAGCAGCATTTTGGCATGGGTTTTAAGTCCAACGATACCATAAACCACTTGAACCCCTACTGATTCCAGATCTTCGGCCCAGTTAATGTTGGCCTCCTCATCAAAACGGGCTTTAAGCTCAACCACAGCCATGACTTCTTTACCGCGCCTGACAGCCTCTTGCAGCAGTTTGAGCATACGTGGGTCTGAGCCGGTACGATATATAGTCTGCTGTATAGATAGCACATCAGGATCATTGACCGCTTCATGCAGAAAATCTATTACCGACTCAAAGCTTTCATACGGCTGATGAATCAGAATATCCTGCTGTTTTAGCTGCATAAAAAATGACTGGTTAGGTATCAGTTGCGAACTGATTTTAGGTTCAAACGGTTTGAAATTAAGATGACGTCCTTCAGCCAGGTTCGCCCACATCATTAAGCGCGCCAAGTTCACAGGGCCATGCACGCGATACAATGACTCCTTGGGCAAATCAAATTGCTGCAATAAAAATCTGGCTAGCTTTTCATCGCAGCTATGCGAGACTTCCAGACGTACCGCATCACCAAAATTTCGCTGCACCAGCCCTTTACGCAGTGCTGTACGCAGATTCTTGACGTCTTCTTCATCCACGGCGAGATCGGAATGCCGCGTGACCCGGAACTGGGAAAAACTCAACATTTCACGCCCGCTAAACAAGCTCTCCAGATGCGTGCGGATCATGCTTGATAACGAAACAAATAACTGTTGCTTGGCACTGATATTTTTTGGCAATTTAACCAACCGGGGTAACGCTCTTGGCACCCTTACAATCGCAATATTATTTTGTCTGCCAAAGGCATCTGTACCGCCTAGAGACACAATAAAATTCAATGATTTATTGGCCACCTGCGGAAACGGATGGGACGGATCAAGCGCTACCGGCACCAGCAGAGGACGCACATTGGATTCAAAATAACGCGACACCCAGCGCCGCTGTTCCGGTGTACGGTCGCTATGTGACACCAGGCGAATGCCTTCCGCCTCCAACGCAGGCACCAGCTCATTATTGAAAATTTCATACTGTTTATCTACCAGCGCATGCGCTACTTTTGAAATAGCCTGATAGCTCTCGACATTCACCTCACTTTGCCGCTCTCCATCACGCATCGCATCTACATGAGGCGCTGCCCGCACCTCAAAGAACTCATCCAGGTTTGAAGAAACAATCGACAGGAAACGCAAGCGCTCAAGCAGTGGGTATTCTGCATTCCGGGCAAGGCTCATCACCCGCTCATTGAAGGCAAGGATGCTGATATCACGATTCAGGAGTTTTATTGGGGAATTAATTGTCCGCATGTTAATAACATTAATGTAGTTTTAAAACATACTATGCGCCAATTATGACAATTTGATGAAGCCGTAATAAAAATGAAACAATAGCTTTAATTATCGAGTACTGCAGACCCGCACGCACAATATACTCATAAAAGACTCCGCAAATACTGAGTCGTTCATAAAACAGGTTTTAATTATGCATGGACAAGCTTCGTCAACAGTGCCGCTGCCGCTGCAAAACCAAACGGCGCCGTCACACAGACACTTGAACCATAGCCGGCGCAATTGAGACCGGTGACAGCTGCTTCGGCATCCGTCTCACAGGTACGGTTCGGCTGCAGCACTACTTCATCCGAATAAACAGCAGTGATGCCAAACAATAAAGATTTGCGTTTTGACGTCTTGTTTTTTGCATCATCGCCTTTAGGGAAAGCATAATCGCGACGCAGTCCGTTTCTTACTTTTGCCAACAACCGATCTCCCGTTACCAGAGATAAATCTGCCAGCTTGATGCGAGTAGGATCAAGCCTGCCGCCGGCACCGCCAGTAGTCACAAACGGAACATTACCGGCTTTGCAGAAAGCCGCGATTGCCATTTTGGCTTTGGCATCATCAATACAGTCAATAATGCCATCGTAATTACGGCCCAGCATTTCACGGGCATTTTCCGGCGTCACAAAATCTTCGATTTCATGCACGATTGCCATTGGATTAATGCTGTGGATTCGCTCACGCATCGCAGTCACTTTGGCTTTGCCAAAAACTCCATCCACTGCATGCAGCTGTCTATTTACATTGGATTCGGCAATATTATCCAGGTCGATCAATGTAATCGTACCCACTGCATTGCGCGCCAAAGCCTCTGCCGTCCAGCTGCCGACACCGCCGATTCCAATCACGCAGATATGTGCCGCTTGCAATCTGGATAAGCCTTCAGCACCGTAAAGCCGTGACACGCCACCAAAGCGACGCACGATATCTACATCATTATGGGAAGGTAAATTATTTACAGTCATGCTTCAAGCACCACAAATGCGGCCGCCAGATTCTTTTCATCGCTGATGCTGATATGTGCCTGACTGATATTTTTGGCTTCCAGTAACGCCTGTAACTCTGGCGCCAGAATCAGCACAGGCTTACCTAATGCATCATGGGATACTGCAATATTCTGCAAAGTAGCCGGTGCGCGCAAGCCAGTACCCAGCGCTTTGGAGAATGCTTCCTTTGCGGCAAAACGCTTGGCTAAAAAACGTGCCTTGATGCCAGACTCCTGGTAACTGGCTAATTCGCTTTCTGCAAGGATACGCTGCGCAAAAGCATCGCCAAATTCTTCAATGGACGCTTTAATGCGTGCTACTTCAACAATGTCTGTGCCGATGCCAAATATCATTTTCTGTATATTTGCCTCTTATTGTGGCGCAAACTCTTTAATCAGGGCTTTCATCTCGCGCACTGCATTATCCCAGCCTACAAATAGCGCATGCGAAACGATAGCGTGGCCGATATTCAGTTCTTCCAGCCCATTGATGGCAGCGATTTCATGTACGTTATGATAATGCAAGCCATGCCCCGCATTCACCACCAGCCCTAAATCCAGCGCATGCATCACTGCCGTTTTAATGCGTGCCAGTTCAGCCGCTTTTACCGTTTCTTGCTCGGCATCGGCAAAGGTACCGGTATGCAATTCAATAACCGGTGCACCGGTTTTTTTTGCCGCATCAATTTGTTCAATATCAGGGCCAATGAACAGTGATACGCGAATCCCCGCATCTCCCAGCCTTTGCACTGCTCTCTGTACATTGCTGAAATTACCGGCAACATCCAGCCCACCCTCTGTGGTGCGTTCTTCACGACGCTCGGGTACCAGACAAACATCCTGCGGTGCCACTTTCAATGCAATATCAATCATTTCATCCGTGACTGCACACTCAAGATTCATCTTGGTCTGCAATAAAGGGCGCAATGCAAAAATATCCGCGTCCTGCATATGGCGGCGGTCTTCACGTAAATGTAAGGTAATACTGTCCGCGCCGGACTGCTCGGCCCTCAACGCCGCCTGCACCACACTTGGGTACTTAGTGCCGCGCGCCTGACGGATGGTAGCAACGTGGTCGATATTAACGCCTAATTTAATCATTTTATCTTTTCTAAATATTTATTTAGTTAACTTTAAATCAATACAAAAATATCATACATACTATGAATTCATACTGTATTGAAGCGCATGCAAGGCGGGGTGCCGAAGACAGTACAAATTATTACGGCAAGGCACGACAACAAAGCATGAGCGAAATACAGCATGAATTAAAAATCCTGTAAATCAATGAGCAACTGCCTGGTATGTAATGGTTTATCACCTAAATAATGCGCTAATAGATACCGCATCAACTGCTTGCTCTGCTGCTTGGTCTGCACATGGCTGTAATCATCATTCGCCATGTCAATCAGGGTCTTGCCCGATAATTGTACGCCGCTATCATAAGGGCTTGTCATAGCACTGGATATGAATGCGCCATGCTCAGCTTCGTAACGGTAATTCTGCGAATCTAATATAGGCTCTGCATTTACGTCCAATTCCAGTGGAATCGCATACCCCAGTTCCTGTAAAAACCTAAGTTCAAACCTGCGTAACGTTGTGGCGAAATCCTGTCCGCTTGCCAATGTTTTTAGCGTATCGGCATAATACTCAAATAACACCTCGTGCGGGTCTTCACGCGGCAGCAGCCGCAGCAATAACTCGTTGAGATAAAAACCGCACATGAGTGCCTCGCCCTGCAACAGCAGCAGGCTGCCGTTCCATTCCAGGCTATGTAACGTTTTCAACTCCTGTTTTCCTGACCAGGTAGCCGACATGGGCTGGAACGCCTGCAGCAACCCACGCATGGCTGAACGCGGGCGCCTTGCACCCTTTGCCGTGGTTGCTACGCGTCCAAAGTTACGTGCAAGCAACTCGACAACCAGACTGGTTTCCTTAAAAGGATAAGTATGCAGCACGTAAACTGCCTGATTGTCCTGACGGTGCGTACTGACTGAAGCCATGGAATTCACATTTAACCATCATTGCGGCGATGGTTGATTTTATTCTACTGTTATTTATTAATACCCAAGAGTTTTTAATACCCAAGTGACTTTAACGCGCGCTCGTCGTCTGCCCAGCCGCCTTTTACTTTCACCCATATTTCCAGATATACTTTGCCGCCAAACAGTTTCTCCATATCCAGCCGCGCTTCGGTAGATATCTGCTTAAGCTTCTCACCGCCCTTACCGATCAGCATCGGTTTCTGGCTTTCTTTATCGACAATAATCGCACAGAAAATGCGACGTAATTTACCGACCTGTTCGAACTTTTCAACTTCAACCGCGATTGAGTACGGGATTTCGTCACCTGATAACCTGAATACTTTTTCACGCACCAGTTCAGCAGCCAGAAAGCGTTCATTCTTGTCTGTCAGTTCATCCTCAGAATACATTGCTGGCTGCTCAGGCAGGTATTTACGGATAGTTTTCAGCAGTTCATCCAGGTTAAGGCTCTTTTTAGCGCTTACCGGTACGATATCTGCAAAAGGGAACTCCAGATCAAAGTCCTGAATCAGCGGCAGTACATTACCTTTATCGCCCATCAGGTCGAGTTTGTTCACAACAAGAATAGTCGGTGTTCTTTCTGACAGTAACTTCAACACCTTGCGGTCTGCATCGCCCAATTTCATAGGCTCGATCACAAACAGCACCACGTCTACTTCAGTCAGCACCTGTGTCACGGTTTTGTTCAGGCCTTTATTCAGTGCATTAAGGTGCTTTTGCTGAAAACCGGGGGTATCCACAAACAAGTACTGGGTGTCATCAGTCGTATGAATACCTAGCAAGCGGTGTCGTGTAGTCTGGGCTTTGCGCGAAGTAATTGCCAACTTCATTCCCAGAATGTGATTTAACAGGGTAGATTTCCCCACATTGGGACGACCGACAATTGCAACAGTGCCGCATTTAAAAGCTGATATTGAGGCGCCTGACTCAGGATTGTGATCTGTCATTTTTTACTTTTTCCAATATGTATTTTCTTAAACTCGAGCAAAGCCAACTTTGCTGCCTGCTGCTCTGCGAGCCGACGGCTACTGCCTTCACCTATGGTGCGTATATTGTGCTTCTCAACAAAACATTCAACGACAAATTTTTGCGCATGTGCTTCACCGCTGGTTTGTGTCACTGTATATTCCGGTACTGCAATTTTTCGACTTTGCAGCGATTCCTGTAGCAGGGACTTAGGGTCTTTATCAATGATTTTAGGGTCTATCGTATCCAGCCTGTCTGCATACAACCCAAGCACGAACGCCTCTGCTGCATCAAAGCCGCTATCCAGGTAAATTGCACCGATAATGGCTTCGAGCGCATCAGCCAGGATAGAAGGCCGGCGCCAACCGGCGCTTTTCAGCTCACCTTCGCCCAGCCTGAGCGCATCTCCCAGATTAAGGGCGGTGGCCAATTCACTCAGCGTCGCCTCTTTCACCAATTGGGCGCGCAGCCGGCTTAAATCACCCTCTGCCAGCCTGGGGAAGCGCTGGTAAAGTTGATTGGCAATAATAAAATTTAACGCGCCGTCGCCTAAGAACTCCAACCGCTCATTATTATGAGCTCCGTGACTGCGGTGCGTCAGCGCCTGTGTTAATAAATTAACGTTTGCAAAACTATGCGACAGGCGCTTTGCCAGATACTGCTGAGTCATTATTTAATTTTTAATTCCATCAATCTACTTGGAGTCACTGCGTGCAGAAAAATCTATCAGCACGCTAAGATTACCGGCAATCGGTTCAATCACCTGATAATCTACAGTGATAACTGTACCGGCAGTGCTTTTTTCAACACTTAAATCTGCACCTTTAATGACTGAAATATATGCAACTGAAGCACGTTTATCAAAAGATTTTCTTATATCACTAGTACTCATCGTATCTAATGGCTCCTGTTGCATAGATTTCAAAACCTTTTGAACTGATAAAAACTCCATGTATGGCGGTACAATTTTCATCCCGAGCAATGCAAAGAATATAAGTAAGGCAGAAACTACAAGCAACCCCATCAATGTAACACCGCTCTGTTTTTTATGCCCCGCGCGATAATTTTTTAAGTGATGTGTCATGTTTTTCCCCGTGTTTAATTAAGTAGTGATACCAGTTAAATAATTTTAATGGATTGAACTGCCTATTCTAGAACCCTGATCAAAATTCATCCAGATAAAAAACGCCTTACCCACCAGATTTCTTTCCGGCACAAAACCCCAGACACGACTGTCTGAACTATTATCACGATTATCACCCATTGCCAGATAATGTCCCGCTGGAACTGTAATCTCTTCGTCTCTTGAAAATTTCCCGCCCAGGCTGTCTTCATCATAATTACCGATCACGTCATGGATCAGAATGTCATGCTGCACACTGCCTAACTGTTCACGATATTTTTTTGCAGTAATGATATTGAGTCCGGACATTACATATTCATAATCACCGGCAAATACTTGTTCTGCGGGCACACCATTAATCGTCAATTTCTTATCCTGATACTTGATTCTGTCACCCGGAAGGCCAATTACACGCTTGATGTAATCTACTGATGGTGCCGGCGGGTAATGGAACACAACAACATCGCCACGTTTCGGCTCTTTAACCTCGAAAAAGGTATTATTCAGGATAGGTACGCGCAGGCCGTAAGTGAATTTATTTACGAGGATAAAATCACCCGCCAGTAATGTAGGCATCATGGAGCCTGACGGAATTTTAAATGGCTCTACAATAAATGAGCGTACAAAGAATACAACCAGTATCACCGGAAAAAAACTTTTGGCATACTCGACCAGAATAGGCTCATCCACGCCTGCCGGGCGTTTTTTTCTTAATACCAGAATATCTAACAGCCATATGAAGCCTGTAACTAATAATATGACAATCATGAACAATGCGAACATCATGGAGCTTGATCCTAACCTTTATACGGACATTTCATTATAGGAACTACTTGTCTTCAACTCTCAGAATAGCTAAAAACGCTTCTTGTGGGATCTCGACACTGCCCACCTGCTTCATGCGTTTTTTACCTTCTTTTTGTTTCTCCAGCAATTTACGTTTACGGGTAATATCGCCGCCGTAACATTTTGCCAGAACGTTTTTACGCATGGCCTTCACCGTTTCACGCGCAATAATATTTGCGCCAATCGAAGCCTGGATTGCCACGTCGAACATCTGGCGTGGAATCAGTTCACGCATTTTGGCGGCAACCTCACGTCCGCGATAAACACTGTTACTGCGATGCACGATCAAACTCAACGCGTCAACACGTTCGCCGTTTACCATAATATCCAGTTTCACCAGGTCTGCAGCACGGAATTCCAGGAACTCATAATCCATACTTGCATAGCCGCGCGATACGGATTTCAGCCTGTCGAAGAAATCCAGCACCACTTCATTCAGTGGCATTTCATAACTTAACATTACCTGACGACCCATATACTGCATATTACGCTGGATACCGCGTTTATTGTTACACAGGGTCATCACCGGACCGACATAATCCTGCGGCATCAACAGGTTAACCACAATAATCGGCTCACGGATTTCCTCAATGCGCGAAGGCTCAGGCAGGCGTGACGGGTTCTCAATCTGCACAACCTCACCGTTTTTCAACAGTAGCTCATAAACCACCGTAGGCGCCGTGGTAATAAGATCCATGTCATATTCACGCTCCAGGCGCTCCTGCACAATTTCCATGTGCAGCAAACCCAGAAAACCGCATCTAAAACCAAAGCCTAGCGCTGTCGAGTTTTCTGGCTC
The DNA here is from genome assembly GCA_023259635.1 of Methylotenera sp. Lineage (GTDB taxonomy): Bacteria > Pseudomonadota > Gammaproteobacteria > Burkholderiales > Methylophilaceae > Methylotenera. The sequence continues at coordinate 10,776 of JALRGX010000119.1, read as the reverse complement.
AAACAACAGGCTGGCATCATTCAGACTGAGCTTCTCAAGTGCCGTACGCAACGCCTCGAACTGGTTAGACTCGACCGGATATAATCCGGCAAAAACCTGAGGCTTCACTTCTTTAAAACCAGGCAATGCATCTGCCGCCGGGCGCCCGGCCAGCGTAACGGTATCACCCACTTTAGCAGCTGCCAGCTCCTTGATACCGGCAATCACAAAACCCACCTCACCGGCAGAAAGCGAAGTTTTTTGCACGGACTTAGGTGTAAACACCCCCACCTGTTCACACAGGTATTCCGCACCGGTTGCCATCAGGCGTATTTTCTCTTTTGGTTTTAGCACGCCATCCATCACGCGAACCAGCATCACTACGCCAACGTAATTATCAAACCATGCATCAATTACCAGCGCCTTTAACGGCTGGGTTACATCACCTTTTGGCGGCGGCACTTTAGCTATTACTGCTTCCAGCACGTCACGTACACCTTCACCGGTCTTAGCCGAGCAGCGTACCGCATCACTGGCATCTACGCCGATAACATCCTCAATTTCCTGAATGACGCGATCCGGATCGGCTGAAGGTAAATCAATCTTATTGAGCACTGCTGTTACTTCTACCCCCAGATCAAGTGCAGTGTAACAGTTGGCGACACTCTGTGCCTCAACCCCCTGGCTGGCATCCACTACCAGCAACGCTCCCTCACACGCTGAGAGTGAACGCGAAACTTCATAGCTGAAGTCCACATGCCCCGGAGTATCAATCAAGTTCAGCTGATAAATCTGGCCATCATCAGCTTTGTACTGCAAAGCCGCTGTCTGCGCCTTGATCGTAATGCCGCGCTCACGCTCAATATCCATTGAGTCAAGCACCTGCGCTTCCATCTCGCGATCAGCCAGACCACCGCACATATGGATAATACGGTCAGCCAGCGTAGACTTACCGTGGTCAATGTGAGCAATGATGGAGAAATTACGAATATTTTTCATGATTTATTTTTAAACGGTTTATCTTTAAAACAATGTATTTTTAAATATGCCTATTTTGATAACTGGCTTTTAGATTTAAGCCTTATCGTACTTTAACAACTAAGGGCGCTCTAGGCGCCCTTAGTTGTTAAACAGAACAGCTCGGATTTTACAGCAAATTCAAAGTATTAACATCTACTGATTACCGCAGATACCAAGCAAAGCCTATTTACCCGCTGGTATTTTCACCGGCACATAAAGCGTATTCTCCCCGCGTAATACCAGTAATGCTACGGATTTACCTGCCGCAAAGCCAGCCAGCTGTTTATTAAACTGATCCAGACTTTGCACTTCAGTATTATTAAGGCCGAGAATTACATCACCACGTCGCACCCCCGCCTGTGCTACGGCACCTTGTGCATCCAGCACGATCAAACCGTTTTTGCCATTAAGTTTTTTACGCTGCTGTGCCGTTGCCTCCTTAAGTACTAGACCAATACGATTAGGTTCAGGTTTTGCTAATGGCTTATTAGCCTGTGCCACCTCCATGCCATCTGACGGCATTTCACCAACTGCAATATTCAAGGTTTTCTGATTGCCTTTACGCAATATCTCAACCGCCGCGGTTTTACCGGGTTTTGCTGCCGCTACGGCACGCGGCAAATCAGAAGACATACTGATTGGCTTGCCGTCGAATTTGATAATCACATCACCCGCTTCCAAACCGCCTTTATCCGCAGGGCCGTTTTTCTCAACTGCGGCAACCAGTGCACCATCAGTATTTTTCATACCGAATGATTCCGCCAACTCTTTACTCAACTCCTGAATCACAATACCCAACCAGCCACGATTGACCTTACCGCTCGCTTTGATCTGGTTTGAAACATCCAATGCCACATCGATCGGAATACTGAAAGAAAGGCCCATAGAACCGCCGCTGCGGCTATAGATTTGAGAGTTGATGCCTACCACTTCACCAGCCAGGTTAAACAATGGCCCACCCGAATTACCAGGATTAATCGCCACATCTGTCTGGATAAACGGAACGTAATTCTCTTGTGGCAATGCGCGGCCTTTGGCGCTGACAATCCCCGCGGTCATGGTGTTCTCCAGACCGAATGGTGAACCGATGGCAGCCACCCATTCACCCACTTTCAATTTATTGGGGTCACCTATCGTCACCTTAGGCAAGCCTGTAGCCTCGATCTTCACCAGCGCTACATCGGTACGCTTATCTGCGCCAATAATCTTGGCTTTAAACTCGCGCCGGTCTGATAATTTGACAATCACTTCATCCGCATCTGCCACCACATGCGCATTGGTTAAAATATAACCATCACTACTAATGATAAAACCGGAACCAAGTGACCTGGACTTATATTCTGCAGGTGGACCGCCATTCTGGTCCGGCATCTGCCCCGGGAAAGGAATGCCAAAATGCTTGAAGAACTCCTGCATCTGCTCATCCCCAGGCGCACCTTGGAATGGCACTGTATTTTCAGCACGTATGTTCTGCGTAATACTGATATTAACGACTGCTGGACCCTGCTTCTCGGCCAATTCAGTAAAGTCCGGCAAATCCTTGGCATAGGCATTTGACTGAACCACCGCGATCAAGCTAAAAACAACTGCGGCAAACCAACTTCTTTTCATTTACACACCTCGTTTAGTTTGAAATTACAACAATATAAAACTGTCACTTGCGTTAATTATCACTTGCGATATCTTGATTCGAATTTTTACATGGCACTGTGTCGTCTGCATGACGCAGGACAACTGCACGAAACTTTTTGCCATAAGGTTTCTTAATCCGGCCATACCCGACAAAATGGCCTTTCAGCCAGACAAAGCCCAGCAACAAACCAAAAGCTGCGGCCAATATCACGTAGAATTGATTATCCAATAGAACATCCGCCAGCACTGTAGCGACAAGCATGGTAAGCAGCGGCACAATATAGAGATAAAAAGCTGAACTAAGCACAACGCCCTCATCTATGCCAACAACCACACTATCACCTACATTGGCATTAATTGAATTTTCAGCTGCAAATTCATGGCTATCATGGCCGAGTAACTTGCCCCAGGTAGCATTGCCACAGCCGCGTTTCTGACCACAGAGGCCACAGGCAGTTCTCCGCTCGATCTCCAACATGACATGGTCGTCGAAACGTCGGGTAATTACTGCAAATTCTTCAATCATGGCTTTAAAACTACACTATCAATTATTTTTTAAACACTACTGCATTTGCGATCTGCACGACAGTTGCCTCAGGCACGTCGCCGATCACCGTCACCAGATGCCCGTTATTTACATTTGAATAAAAACTTGTGTTGCCTGTCGTGGTCAGCATAATTTTGGGGGGCGGCTTCTGCTTAACTCCTTTAGGCATATGCTCAATAAATAATGATACGGAAGCCAACCCATCAGAAAATATCACATGCGTCACCAACTCCGGTTTTCCGGGAACCTTACGGATCAATTGATCCACCTTGCGATAGCCTGCCGGTAACGCTTTAACCTCCCAATCAACCGGTTCACCTGTATCAGCAACAATTTCCTGTTCCTGTTCCATCACATAATTTTTATTGTGGTCGATTCTAGGTTTAAACCAATCCAGGGCAACGGTATTCATCAAGGTGAGTTGATTAAAGCCGATACTTTCCATCACCTCATTACGATTATTGAACATCACTGATTTCAGCAGCAATCCATACTCGGTATCAATCCAGAACCGATAGCTGTAACGCAAGCCATCCTTTGGCTCCAACACCAACACTTGGGCGGACCGGTCTGCTACGCGTTCATTCTCATTACTACGCAATGAATAGCTGGCTTTGATAGAAGTAAGGTCTACTGGTAAAACCGCAGGGAACATATTCTGGCCATGGCGCTTTTCAATAATAATTTTTTCATTACGCGGGTTGTAAATCACAACATTACCGCTCTGATTAAGCACTTCACGCGGGGAGTTACCCAGAACTACATTACGTGCAAACTCATTTTGCCCATCATACATATGGGTAATTTCTACCGACCTTATCTGCTTGGCACTCTGACAGACAAAAATACCCTTGTAGCTTAAAGCACGTGCAGCAACAGCCGCTTTTTGCAAAACCTGCCAAAGCCCTTCTTCAGAAGCATGTACATTAAAACTTGAAAGTAAAACTGCAATCAGCGTTGCACTGGCAAAACTCCTGGCCAGAACAAAATGTGTCATTAGCATCACTCCGCGTAATTCACTGATTGAATATAATACGAACTTGCAGATGGCACAGATGAAAAATGCGCCGCCAGATATTCACTGGGAATTGATTGCTCAGTAACATCGGCACTTGCGATTTCAATGGCAGAGGCCTGACTGCCAGGCTGCACCTGGTGCATTGCCATCCAGCCCACAACCATCACTGCTGCAAAAGAAGCTGCTATAGACCATTTTACCGGCAGCCTGTCTTTAAGCTCATGCATCTTTTCAGCGTTAATCTGTGCTGATTTTGGGGCAAGTACAGTAGGCTCCATATCTATTTGACGCATCAAGTTTTGTTTGAAATTCTTGCTTAGCACCTGATCTCCACGCATGGCATCGCCTATAAGATGATATTGGCTCCATGCGTCGATCGACTGCTTGTTCGAATGCATTGACGCAAACAGATGCTTTGCGTCCTCAAGCAGAATCTCATCATCCATCAAAGCGGATATTTGTTCACTCATTATTGACTCCTAACACTTAACCAGCCTCCCACATATTCTTTTTTTACCAGCGCTTATTCTCAGGCGTATCCAGCAACGGCCTTAATTTAAGTGCAATGGTTTCACGCGCTCTGAAAATACGTGAGCGAACTGTGCCAATCGGGCATTCCATGATTGTTGCTATTTCTTCATAGCTCAATCCTTCAATCTCGCGCAACGTAATTGCTGTACGCAACTCTTCAGGTAAACTCTCAACAGTATCGTTTACAGTCTGTGCGATCTGTTTAGTCATCATGGAAGATTCAGGCGTTTCAGTTGTACGCAGTTCATCACCGCCCTCAAAATTCTCGGCATCTTCGATCTCGATATCTGTACTTACACTAGGCCTGCGACCTACTGAAACAAGATAATTCTTTGCCGTATTAATACCAATGCGGTAAAGCCATGTGTAGAAAGCGCTGTCGCCGCGGAAATTAGGTAAAGCACGATAGGCTTTAATGAAAGACTCCTGCACTACATCTTCGATTTCAGACTGGTCACGGATCATGCGGGACAGCAGCCGAGCCAATTTACGCTGGTATTTATCCACCAGCAGGCCAAAAGCGCGCTTGTCACCACGCTGTGCGCGCAGCACAAGCTCATGATCGATTTCACGATTACCAGGGGTTGGAGTAATAGCCACTACTGTTATTGGTCCTGTAGTTTCAGTCTTATTTTGTTCAATTTTATTATCGCGCCGGACATCCCCGCTAGTATACCCTTGCGGCGAAGATTGCATAAAATTTAATTGTGTAAATTCTTGTATTTTACCGGGCTGTATCATCAACTAATCCCTTCACGGTTATTACCTATTAATCATTTAAACGCTTACTTTTTCACCACTACTGCGCTATTGTTATTGCCTTTTACAATGACCGCGATACACTCTTGTTAGTTCCTCGGAATTAAATTTACCTTACACCTACAGATTAAAAATTTATGCAGCAATTTGATGTTTTAATTATTGGCAGCGGCCTTGCAGGCTTATCACTGGCGCTTCGCACTGCGGAACATAAAAAAATATGCCTGGTGAGCAAACGCAGCATAAATGACTCTGCCAGCAACTGGGCACAAGGCGGCATTGCAGCTGTATTAAACGATGAAGATTCAATTGAAGCGCACATTCAGGACACGCTGACCGCCGGCGCTGGCCTGTGTGACGCTGCTGTTACCAGGAAAGTAGTCGAACACGGCAAGGAAACGATCGAATGGCTCATCCAGCAAGGCGTCCACTTTACGCGCGAACATGATGACAGCGGCTACCATTTAACCCGCGAAGGCGGCCACAGCCATCGACGCATAATTCACGCCGCAGATGCTACCGGACACGCCGTACAGACAACGCTGGCGCAAAAGGTCATGCAGCATCCCAACATCACCCTGCTCGAAAATCACATTGCGGTAGATTTAATCACCACACAAAAATTCAAGGCGAAGTCTCCTGATTTTTCCAATGACAACATCTGCCTGGGCGCTTACGTACTGGACAACACAACCGGCAAAGTAATCACCATCGGCGCACAGCACACTGTTTTAGCCACAGGTGGCGCCGGCAAGGTTTACCTGTACACCACCAACCCGGACATCAGCACCGGCGATGGCATGGCAATGGCATGGCGCGCTGGCTGCCGCGTTGCCAATATGGAGTTTATCCAGTTTCACCCTACCTGCCTTTATCATCCACACGCAAAATCCTTTCTGATTTCTGAAATTGTGCGCGGCGAGGGCGGCATACTAAAACTACCCGATGGCACAAGATTCATGCACGAACATGATCCAAGGGCAGAATTGGCATCCCGCGACATAGTGGCCCGTGCCATTGACTTTGAAATGAAAAAACGCGGCCTGAACTGCGTATACCTGGATATTTCACACAAATCATTAGATTTCATCCAGGACCATTTCCCCAACATCTACCGCCGCTGCCTGGAACTAGGCATTGATATCAGCAAAGAACCTATCCCGGTAGTGCCTGCTGTACACTTTATGTGCGGCGGCGTGATGACAGACGATATCGGTCAGACCGACATCAAAAACCTCTACGCTATCGGTGAAACTGCATGCACCGGCTTACACGGGGCCAACCGCCTTGCCAGCAACTCACTGCTTGAGTGCCTGGTATTCGGCCAATCGGCCGCAGAAGACATCTTGAAACAACCGGAAAAACCAATCCCGTCATTACCTTACTGGGATGAAAGCCGTGTAACGGATGCTGATGAAGAAGTGCTGATTACCCACACCTGGGAAGAACTGCGACGCGCCATGTGGAACTTTGTCGGCATTGTTCGCACTGACAAGCGCCTGAGCCGTGCCCTACACCGTATCCATATGCTGCGCGATGAGGTTCATGAGTTTTACAGCAACTTCAGAATCAGCAACGACCTGATCGAACTGCGTAATTTACTGCAGGTTGCAGAATTAATCGTACGAAGCGCGATGGAACGCAAGGAAAGCCGCGGACTGCATTACAGTAAAGACCACCCTAATAGTGATGCCGAACCAATACCGACCGTACTGGAACCTTCCAACTACTATAGCCTGCTGGACAGCGACCACGGCCACAACCACACGCATCACCACTAAATCTCCCATACCTTACGGAATGTCATTATTGCGATTTATCAGTGTGTGCCTGTTGCTCCTGTCGTGCACAGCGAGCCAGGCTGAAGATGCATATACCGTAAGCTATGTCTACGATGGCGACACGGTTGAATTAAAACACGCAGGGATTAGATTAAAACTACGCCTGACTGACATTGACGCCCCTGAACGCAACCAGCAATACGGCCAGAAAGCACGACGTGCGCTCATTAAGCTCTGCACAGGTAGCAACATCACAATAAACGTCAATTTCTCAGGTATGGACAAATACGGTCGTCATTTAGGCCGGCTGCAATGCAACCAGATCGATGTCAGTTTATACATGGCTGCACAAGGCCATGCCTGGTATACCGAAAAATACTCAAACGACCTTGCTATAAAAAATGCTGCTGCAATGGCCCGTCAAAAAAGAATCGGCCTCTGGGGTGCAATCAAACCTCAAGCGCCCTGGGTTTGGCGCCATTTACATTCGAATACCTACCAGCCTGCCAATTAAGCTTGCATCGAGAATATTCAAGAGCTTATGCAATTCAATTAAAAAAATAGTTTCACTTGATCACTTTCTTGAACTAAAGAGCCTATCTATCGCGTCATTCCTGCGCAGGCGGGAATGGCAACTTTGGGGAGTTTTTCTAAAAAATTGATACCAATTTCGCTTCGTGCAAAGGTTGCTAAAGAATACTCCTATAAATTATTTCTAGCTTTAATCAGAATCTTACGTATAATTCACAGCAATTCATTTACCCTACGCCAACCAATCAGCGTAGCGGTCTCTTACCCTGATTATCTTCCGTATCTCAATACAGAATATAACCACATATGCCTAGACCTCGATTGGTGTTGCTTCATTAAAGTAATGGGTCGGCCTAAAACCCAAATGGAGCTTTATATTGACAACGCAAACGAAAACTATTGAAACAACCTCGCCTATTGATGGCGTTCAACCTGAAGCCATCAAGGCCGATCTCAGCATTGAAAAAAGCACACTTAACTTTAACGAGTTAGGTTTGTGCGAACCTATTTTGCGCGCAATCAGCGATACCGGTTATACCAACCCGACGCCGATACAGGCCAAAGCAATCCCGCTGGTATTAAACGGCGGCGACCTGCTTGCCGGCGCACAGACCGGCACCGGTAAAACCGCGGGCTTTACTTTACCAATCCTGCACCTGTTAAGCCAAAAGCCGCATGCAGACGTTACCAAAGGTCGTCCACGCTGCCTGATGCTGACCCCGACACGCGAGTTGGCAGCACAGATTGAAGAATCCGTAAAAGTCTATGGCAAGCACTTACCGCTGACTTCAACCGTAATTTTCGGCGGCGTGAACATTAACCCGCAGATCACGCGCCTGAAAAAACCATTGGACATTCTGGTAGCCACACCAGGCCGCCTGCTGGATCATGCCGGACAAAACACCATAGATTTATCAGGCGTGGAAATTCTGGTATTGGACGAAGCCGACCGCATGCTGGATATGGGTTTTATTCACGATATCAAGCGTATTATCGGCCTGCTGCCCAAACGCCGTCAGAACCTGATGTTCTCGGCGACCTTCTCTGACGATATTCGCAAGCTGGCCAAAGGGCTGGTTAGCAACCCGGTTGAAATTTCGGTTACCCCTCGCAATGCCGCCGCCACCACAGTGACTCAGTCGGTTTACACAGTGGATAAAAAGCAAAAGGCCGCCGTGCTGACACGCCTGATTCACGACAATGGCTGGCGCCAGGCACTGGTGTTTACCAAAACCAAACATGGCGCCAACAAATTGACCAAGCAGCTGGACGCCGAGGGTATTGTTTCCGCAGCGATTCACGGAAATAAAAGCCAGGGTGCTCGCACCAGGGCGCTGGCTGATTTTAAAGCCGGTGAGGTGCGCATTCTGGTTGCCACCGATATCGCTGCGCGGGGCCTGGATATTGAGCAGTTGCCCCAGGTGGTCAATTTTGATTTGCCCAATGTCGCTGAAGACTATGTTCACCGTATTGGTCGAACCGGTCGCGCCGGCGCAACTGGCACAGCGATCTCGCTTGTCAGTGCTGATGAAGTCGATTTGCTCTCGGATATTGAACGACTGATACAACAGCTGTTGCCGCGGGAAGTGATGGACGGTTTTGAGCCGGTTCACGATGTGCCGGAAACCACCCTCGACCGCCCGGTTAAGTCGCGCAAAGCGCGCAGGCCCTTGAATAGCGAGACCAATAGCAGAGGCAATAGCAGACCGGATCCCAAGAAAAAACGCAGCAGTGGTTATTCCCACGGCCCCCAGCCCGGCGCCAAGCGCAGAGGGTCTGGCAATCAGTCTGGTAATAGCTCACATAATAGCTCAGGTAATAAATCGGGTAATCGTTCAGGCGCCAGCTCAGGCAATAGTTCAGGTAACCAATCGGGTAAGTCATCCGGCAATTCATCCGGCAATTCAGCGCCCAAGCCATACGGCAATCGATCGGGCGCACGCAGCAGCGGTCGTCCTCCGCAGCGCAACTCGCGCGGCTAAAATCGGTCCTCGCAACCGCAGCGCCTGGACCTGGCTGCGGTGCTGCCCGTTTTAGGCCAGTTAGAAAACCGCCAGCCAACATTACAATCAATTTGAGAATTTAAATGTTTGAACTTCGCGCCAGTCGAGTTATCTCCTATCGAAATGATCTGCTTTCGGGTCTCACTGTGGCTCTGGCGCTGGTGCCCGAGGCGGTGGCTTTTGCCTTTGTCGCCGGTGTGGCGCCGCTGGTGGGACTCTATGCCGCCTTTATGGTCGGGCTGATCACAGCCTGTATCGGCGGTCGTCCGGGAATGATCTCTGGCGCCACCGGTGCTCTGGCTGTGGTGATGGTCACGCTGGTTGCCGATCACGGGGTCGAGTACCTGTTTATGACCGTGGTGTTGATGGGCATTTTGCAGATCCTTGCCGGCGCTTTAAAACTCGGCAAGTTTATTCGCATGGTTCCGCACCCGGTGATGTTGGGGTTTGTTAATGGTTTGGCAATCGTGATTTTTCTCGCCCAGCTGAGCCAGTTTGGTGTCGCCGGAGAGCCGGGTTGGTTGGCGGGCACCGGCATGGAAGGCTCGATTATCGATGTGGCCTGGATGAGCGGCGAAACGCTCTATACCTTGCTCGGCCTGGTGTTTCTGACCATGGCGATCATTCATTTTCTGCCGCGTTTGACCAAAGCGCTGCCTTCATCGCTGGTGGCGATCGTCACTGTGACCCTGATTGTGATCGCGCTGGAAGTGGATACCAAAGTGGTCGGTGATGTTGCCTCGATCGCCGGCGGCCTGCCCACTTTCCATATTCCCGCGGTGCCATTCAATCTTGAAACCCTGGGCATTATTTTGCCCTATGCGATTATTCTCGCCGCCATCGGATTAATTGAATCGCTGCTGACCCTGCGGCTGATTGACGAAATCACTGAAACCCGCGGCCGCGGCAATCGCGAATGTGTCGGGCAGGGCATCGCCAACACGGTGACCGGTCTGTTTGGTGGTATGGGTGGCT
>JALRGX010000020.1 GCA_023259635.1 Methylotenera sp. | reverse complement strand
GCCAATTCTCTTTTTCAGGTGCTGTTTATACTATTTTATCTGGATACGTTACGTATAAGTAAGGTTTTGATAAATGCGATTGATGTGATTCAGTATTTATTGTGCTGGATGTTGATAAAAAATAACAATAAAATCAATTTGTTATTGTTTTTTAAGATGATTTATTGAAAATGATGCATGAAGTAAGTTGGTATTTGGTATGTAAATTGAAATCTACTATCAGGTTCTTTAAGTATTGTAAAAGTGGGGTCTAGATATATTAATTAATAAAAAAGCGGAATTAAAATTCCGCTTTTTTGTGCCATCTTAACTGTTAAGTGACAATAATTGACTTTATATCCCGCTTCTTCTGTCAAAAAAGGTCACGTATCCATTGTATGAATGACCGTTTTTGTGAGTTTTCGCGGTTTCCTACTTTGACGATTCAGCAGTTTTTTTCAATCCAGCTAAACCTGCATCAAAAATGTCATCAATTGCTTTTAATGCAGTTTCATCATCTTGGCCAGGTGGGATTGGTGGGTTCAATTTGTACAGGCGATAGAAACGACCGACCCATCGCACATTGGTTTCACCTGGGTTTGCACCTTTGCTAACTGCCATAAATGCGTTGTAGTCGGTGAGTGGCAGGCCGCTGGTAACAATTTCATATTTCAATTTCATGTCAGCATCATCTGCACTGCGTAATTTTTCATAGATGGTACCGCCGCTTTTCAGTGTGAGTGTTCTGAAGGTATCTTCGCCTTTTTTCTCCAGTTTTGTGCTTGCAACGGCTGGGTGCCATTTTTGCATGTTGCCGAAGTCTTTTACTAATGCCCATACTTTTGCAGGGTCAGCTTTAATGGTAACTGATTTGTCCACTTTAAGCGGTGACGGGCCATGAGCTGCTGCCGTGAAAGAAACCAAGCTGGTGCTCAAGCTTAGTGCGATTAAAGCTAAGAATTTTTTCATTCATTTTCTCCAGATTTCTCATGTGTGAGAGGATTGATTCAAAGAACAGCACATTATAAATGACAAGCTTTGTTTATAGAACCTAAATTTTATTGCTCCGGCATGAATAAACGGGGTTGCTGCATTCCATTCGCAATAATGTCATCGCGAGGCCGTAGGCCGTTGCGATCCAGTTTTTATTGCAAATAAATCGTACCGAATCAATAAGTACATCAAATTCAGATTTTTTAGCTTTTATCAATACTGTTACTGATGATGAAACAACGCTGTGTTTAACCGCAAGGTTGACAGTATTTGTATTTTTTAAATTACTTTTATGGCGATATTCAAATAATTACTAGTGCCCCAACACAAACTGACCAAAAGCTCGGCTTTTGTCTCCTGTTTTTATCGTTGTTATTAATCGATTGCTTTCTGTATCTATCACGCTGACATCATTACTCCCCCAGTTTGCTGTGTATGCATGCTGCGTATTGTCGTCTATGCTGATGCCCTCAGGGGTGCTGCCTACATTAATTGTTGTAATGATAGTCCCAGCTTTTACATCCAGCACAGTTACGCTGTCATCTTGGGTGTTGGTTACATACAATGTTCCTTCGTCCCGGTAAAAAGCTGCGCAGTAGGGGTGGTAACCTACCTTGATTACCTGCTGGTGGCCGGACTCTGTATTAATGATACTGACGGTGTCATCTTTAACATTGACGCTGGCCAGAAACTTTCCGCTTTTGCTGAGAGCCAGGCCGAAAGGGTGTTTTCCAACCGCAATACGTTTTTTAATGCTTAATGTTGCAGTGTCTATAACGGCAATATCATTGCTGTCGCGGTTAGCTATATATAGCCATTGATTATCCGGACTGGCAATTAGTCCAGCTGGTGCATCGCCGACACTTAATTCTCGAGTCTCGCTGTATTTTTTGGTGTTAATGGCTAGTATTCTATTTTCAAACCAGTCTGCAACGTAAAGCGTTTTATTGTCAGGCGCTAATGCTAAACCCACAGGTGAGCCTTTAATTTTTATTGAATCGACAACTTGATTGTTTTGTGTGTTGATAACCGATATTTCCTGGCTATCAACATTGGAAATAAATGCGCGTTGCAGCTTTGCTGACACTGCAACCCCTACGGGTGCCTTGCCAACAGGAATCGTAGTGACTATCTGGTTTGATGTTGTGTTAATCACTGAAACGGTGTTTTCACCCTGATTGGTAATGTAGGCATAACTGTTTTTGTGATCTGCTGGCACCGCATTGCAAGCGGTAATGGAGATGCTTGTAATTAATATTGCTGCATAACAATAGTTTTTCAATAAAGTAGGAGACTTATAACTCATAATAATCCATAACTAATTGTTGTTGTGTGACACTTCTGTAAATACAATTTTTGAGCATATTGCTGCATCATGAGATACCCGTAACCTCGCTGTATACCGCATACTATATCGGATGCTACGATCTGTTCGTCTTATGCCGCATTCCAAACGCTGTAACTATAGATGAGCCATCTAGTAAATGGTTGCTTTCAATAATGCTGGAAATATGGAAAAATTGCACCATATTATTAATGCAGTATTATTAAGGCAGTATATAGCTATGTTAGATCGTGACGGGTTTCGCCCGAATGTTGGCATTATTTTATGTAATGCCAACAATCAGGTATTTTGGGGTAAGCGCATCCGTGAACATGCTTGGCAGTTCCCGCAAGGCGGGATCAACTATGGCGAGAGCCCGGAACAGGCGATGTATCGTGAGCTTATGGAAGAGGTTGGTTTAAAACCGGAGCATGTGAAAATCCTGGGGCGCACGAAAGATTGGCTGCGATACGAAGTGCCAACGAGTTGGGTTAAGCGGGAATGGCGCGGAAGCTATCGGGGGCAGAAGCAGATATGGTATCTGTTGCGTTTAATGGGGCGTGACTGTGATGTGTCTTTGCGCGCTACTAGCCATCCTGAGTTTGATGCCTGGCGCTGGAGTGATTACTGGGTGCCGCTTGAAGATGTGATTGAATTTAAACGGGCGGTGTATGAGTCTGCATTAAATGAATTGGCCCCGCATTTACATCACAAATCAGCACACCATAAATAGAGAATAAAATTTTGCAGGGGGCGAAATCTACCCTGCAAAATTTTAGTTACTAATTTTGTTTCCCATGACCTGACCTAATTTCACCGGTGCTGCAGCTTGCCATGCTGGATTGAATTGCAGCATGTCTTTTTGAAATAGCATCACTACGGTAGAGCCGAGCAGGAAGCGTCCCATTTCGTCACCCTGTTTCAAGGTGATATTTTGATCAGCATATGTCCATACCTGCAGATGGCCGCTCCGTGGCGGGTTAATGATGCCATCTTTTGTGTTGTGCCACACCGTTGCCATACTGCCAACAATGGTTGCGCCAACAAGTACCATGACAAAGTTTCCATATTGCTCGGATGAGAATTCACAAACCACGCGTTCATTACGTGCAAATAACCCAGGTACGCCTTGTGCTGTAACTGGATTTACCGAAAACAGGTCGCCTGGTACATACGTCATTTTTTCCAGATTACCATTGCAGGGCATGTGAATGCGATGATAGTCTTTAGGGCTTAGATACAGGCAGGCAAACTCGCCGTTTTCGTAACGCTTTGCTGCTGAGGTATCCCCGCCTAGCAGCGCCGTGGTGGAGTAGAAATGCCCTTTAGCCTGGAAAATCTGGTCTTGTTCGATGCGGCCAAATTGGCTGATTGCGCCATCTACCGGGCAGATAAAGTCTGCTTGCGCAATTGGCCGTGCCCCTTCGCGTAACGGGCGCGTGAAAAACTCGTTAAATGTTTTGTAGCTTGCAATGTCATTGTTGGCGGCTTCTGCCATATTCACGTTGTAACGCTTTACAAACCAGTGAATGAATTTTGTCGTTGTATTTCCAGCCTGGTAGTGCGCCAGTTTTCCGGCAAGTGCGGTGATTGCCTGTTTGGGAATCGCATATTGCGCTAACACTTTAAGACGATTTTTCATGATCATTTCTATTGTTCAGGTCATAAATGAAATAGGGCAAAACGCATAACGCTTTGCCCTATCAGTTTTAATAACCAAGGAGTTTAAGCTCGATGGGAATTAGTTCCTGGGTTGAACTTGCAAATGTAGATTAATTTTTTGATTGATCTACTAATTTGTTTTTAGCAATCCAAGGCATCATTGCACGCAATTGGCCGCCAACTTGCTCAATCGGGTGCGCTGCGTTCAAACGACGGCGTGCTGTCATTTCCGGGTAGTTGGTGCGGCCTTCCAGGATGAAGCGTTTAGCGTATTCACCGTTCTGGATGTTGGCCAGGCACTCTTGCATTGCGTAACGAGATTCATCGTTAATCACTTTAGGGCCGGTAACGTATTCACCGTATTCAGCGTTGTTTGAGATTGAGTAGTTCATGTTGGCAATGCCGCCTTCGTACATCAGGTCGACAATGAGTTTCAGCTC
>JALRGX010000009.1 GCA_023259635.1 Methylotenera sp. | reverse complement strand
TCAATGTATGGCACATTATTCGTTATTCGGAAAGTTCCGGTATATGAAGCTGATTGCACGAATGATGCGATTGATTCAGCAGTCTTGCTTCCTTCATCTCTAGCAGATAAATCAATAGTTGTTACCGGTGATGATGTAGACGGAAACCAGTTTGCTCGAGCCGTTCCGCCAGTGTAACCAGGTGGAGCCGGATATTTCCACAGTGACGGATTACCTACAGGAGTGCCGATTGATACACGAGAAAATAAAGCGATAGCCGCACGTCTAACTACGGTTTCATTTGCCTTGGTTATATTGGCCGCCTCTTTCGCTAAATCAGCACTAAACCCCATTAGATAGACCTCACCTGCGCTTTATAAACTTGAGTTGTGCCAGCGTGATTAACATCGTCGATTTCACCAATGATAGTAAACTCATCGTCGCCAATCATAACCTTGTCTGTCGCCATCGGTTCAATATCAGGAGCAAATACAATCCGTTTGTCTCCGTGCATTATGCGAGTCCCGTCAATCTCTATTGCTGAGAATTGAGTCACAGCAGCATCAACAGGGATTAGCGTTTCAGTACCAGCAGTATAAAGACCGGTGTCAGGATCAATGCTGCCGCCTGTTTCGCGTTTTAGCTTCACATATCCAATCGCTTTACTAGAAGCGAGTTTGGATAGTAACTTTTGCGCCTTTGCGCTTATGTCGATAGCCATAATCATCCTCGATTAACAGAGAATGACGCTAATCCGTTTCCGCCTAACAATGGTCGTAGGATAACGTCTACAGCATCGATAACGTATGATGAACCAGTTGATCCGGTATTGAAGTAAGAAACGGATACAGCACCAGACACAGACTCAGATGCTACAACCTGACCGTTATCAACAGACCACGGCGAACCGTTAGCATGAATCTCTGCTGCTGCGTAGACTTGAGCCTTCAATAACTCAGCAGGGATTGCATCTTCTGCAACGTAAAATCCGTATTTCTGCACGTCAGATCGAGGATAGCACATTGACTGGTCAGCAGACACGCGACTGCCAGACATTGAATCTTCTTGTGCCATCACGTACATACCGCCCTGACGTAATTCAGTTTCGGCGGTTGTGTCATCATCAGAAAGCGTTAAACCAAACTTTGCGGCAAGCGTGCGGGCATCCGCTAGACTGATAAATGAATCAGCATCAGCAACAATTGACCCATCTTCTACAATTAATGCCATGATATTCTCCGAAGTGTTTTGGTGATTATATCACCGCATTATTGAAAAATATGCACTCCGCCATTGACATAATCAACGACAACACGTTTACCGTTTACTGTGTCGATTCCTTGATCATCCCAATCAGGCATATTAGTTTTTGCTTTAGCTGTTGCTAGATAGATTAAATGACGACCGTCTAGGTTTTTCATTTCTTCTGCTGGTAATTTGATAAACATGATGCACCTCTCTTTTGATTTAAGCATGGCGCATCAGTTTAATTAAGGCGTGATGCGTGTCACATTTATTTCGGTGAATTTACAAATGGCTGTTCTGCAATTATCAGATTAAAAATACCCGTGGCTGTTCCGCTTGCCGTCATTCGTGAAAATTGTAAATAGTATGTGCCAGCAGGCAAGCCGCGCTCTGTGATAGAGCCACCTGATACAGTTGTTTGTTGCGCAGTGGAACCAGATGACTTAACTCGGATAGTCTCCCTGGCAACTTGACCAGCAATGACAGATATTGCGCCACCAGAAAGAACTTGTGATTGCTTCGTATATGAGTTAACTGATGCAATATCACAATTAGGCGTCATAACATCAGCGGCAGCCTCTGTAAAAGTTCCGCTTTCTGTCACCTGCGTTGAGCGGTATGCTTTGAATATAACGCCTTCCGAATCACAAGAAATGCTTTGCAGCTCAATTATAAAATCAACCGGCGAAACTAATTTAAGAACCAAAGGTGTGTCAGATACAGAGTATTCTCGGCTTAACTTAAATTCACGACCATCAAAAAACGAAGATCTCTTTGGGTCAACACGAAGACGTGCAAACTTTGACTTCCAGTGGGTTAGCACATCAGCGAGCGACCCGTTTTGAACGTCTCTAGCCATAAATCACCACCTTATTTTTTCTTTAGTGGATCTACCCATCCAGCAGGCTTAAATGCAATGTCGATAATATAAAAGCCTTTTGCTCTTAATGCGTCCTTCTCTTCTTTAGATACTGGGTGCTTTAAATAATAAGGCTTCATTTCTGATTTTTTCATGTTTACTCCAAACTAAAAAGGGGCCGAAGCCCCGTTTCATTATTGTGCAGCATCGCCGATAGTGAGGACACCAGCAGTATGCTTAATGCTTGTTGCTACTTTATCCCAGTTTGAACCGGTTGCCAATTCAGCGTCAGTAGGAGACTTGCCGCCGTTTGTCTCATCCCATGAATAACCTTTCAGACCTAATCCGAATGAATAGTCAACCTGCATTGTAGTTTCAATACGAGTTTGACCGTTTGTGGTCTGAATGTTGGTAATGATGTCTGAGCCATCAGTCACGATAGCTGCGGAATCAGTCAGTGACAACACTTTCAGTTTGTTTGGTGTGCCTGTCGCATATAACGCAGGTGCATCAGTCACAACAACCATTTTACCAAGAATATCCACAACTCGAACATTTTGAGCTTGGAATAACTGAGGGGTGTTGGTTAAGTTAGCGCCGATCAGTTTGTGATATGCAGTACCGTTCATTACTTGACAAATCAAATCACCAGAGCGATCACCGAACAAAGCATGCGCTGTGTTCATTGCGTTATAGCTGATGCCTGCTGATGCGGATACATCGTTAGTTGTTGCTGTGCTTTGGTTAGCAATTGCAGCAACTAAAGCAGCGATTGCGGTATTTAACTGATCAGATAACAGAGCCTCTGCAAAGTTGCGTGATGCAACCTCAATTCCTTCTGCTGTTGGCTTGGTCAACCAAGTCATTTGCGCAGGTTCGTAGCGAATCGGGCCAAAACCGCCGGCAACTTTAACTGATGAGTGTTTCAGCTGAGTTAAATCAGTTGCAGCCTGTGATGCTTGTGCAGCATAGCGATCAACGCGGCGTTGTGCTGAGTGAATTGATGCAAAGAATGACTCTTGCAGGAAATCGCCATCAAAACCAGCAGTTGTTAATCGGATTGCACCGCCTGATGCTTGGTTGAACGCTTCAACTTTCTGCGCCAGAGTCTCAATGATTGCGGGAGCAAAGTATTCGTTGAAAACTTGCATTTGTGATAAAGACATAATTTATAACCTCGTTTAATTCAAATCAGGGTAACGAGCTTTCAGCGCTGCCACCCGCTCTTGTTTTGTGCCGCCTAAACTTTTAGCTTTAGCAGATCCCTGACCTGATACGCCGCGATTACCGATAGCCCCGCCACCGTTTGAATCAATTCCTTTCATGAATGGAGAAAATGTTTCGCTCTCTGAAAGGTATTTAATAAATTTAGCCTTGTCGTTACCTAACGACTGGCCTTTTTCATCAAAGTATTCGGTTGTAACGTCACCGGATTCTGTGTATCCAGTCTTAACCAAGTCTTTGATCATCAATCTTCCGCCTTCCGGTACAATGAAATCACCGGAGACTTCGGCAAGAACTAAATCACGCTCTTTGCCTAAAATTCGATTATCTCGATCCTGTAGTTTCTGCACATATGCCGCCTCTCGGTCTGCATACTGCTTGCGCAATGTCTCAACGTCACCATCTTTGGCGGCTTGAGCTTCAATTGCTGCTTGTCGATCTCGCTCTGCTTGTTCAGCTAATGCCTTGGCTTGTTTTTTCTCTTCGATAAGAGTGTTGCGAGAATTAACAAGACCCTTCACTTCATCAGCTTCTTCAATGTTAATTTTTGCGCGCTGCTCATCGTTCAACTCAATGCCAGCCGCCGCTAATTGTTCAAAGATACTCGGCATTTTTCCCCCTAGGATTTAGCCAATAAACCGACCCTGTCGGAATGTCAATAGTTTATCACTGTTACTTATAATTTTCCAAATATGTTGCAATTTGCTTGTTGCGAGATTTAAGTATGTCGATTGTTAGTGTTTGATTTAAGCCAACACGAGCAGCCTCCTTGAATTCATCAGCAGATAGACCGGCATTCATAAAGATGTCGCCTTGCGTCTTTCCTAGTGCTGCATATACGGTCGCTTTAGGCTGTGACTTTAACCAATCGTAATAAGTGGTTTAAGCGTTAACCTGTTTTGCTTTCGCGCTACCGTCTGCATTCAGTGTAACAGATGGGCGTTTTGCGTCAGACATAAGCCAATCGTATTCCTCTGACATTGCAGGGACTAGGATTGTACGGCAAGAGAAATGGTATGGAGGCTTCGGGTATTTGTTATCAGGATAATCAGCGTATAGATAAACCTTGCCATCGACTTGCCTGCAATAATCAGATGTTCTACTGTCAAGCGTTGCAACCACCTTAACGCCAACGATTAAATCATCATTTTTACGGTAAAACGCATCCTTTGTTTGCGTTGCCATGTGCATGACAGCAGTTTTAGCAACAGTGAAGGCATCTTTGCGAGTTAGATTAATGATTCCGTTTTGATACTTAGCTGATTTAGTGCCGACAATATCACGAACCATCTGCTGAATGGTTTGCCCGGTATAAAATCCGGTTGTAATCCGATTAGCAACCCGCGTGATCGAGTCTGCTTGCCAACCAGAAACGAGATTATCCCAATCAATCGCGCCGCCTTTGTAACCGATTAGCAACGGATTACCTGTTACTGCCTGCCATGCTTGATCAAGCGTTGGAACTGCTGATGTGTAATCGACAACGAACTTGTTAATTAACTCCTCGTTGAAATCTAGCTCAAGCTGAACCATCTCTTTCATGTCATCGAATAAATCAGCAGTAAATGACCCGTAAATGAGATATTGCTTTTCCTTGATGTCTTTCAGTAGTTCAGTCAATCGCTTCTTGGTTGTGATTGTGTCGCCTTCCTGCTGCAAGCGATTCTGTAAATACTCAGCTAAATCAGTGAAAAACTCATCAAACTTTTTAGCCTCCGCATTGGAGGCTTTCACAAGGTCGATTTGATGCGCTGAATACGCATTGATTAGCCAC
>JALRGX010000143.1 GCA_023259635.1 Methylotenera sp. | reverse complement strand
CACCGCACAATTACTGCGGTCCAATCAACTTAAATTTAACCCTAGCTAGTTAATAATGAAAAATCAGGAAATACCAAGCAGTTCCAGTCTGCTCCAAGGCTCCCACTTTGATGAAGCCACACGGGCGCTGCTTGTGCCTGCAAGCCTTGATATTGCAAAATTACAGAATGTGCTCAGCGATATGATGTCGCACAAGATTGATTACGCCGACCTGTATTTCCAGTACAGCAGAAGTGAAAGCTGGGGGCTGGAAGAAGGCCAGGTAAAGTCCGGTAATTTTTCAATTGACCAGGGTGTTGGCGTGCGTGCCGTCAGCGGCGAAAAAACCGCATTTGCCTATTCTGATGACATCAGCCTTGAAGCACTGCAACAGGCAGCAATTGCCACCAAATCCATTGCCGCGTTAGGTAACGAACAATCTGCAAAATCGATTATCACCGCTCAGGCACCTCAACTATATTTACCGCATGACCCGATTGCCTCGCTATCGGCAGAAGCCAAAGTAAAACTGCTGGAACACCTGGAATCTATTGCCAGAAAACTGGATCCGCGCAT
This sequence comes from Methylotenera sp., assembly GCA_023259635.1. GTDB lineage: Bacteria > Pseudomonadota > Gammaproteobacteria > Burkholderiales > Methylophilaceae > Methylotenera. The sequence goes on along the minus strand of JALRGX010000143.1, from coordinate 14,682 downwards.
CACACAAGTCACCGCTTCAATTGCGGGCGAATATGAAGTAGTCATGATCGCCCGCCATGATGGCGTGATGGCCGCCGATGTACGTCCGCTGGTGCGCGTAGGTATCAATGTGATTGCAGAAAGCAATGGTCGCCGTGAGCAGGGTTCAGCAGGCGGCGGCGGACGTTTTGATTACAGCTATTTTACTGACGAAGTGCTGCATGATTACGCCAAAAAAGCAGTACATCAGGCACTGGTAAACCTGGATGCACGCCCTGCCCCTGCCGGCAGCATGACCGTGGTACTCGGTGCTGGCTGGCCTGGCATTTTGTTACATGAAGCCATCGGTCACGGTTTGGAAGGCGACTTTAACCGTAAAGGCAGCTCCGCTTTCAGCAACATGATCGGTCAGCAGGTTGCCGCCAAAGGCATTACCATTGTTGACGACGGTACTATCCAAAATCGTAGAGGCTCGCTCAGCGTGGATGATGAAGGTAACTCGACCAAAAACACCGTGTTAATCGAAGATGGAATTTTACGCGGCTATATGCAGGACACACTCAATGCACGCCTGATGAATATGCCAATCACCGGTAATGCCCGCCGTGAAAGCTACGCACACGTACCTATGCCACGCATGACCAATACTTACATGCTAAATGGCTCGACCCCACCGGAAGAAATCATCAAATCCGTAAAAAAAGGCTTATATGCCGCGAATTTTGGTGGTGGACAAGTAGATATTACAAGCGGAAAATTCGTATTCAGTGCTGCTGAAGCTTATATGATTGAAGACGGCAAGATCACTTATCCGGTTAAGGGTGCCACACTGATCGGCAATGGCCCGGAAGTCCTGAAACGTGTTTCAATGATAGGTAACGATATGTCACTGGATAGCGGTGTTGGAACTTGTGGTAAAGAAGGACAAAGCGTGCCAGTTGGTGTTGGCCAGCCTACGCTTAGAATCGATGGACTCACGGTAGGCGGTACAGGCACACAATAAAACTGTTATGTATTTATGTTTAGATCGCACCAGCATTACAATTTAAATTCTGAAAGGGATCAAAATGGCCGAAAGTACTGAAACAAAAGAAGTTAAAACCAAAAAAACAACTACAACCAAAGCTGCCGCTAAACCTAAAGCTACTGCAACGACAAAAAAAGCCAGTACAGCCAAGACAGCTACGGCAAAGAAACCAGCTGCTAAAAAAACAAAAGCGGCAGTTTCTGATTTAGAGCAACGCTACAGAATGATTGAAGTAGCAGCCTATTACATTGCAGAAAAAGATGGTTTTGCCGGCAACCCTGTCGACTACTGGATTGCAGCGGAACTGCAAATCAGCAAATAAGCTGCAAGTACTACTCAAGCAAACCATTCTTGAGCTCAACAGCATGAGTTCAAGAATGGTTTTTTTTATATTTTACTGTCGCATTTATGTAATTATTTTTTAATATTTTTATCACTATAAGCTCTTACACTGGCCTATTCTAATAAGGAATTTGTGCCATGCGACTAAATTTACCCAAATTATCCCTATATCAATTTTCATGGCTAGTGTTAACTGCACTATTTAGCTCGACAACACTGGCCTCTATAGAAAATGGATCTGACTTATTTCAATACAAACCAAGAGACTTCACTCCCAACTTTGGTCGATACATTCAAGCAGACCCTGCTGGTCTAGACGGCGGAAGTTTTAGCACTTATAACTACGTCAATAACAACCCGGCAAGCCTGATAGATCCATTAGGGTTATGGGGCATACAAATTGGTCTGTTTGCAGGATTGGGCGGCGAAATATCCGCAGGACAAAATCCTGATGGAACGGCCTACGCCACATTAAACTTAGGGGCAGGAGTCGGGGGAGGAATTAAGTATGACCCACTAGCAACATCCCCAGGATATTCATTATGCAACCAATACAAACCAGTAATTTATACTGGTCTCTATGCAAAAGCCAGTGCCAGTGTCACTACTGTATATGGCTCAGTTAGCACCGCATTAGGAAGAAATCACTGCGACTGTAGTAATAGTGAATATTCTAAAAAACCCACCCCTACAATGGGATTCAGGAATCCGGGCTTTAGTGCCTCTGCAAGTACTGGTACCCAACTCGCAGTATCAGGGCCCGGATTTAACCTGTACAAACTAGAAAGTATAGTGTTTGAACCCATCGAAGAAGTGCTTGATTGGGAGGTACTATTGTGGCTAGGTCTTTTAGACTAATCACACTTTTGGCCTGCCTTGTGATAAATAAACGAAATAACGCATAGGAACCAATTAGGAAATTTAAAACTCAGGAATAAAATCAAGATATCTGTTATATGACTCATAAACATCGTCTCAATATAATTGGATCCAATAGACCAACCTTGTACAAATAGTCGCTCCATTATCAGCCAAATAGCGTTGAAGAACTGCATAGCCAAAACAGTAGGCCATTAAGCTCTCCTGCTACCAAAATAAATCCCCAATATAGACATTTAATACTTACGCTTCGAGAACAAAGAAATCTCGGTGCACAAAGAATACATAGTGGACCTGGCCATAAAATTAGACATTCACCCACTTAATGCGTTACTTGCTGAGTGAAAGCATTATCACAACTGGTATAGATTGCACTGTGCTCATAACGGTAAATCACCAATGAAAAAATACTTTGAATTATCGATCGATACGCCATATTCAGACAAAGTCACCATTGATTATCATCTTGAAAACGAGCGCATACAAGATGCCCATACTAGGTCGATTTACAATTAAGAAATTTAAACAATGTATATGAACCACACATATCAGTGCAGCAAAGCTTTATAATCTAGACTTTACTCGCATACACGTTCTGATTTTATGAACCACCTCCCAACTCCACATCAAGGAACATCTACCCGTATTGAACTCAATACCCATGGTGAGGATAGCTTTAGCTTAGCCAGATTGGCACTTAAACTTAAAACTAAGAACCCCAGTAAGCCGCTAGTAATCATTACAGCGAACGCTTTTGATGCACAGCGCCTGCTGGAAGAAATCCCCTACTTTGTACCGGCCTTAAATGTACATTTGCTGCCAGACTGGGAAACCCTGCCGTATGACCAGTTCTCACCGCACCCAGACCTGATTTCCGACCGACTGACCACGCTTTACCATATCTCGCAGAATACCTGCGATATCATTATTGTGCCTTTGGCAACAGCGCTGATCCGCTTGAGCCCTAAAGCTTACCTGAGCGCCAATACCTTCATGCTCAAAAAGGGGCAGAAACTTGACCTGGAAGCCTTGCGCAACCAATGTGCAGAAGCCGGCTATCACCATGTAACCCAGGTTATCAGCCATGGCGAGTTCAGTGTACGCGGCGGCCTGATTGATTTGTTCCCGATGGGCTCAGCACTGCCCTACCGCCTGGATCTGTTCGATGATGAAATTGAGACTATCCGCACCTTTGATGTGGACACGCAGCGCAGCCTGTACCCGGTTCCGGAAATCAGGTTATTGCCTGCACGTGAGTTTCCACTGGATGAAGCCGGTATTGCAACCTTTAGAAGCCAGTTCCGTGAAACCTTTGAAGGGGATCCGCAGCGAGCCAAAATATACAAAGACGTAAGTAAAGGCATTGCTTCCGGCGGTATTGAATGGTACCTGCCACTGTTTTTTGAACAAACTGCGAGCCTGCTGGATTACCTGCCGAGCGATAGCCTGCTGTGCCTGCATGGTGATTTAGATTTAAGCGCGCAGCAATTCTGGCGTGAAGCCCAATCACGTTACCGCACACTGGCACATGATGCAGAGCGGCCATTGCTCAAGCCTGAAACCCTGCTGATTAAAACAGAAGATTTCTTTGCTTCCACCCATGCCTATGCAAGACTGGCACTGACTATTGAAAAATCCGGCAACAAATTGCCTGCGCTTGATATTGAACGTCGTGCTGATGAACCGCTACACAAATTAAAAGAATTTATCAGCCAGTTTAAAGGCCACATTCTAATTGTTGCCGAGAGCCTGGGCCGCCGTGAAACCATGACGCAGCTATTTGCCGAGCATGGTCTTGATGTTGCCATTTGCGAAACCTGGAATGATTTTCTAACAAACAAAGCAAAAGTGATGCTGGGCGTCAGCACGCTACACAGCGGCTTTGTAAACACCATTGATAAAGATTTCGAATTTGCCGTTATCACCGAAGCCGAACTCTACGCTGCTACCGTACGCCAGCAGCGCCGCCGTGAGCGCGAAAAAGCACGCAGTACCGAGGGCATGCTCAAGGACTTATCTGAGCTGCGCATCAACGACCCAGTGGTGCATGAACAGCATGGCGTAGGCCGTTATAAAGGGCTGGTAAACCTGGACTTTGGCGAAGGTGAAACCGAGTTTCTGCTACTGGAATACTACGGTGACGATAAACTCTACGTACCGGTTTCGCAGTTATTCCTGATTTCACGCTATTCCGGTGGGCCGCCGGAATCTGCACCTTTACACCGTCTGGGCAGCGGCAACTGGGAAAAAGCCAAGAAAAAAGCACTCAAGCAGATCCGTGATACAGCCGCAGAACTGCTTAACCTGTATGCACAGCGTGCTTCCCGTCGCGGTCATGCTTTTACCTTGAGCCTGCACGATTACGAAGCATTCTGCGAAGGCTTTCCGTTTGAAGAAACGCCAGACCAGCTGGAAGCGATTGAAAATGTTATTAAAGACATGCAATCCGGCCGGCCGATGGACAGACTGGTATGCGGCGATGTAGGCTTCGGCAAGACCGAAGTCGCGCTGCGCGCTGCATTCGTCGCGGTCATGGGCGGCAGGCAGGTTGCAGTACTGGTGCCGACTACACTACTGGCAGAGCAGCATTTCAATAACTTTAGCGACCGCTTTGCCGAGTGGCCGATCAAGATTGCGGAAATTTCCCGTTTCAGGACCGCCAAGGAACAGGCTGAAGCATTACGCGGACTGGAAGAAGGCAAGATTGACATTATCATTGGTACCCACCGCCTGATTCAAAAGGACGTCAAGTTCAAGAATCTGGGCCTGGTAATCCTGGACGAAGAACACCGCTTTGGCGTGCGTCAGAAAGAGCAGCTTAAAGCACTGCGTGCCGAAGTTGATGTACTTACGCTCACTGCAACGCCAATTCCGCGTACCCTCAGCATGGCGATGGAAGGGCTGCGCGAATTCAGCGTAATTACTACGCCACCGCAAAAACGCCTGAGCATCAAAACTTTCCACGCGGAATACTCCGAAGGCATTATCCGCGAGGCTGCCATGCGTGAATTCAAGCGCGGTGGCCAGGTTTATTTCCTGCATAACGAAGTGGATACTATCCACTCCATGCGAGAGAAACTGGAAAAAATCCTGCCAGATGCACGCATTGGCGTTGCTCATGGTCAGTTACGCGAGCGCGAGCTTGAAAACGTCATGCGCGATTTCTACCACCAGCGTTACAACTTGCTGCTGTGTACCACGATTATTGAAACCGGTATTGATGTGCCGACCGCCAACACCATCATCATGAATAAAGCAGATATGTTTGGCCTGGCACAAATGCACCAGTTACGCGGCCGCGTGGGTCGTTCACATCACCAGGCTTATGCTTACCTGTTGACTGACCCTGACCGCAAGATCACTCCACAGGCGCAAAAACGCCTGGATGCGATCCAGCTCATGGAAGACCTGGGAGCAGGATTCCATCTCGCCATGCATGACCTTGAAATCCGCGGTGCCGGCGAACTGCTGGGCGATAGCCAGAGCGGTGAAATGCAGGAGATTGGCTTCCACCTCTATTCAGACATGCTGAACCATGCGGTTAAACAACTTAAAGCCGGTAAAGAGCCGGATTTGAATGCACCGTTAGGGGTTACCACAGAAATTAATCTGCATACGCCTGCTTTGCTTACCAACGACTACTGTCCGGATGTGCATGAGCGTCTGGTGATTTATAAGCGCCTGGCTAACTGCAACGATGATGACGAGCTGGATAACCTGCAGGAAGAGTTAATCGACCGTTTTGGCCTGCTGCCGGAGCAAGGCGAAGCACTGATGGCTTGCCACCGCTTACGCATTGCAGCTAAAAACATCGGTGTGATCAAGATTGATGCTAGTGCTGATGCAATTCAGCTGCAGTTCAACCCGAAAGCCGATATTGATCCGCTTAAACTTATCAATCTATTGCAGCGCGATAAAAGATGTCGCATGAACGGGCCGGATAAATTAAGGGTTACAGTAGGGTTCGAGGCAATCAACCTGCGTACTGATTTCGTGAAGTCTTTACTGAAAGAATTTGCTTAATCTACTGCGTACTTTAGGATACTAAAAGAAACGTTAATTTATTCATGAAGCTGTCATTGCGAGCGATTTAGCCTTTAGCCGCGAGCGTAGCGCGGCCGGCGACAATCCAGAATTTCCTTTTAAATAAAGCGCTATGGATTGCCGCGCTTCGCTCGCAATGACGATGTTTTATGCTTTTAAAAATTTAGCGCCCTTCATTTCCATTAACCACTGAAACCTGAGCACTTCCGGTTTGCAATCTACCAATGACAGCCGCGTGATTAAAACCATCAGCCTTGAAAGCGGCCAATACATCATCCACGCTTTCAGGGGTACAACTTACCAGTAAGCCGCCACTGGTTTGCGGGTCGCATAACAGTTTGCGTTGCCATTCCGTCACGCCTTCAGCCAGTACCACTGCCTCACCATAGCTAGCCCAATTACGTGCCGCCGCACCGGTTGCATAACCCTCCTGCGCCAACTGTAAAGCAATATCGATGAAAGGAATACGATTAAACTCAAGCTGCGCTTGCAATTGCGAGCCACGGCAGATTTCAAGCAGATGGCCCAGTAATGCAAAACCCGTGACATCCGTCATGGCGTTTACGCCATCTATAGCCGCAAGCGTAGTGCCTGCACGATTAAGCTGGGTGGTAACCTCGATCATCTGCCGGTAACCGTCAGCGCTTAACTCACCTTTCTTCAGCGCAGCACTAAGCACGCCGACCCCAAGGGGTTTGCCCAGAACCAGCACATCTCCTGCCAGTGCTTTATCGTTACGCTTCACCTTGTCGGGATGCACGATACCTAACCCTACCAGACCATAAATCGGCTCCGGCGAATCAATGGAATGCCCCCCCGCAATGGGAATACCTGCCGTTTCGCAAACTGCCGCTCCACCCGCCATGATTTGCCGAATAGTATCCACCGGAAGTTTATCAATCGGCATGCCAACCACTGCCAGTGCGAGGATCGGCTGCCCACCCATGGCATAAATATCAGACAGCGCATTGGTCGCAGCAATGCGACCAAAGTCATAAGCATCATCGACAATCGGCATAAAAAAATCGGTCGTTGCAATAATCGCCTGCGTATCATTCAGCCGGTAAACAGCAGCATCGTCGCTAGACTCCAATCCAACCATCAAATCAGGGAATATCGCTGCCTGCGGCAGGCCGGACAGAATTTCAGAGAGAACTGAAGGCGCAATTTTGCAGCCACAACCACCACCATGCGAGTATTGTGTGAGGCGAATTTTACTCATTACTTTTTATCTTTCATTTCGAATCAAATCTTCAGCAACCTTATGCAAGCTACTGTTATCGAGCGCTTTCAACCTTAATACATCGGATTTATCCAGCCCGACAACGGATGAACGCTTATAGGCCGGATCATAATGCCTGGTCAGCAACTCGCTTACCAGCGACTCCCATTTACCCTGATGCGCCATTTCACACCAGCGGCCAATTACTTCGCGACCGTGTATTTCTACCAGCAAAGGCAGACGTTCAGTCAGCAAAACAGGGTTATCTAAAAAATAGGCATAATCTTCCAGCAGAAACTTGACTCGCGCTTCCAGCGGGGCCTCAATACGCACACCAGTTGATGCGCGCATGCGTTCAACCAAAACAGGTGGCAGGCTCAACACGCCAACTTTGCTGCTCTCCGCTTCGATATAAACAGGGCGTTCAGGTGAGAACGTACGCAATATGCTCCAAACCCGGGTTTCAAACGTTTTTTGCGAGGGTTGTGCCTGCTCAGGCAGTCTGCCCAGAAGTGAACCGCGATGTTGTGCCAGCAGTTCCAGATCCAGCACCTGTGCTCCTTGCTCGGCAAGTACCTGCAACAGATGACTTTTGCCAGAGCCAGTTCCTCCACTAATCACACAAAAATTAAACTGTACGGGTAATGTTTCCAGCTCTATCAGCACATGGCGCCGGTAGTTTTTATAACCGCCTTCCAATTGTGCGGTATTCCAGCCTACCTGCGCCAGTATGTGTGCCATTGCACCACTGCGCATGCCGCCGCGCCAGCAATACACCAAAGGCCGCCAGGATTTTGGACGGTCGCTGAATTTTTCTTCCAGGTGCAATGCGATATTTTTCGCAATCAGTGCCGCCCCCAGCTTCTTTGCCGCAAACGGTGATACCTGCTTGTATAAAGTACCGATGCGTGCGCGCTCTTCATCATTCAGCACGGGAACGCTAATCGCACCGGGAAAATGATCATCAGCATACTCAGCCGGTGATCGCACATCCAGAATATCGTCAAAAGCACTAAAGGCTTGTGAGATTTCAGTGAGTTTATAAGTAGCCATAATATTTATTTATAAGGTAGGGATGCATGACGTAAGCTGCTTAACATCAGCAGTCAGGCAACCACTAACTTATATCCTTATTTTTTCTATATGGCTTCCAGGTACCATCCGCAGCCAGACAGGCACGCTCTGTCCTGGTATCGTTAATGCCGTCTCCGCGCATGTTCAGCCTGTAATTACGGCATTTATTGCCATCGGCGCTAAAACCGTTGAGCGGGGTAATCGTATAATTGAGACCAGTACTTGTATTAACCCAGCTGACTGGTTTATTTTCAGCACCCAGCTCTAAGGTATGGCCAAGGCAGCCTTTATCCGCATTATCAAGATCGCGACCAATCTTGTTACCCACAACCGCGCCAATCACAGTTCCCAGGATAATTGCGACTGTTTTACCATCACCTTTACCAACAGTAGAACCTATTGCCCCGCCTACGACACCGCCTAATGCGGTACCTACCGCCTCGCGATTGCACCTGCCGCTGGAAATACCATAATCGTCAGGCCATTGTCGTCCGGCATAACCGGTATAGTAAGGGTCATTTTTTTTGCGCCAGCCATGGGCTGGCGCCCATGATGGCGGGTCTGCATATACTTGCGGCGCAAAAGGAAATAGCATGGTGAACAGGCTAAGGCTGATTAAGAGTTTTTTATATTTCATGATTACGCCCCCTACTTGTAATTATTAATTTGTTAAAAATTGAGCTGCCTATACCGGACGAAATATATCCTCTACGAACAACCAATTAAAAAAGACAAACACTGATTAACAGGCGAACTCTATCCCAAACGCTGCATTTATTGAAGTGTTATCGATAATAAAGTAGCCACGCACAGAGTACTAGCCTGACACATTAATGTTAAGCCAGCGCCACTTGATTATGCATCATGATGAACCGATAAAAGCACATGGTTAAACCCAGAACTTGCAAAACTCAGTTGAGCAGTAAAGCAACAACACATTTTTAAGAACTATTTTATACAGCATCTGCATATTGCTGGGCAATCTTGAGAAAATCCTCATTTCTGGCAATAAATGCAGCCACAATATCCGGATCAAACTGCATACCTGACTGCTGTATGATGAAATTACAGACCTCTGCATGAGTATATTCTTTCTTGTAAACACGCTTGCTAATCAGCGCATCATACACATCTGCAAGCGCCATCAGACGCCCGGCCAAAGGTATTGTGCTACCAATCAGACCTTGCGGATAACCCTTGCCATCCCAGCGCTCGTGATGCGATATTGTCATTTCACGTGCATAGTCAAGAAAATTCTGGGCATCAGGATGCTTGGTCCCTGTAACGATTTTAGTCAGTGCGCCAGCGCCGATTAAAGTGTGGCGTTGCATAACCTTATATTCATCTTCGGTTAGCTTACCTGGTTTTTGCAAAATACTGTCAGGAATGCCGATCTTACCTATATCATGCAACGGTGCAGATTTAGCCAACAACTCAATATCCGAAGCTGTCAGATATGCATATTTGGCTGTAGTAGCCAGCTGCCTGGCCAAAATTTCTACATAGCGCTGAGTGCGGCGGATGTGCCCCCCAGTTTCCTTATCGCGAATTTCTGCCAGCACAGACATGCTAACAATAATTTCATCCTGTGCATCCACAAGCTCCTGAGTACGTATTAGTAACTTGTGCGCTTCAATCGCATACTTAAGCAAACCAATCACGCTGACAATTAGCACCAGTGTCAGTATTGGCATCAATGGTGAAAGATGCAGGCCCTGCCTTACCAGTAGCTGACTTGCGCCAACGTAACAGACTGAGGCGACCGCTATCAGCGTCAGTAACGACATTGCAAAACCGGAACGGCTCAAGATCAGCGTACAGAAAACTCCTGACATTAAAACAATAAAGAATTCAACGCCTCTGGCCCAGTCAGGACGGAATATAAAGCTGCCGCTGAGAATATTATCAATGACCGTGGCATGAACCTCCAAGCCGTTAAGCCATTTACCGGATGACGACAGGTGCATATCCTGCAGCCCTTTGGCCCATGCGCCTATCAGCACTATTTTACCTTGCAGGCTACCAGCCGCCACCTCGTCATTAAGGATAGCTCGTGCCGAATAATAGGCTGGCTGTTCACTACGATAGTCCAGCATCATATTGCCGGCCGCATCAACGGGAATAGAACGCTGCCCCCATTTAATGAATGCCTCGCCACTATCGGTTATCAGCCGCAGCTTACGCTCTGTTGAGTACAGCAACAGCGAAGCCAATGCCAGTGAGGGTCTCACTTGTTTCTGTGGTGCAAGCAGTAAAGGTACACGACGCAATGTTCCATCCATATCAGCAAGAGCATTGGTAAAACCTTCTGCACCTGCTGCCTCCGTCAGCTGCGGCAGGCTGCGGATAGCCCCCAACGGAGTTGGCCACGAATCAGTACTATGGGCACTAGTAACCACTGCCATGCCGTGAAGGGCCACCGGAATATCCTGTTGCAAGCCTTGCGTTGTGGGCTGGAGAAAATCAAGATAGTAGCCCAGTACAGTTGGCCCTTGCTCCAGAACAGTAGCCAGTCGCTGAGAATTACTGTCCTGCCGCTGCAACGATAATCCAGCCCCTCCATCCACAAGATCGCGCTGGCGCTCTGCCTGAACAATTTCCGGCGAGCTGCGATCGGGTTCCGGCATCAGGATATCTATCGCGACCACCTGAGCACCCAGTTTCTGCAGGCGCTCAACCAATGCTGCCAGCCTGTAACGCGGCCATGGCCATTGACCAAAGGCTGCCAGACTTTCTTCATCAACACCGACAATAACCGGTACCGCGGATTTAGGTGGTACTGCACGACCTGCCACCATCAGATCATAAACCAGAAGGTCCGCCTCTTGCAGAAATTTGGGCTGAAAAACTGTCAGCAGCGCGGCTAACAGCGTTAGAGCAATCCCCCCAGAGATTATAAGCAAGCGTCCCTGCCAGAATTGATTAAAAGGCAGGAGGCGCCGGTTATTCGTGCTTATTTTGCTCATACGTCAGAGGCTGGCTAAACTGCCAGCATCCTAAGCTAGTGAATAATAACCACGACTCGTCTGTTACGAGGTTCAGCCACACCATCCGGGGTAGGAATTAAAGGGTTACCTTTACCATGTGAACTTACTGATATCAGATCAGGCGCTACGCCCTGCAGCAGCAGCAATGACTCTACCCGTTTTGCACGCTCGAGCGACAACACATCATTTAATTGAGCTGAGCCAGTGGCATCAGTATGCCCGCTGATACTTACACTAATTGCAGAACGCTCTTGAATCGCTGCAGTAATATCATTAATTTCCTGCAGCGAATCGGGAGTAAGTTCTGCACTGCCACTTTCAAACATCAAGGTAAAACTTTGTGCGGGTAGCGGCTCCACTGCCAGAGCTTCTTTAAAGGTTGCATCAATAAAAGCCTCATCTGCCGTTGTAACAGCTGATGGCGGGTTAGCCTTACCATGAGTCTGTGTCATATCGTTAACATACTCAAGCGTTTGTGTTCCGCCTGCTGTAGTCACCTCAGCCTTGCCGACATGACCGTTCTGATCTGGCACCAGGATAATGGACTGCCGATGACAGCCAGCCAGGGTAATCAGCATCAAACTAAGCAACGCCAACCTGGCAGCATTATTCTTTAACGAAAAACCTGTGAAAACTATAGATTGAAAACTCATGATTACTCCTCGACCTGAATCAGAAGTTTGGTACCGCGCACAGCAATAGTGGCATCAGGCGTACGGACCTGCGCGCTATCTGGCGCCAGTTTAACAATCTGTCCGGTAATGTAGGAGAACGTGCCCTTAATCATACGGATTGCCAGGGCAAACTTACTTTCTTTGGGATCAAATGCATAGTCATCCAGCGATAACTCGCTGCCTGAACCAAGGGAAATAGCCGTATCGTCGGTCAACACAACCCCAACGGCTCCAGGCTTTCCGGTACGGATATAATCACCGTGATAAAGTGCTGCACCCACATCAGCTGCTAACGTATCGCCATTACGCAGAATGGAAACTGCACCTTCAACATTCCTGACCTGCCCAATCTTGTCAGTTTCCAGTGATGCAAGTACAGGGGTTGAAATAAACATTGCGATTAAAAAAACACAGGTATTCTTATTCATTATTAATGACTCCTTGTGCTTATCTTACATCTGAATAAACCACACAAATGGTTATGTACAGCATTGATAAGTGTTAAGTAACCTTCCCTTAGCACTATCGTAAAAATGCTACACCTCACATAAAGATTGTGCAATCAATCTTTTAATTGGCTCGAATTCCAGAATACGGGCATTTCACTGGCACCTAGTGAGGATGGCGATGCGAGGTCAAGTATATGAAACATCGCAGCAAGCATGCTATTCAAACAAGCATCTGACTAATATTAACGGCGATAATAATGCGGGCGGCCATAATATGGAGTCCAGTATGGGTAGTCCCAATAATATTGCTCCCGCATGATGGACTGCTCATACTCGCTCTGTATACAGTCGCGCCATGCATCTGTATCTACAGCAAACCCGAGCTTTTCGCATGCCGGACCATATACCTGCATTTTGTACTCCATCAGTTTGGTGGCTTTCTGCTGCTCTGCCTGCGGATTTGTTGCGCATCCGGCTAACAGTATGAAAAAACCCAGTATATAAATCGCACGCATTTTATATCCCCAATTCTAATGAACTCGTATATTCATATGATTTTAACTGCTTGCCTAAGTTCGAGCTGTGCCAAATTAAACTGTCATTTAAATTACTATGAGAGCAACACAAGCCTGCCGATATGCATAAAGAAAATCGCACACTTTATCGGTAAACCTTCATCTTCAAATAATGAGGCATAGGTTTCCAATTGCTCGCGATGGCTCTCCGCCTCCGATTGCAAAGCTTCAACTGAAGCATCCGCGCTCAATTCTGTAGTTTTATAGTCAATAATCCAGCGCGTACCGTTGTCAATGAATGTACGGTCAACAATGTATGTTTTAGCGCTGTCACCATTTGATTTCATGATTGCCAGCTCAACAGCACTCCCTTCCTGCTCTTTGAGCACCCATTGCCCATCTGTACTATTTAATGTAGTCACCAGTAACTTCGCCACCCGCGCTGCAGCTTCATTGGCAACGCTCTCAGCATGCCCCTGCTGCCGCAGCCAATGATGCATGGCTGGCTGCAATGCATTAAGGCGTGTTGAAGGCCATGCTGCCGACCCCTGCTTTGCGATGATTTCCATATAACAATGCGCCAAGGTGCCGACATCGGCATCTATACTCACGCCCCTGCCCTCAGGCTTATTGTTTTGCCGGTTTCCAGTCATCACCGGCCTATCAGTTTGCAAAATTTCCGGTATATGCGGCTGCTTTAATCTCACTAGGAACGGCGTAAAGTCTGCAATATCTGCCGTATCCTCTGCAACAATTTCAGCTTGTGCGGCGGCTTCAAACTCCGTCCCGACAGTATTCCAGAGTAAATCCAGATAAGTATTTTTGGTCGGGCTGATCTCGCCTTTTCCATTCTGGCTGGCAATGCCTACCAGATGCAGCTTGCGCTCAACCCGCGTCACGGCTACGTAAAGTACGCGGGCTGACTCATTCGCATCACGCTCTTTTTCACGTGCTTCCAGATAGTCATAGGGACTGATGCTATCCTTATCACGTGCGCCTTTGGGGATATAAGGTGCTGCCAGCAATTCCTGCTGGTGGTCAACAGCTACCTCTTCCCACAACACCAAGGGCTTGTCGCCGTTATTGCCGCCGGTTGCCGTACCCAATCCGGGCAGAATGACAGTATCGAACTCCAGCCCTTTGGATTTATGTATCGTCATCATCTGCAGGTTTTCACCCTGGCTATCCGGTGCGGCAAACAACTTGGTGATCTCAAACGCCATACGTTCCGGCAAGAATTGGTTGCTGCGGTCCAGCGTATCCAGGCAGGCAAAAAACGCCTGTACATCTACCACATCACCCGGCGCCCACAAGCAGGATGTACCATTGAGCATAAGCCATATACCACGTAACCAGCGGCTCACATTCATGCGCCCCTGGCTGGCATATGCCTCTTCCAATATCTCGCGCAGGTGTAATAAGCGTGATTTTCCGTCATCAGATAAGCCACCCAGCACTTCATCATCATGCATCAATGCCCAGATAGTGCT
>JALRGX010000116.1 GCA_023259635.1 Methylotenera sp. | reverse complement strand
ATTGCGAGCCCGCAGGGCGTGGCAATCCAGCTTAAACAAAAAGCGGGGCTGTCACCAAACCCCCGGGTTTACTTCCCGCCACTACACCCGCGGCTAAAGAATTTATTCGCCATGAAAAAATCCACTGGATTGCCACGGGCTAACGCCCTCGCAATGACGGGGTGGTTTGTCGTTTCACTGAAGTAGCGATGATTTGAAATGGCATCATTGGTAAAAAATTTAAACAAAATATTATAATTGAAATCACTTTTGACAATGATCGTTTGTTCTGATGGAAAATCTCAGATTAAGCGATCTTGCAATTAAGTGCCATTACGTGATCAATAGTTAATTGCCATATGCGCTGTTTCTTACATGCCCCATACTTCATGGCTGCATGGCGGCACGTTGTGTTCTGATGATTGCGCAATCGGCGCATTGGCTATATGCACATCAATCAACTAAGCAAGATTCTTATATACATATAAGCGTAAATTAACATTTTAATAAGCACTTCCAGCTATAGATTTTTCACCACGAATCGATTAAATTTGCATCATAAAGTGATAAAAGTATTAAAAATAGAATTTTAGATATATGATGTAATTAAATATTTTGTTTCAAGTTGTTATTTTTTTCAAATAAAGAGGGTGGTATTTAAAATGAAATCAAATCAATTCAAGATGTTAAGCATCGCTGGCCTGTTGTTGGCTGCAGGTGTGTTTTCTAATCAGGCGATGGCTGCTGAAACAGCTACAGCGTCAGCGTCAGCTGAAATTAAAACACCTATTGCTGTAACTAAGACTGCTGATCTTAATTTTGGGAGTATCGTTGTTCCAGCAGGTAGTGCCACTGTAGTTGTTGCTCCTAACGGTGGCCGCTCAGCTACTGGTGTAACATTGATCACAGATACTGGTAATGCACCGTCAGCGGCGGCATTTACAGTAACTGGTGAGTCAGCTGCAACATATTCATTAGCAATTACATTCGCTGCAAACACTATTACTGGTATTACTTCTGTAGATACATGGACTTCAAGTTTGACGGGAGGCACTTCGCCGAATTTTACTGGAAATTTAACCGGTGGTAGTGAAGCTGTGACGGTTGGTGCAACTTTGACGTTAGATCAAACTGTGACATCAGGTGTTAAAGACTTAGGTACGATTACCGCGACTGTTGCATATAACTAATCAATAAGAATGTTATATTCGACTGTTAATCAGTTTCTAAAAAAAATACTGTTTGTTTTAGGAGTGTTTTTTTCTGTTTCATTGCAAGCAGTTGCAGCTACAGCCATTGTAAGTGTTGATGTGGTTTCTCCAGCTGAAGTATCAATGGATGCTGCCGCAGAAGTGCTAAAAAGCACTTCTGTTGGTGTGTTGACGCTGACCATACCTGGCGGCAGCACCATGACTATGACGACAACCGGTGCCGTTACTGGCGGTGGGGCTTCGGTCTTTACTACCAGTGACAGCGCCGGTTTGTCTGAAGTCATTCAGGCGCTGATGGAATCTGGCGGCAGCCTGGTCATGGGCGGTATGGAAAGCAGCGGGCAAGGTGTTTACATCACGATCACGCAGGCTGTGGCTGGTGAGCAGGGTGGCACGGTATATGCCACCGTTGCCTATAATTAATACATATGCATAAAAAAAAGTTGGTTAACAGGTTTGTTGCAGCGTTTGCCGTGGTGTGTTTTTTTCTGGCATTGCCTGTTTCTGCTGCTGTCACGGTCACTAAATCGCAAGACCTTTCTTTTGGCGCGTTTGTGCCTACATCCGGTTCCGGCACCGTCACTATACCCGCAGAAGCAGCGGGTGTCCGCACAGGCAGTAGCGTTGTGCTGTTTATGCAGGGCGCGGGCGCTACCGGCCAATCCGCAGTGTTTAGTGTCAGTGGCGGTGTTGCCGGTAACTCCTGTGTAATAACATTGTCTGCGGCTAGCCTGGCAGGGCCGGGTGCCAGTATGGCGGCAAGCCTGACTAGTTCGCCGTCTGGCGCTATCGTGCTGGATGGAAGCGGGGGCGGTACGATATATGTGGGCGGTACCCTCGCTGTAGGGGCTGCGCAAACGGCTGGGAGTTACAGCGACACCATTACCGTTACAGTAAATAGCTGCCAATAATCACTGCAATTTTTAGGAATTTAAAATGTTATCCAGCCACTATTACAGCAAGCCGGTTTACAAGTTGTTAATTGGTTTGGCATTTATGTTAGCAGCCAGGCTGGCATTTGCCGACCTGATGCTTTACCCCACACGCGTGGTGCTGGAAAAGAACCAGCGCGCCGCACAGGTGGAGATTGTGAATCGCGGCCAGAAGCCGGAAACATACCGTATTAACCTGGTAAACCGCCGCATGACAGAAACCGGCGAGATTGTAGAAGTCAAAGAGGCGCAGGCGGGCGAAAACTTTGCCGATGCGATGGTGCGTTATTCACCGCGCCAGGTAACGCTGCAGCCAGGCACTGCGCAGACTGTGCGTATCTCGGTGCGCAAACCGGCTGGGCTGGCTGATGGTGAATACCGTTCTCACCTGCAGTTTGACCGTGTGCCCGATGCCGAGGGGCAAGCGAACCTGGAAAATATCGCCAAGCCGGAATCCGGCCAGATATCCATTGTGCTGCAAGCACTGGTGGGCGCGAGTATTCCGGTGATTGTACGCCAGGGCGATACTGCATCCAGCGTAACGCTGGATAGCGTGCAGCTTGCACCTGCAAAAGAAAAAAACGATTTGATGCTTGAATTCAATATTAATCGTCAAGGCAATCGCTCGGTTTATGGTGACTTAGTTGTGAATTACCAGTCGCCTGACGGTAAATCCATTGAAGTGGCAAAAGTAGCTGGTTTGGCAGTGTATGTGCCTAACGCACTGCGTAAAGCCAGGGTTCTGCTGAAATTCCCGGAGGGGGTAAGCCCCGCAGGCGGAGTATTGCAGGTTAATTATCTCGAACGGCCAGATGCAGGCGGTAAATTAATTGCGCAGGCCGAATTCAAACTTTAATGGATACATTACATACATGCAGCAAACCTACCGGATTACTTCCGCGGTTGCTGCGTGGTTTGTCGTTTATCTTTTCAGCTTTATAGCATTCAGTACGGATTCTGCCGCCTGGGCGGCAGCAGCTCAATCTCCGGCGGCTTCAAGGCAGGGTGCAGACGCAAAGAGCCTTAATATGCTGCTGTTTGAGCTGCGCCTGGATAATGACCAGCTGGCAGATGGCCTGACCGCCTATGAAATCCATAATGATATTCTGTTTCCCCTGGGGGAACTGACCCGATTGCTGACTATCGGCGTTAATGTGGATTACCGTACCAAGGTGGCGTCCGGCTTTGTGCTGACTGAAGATCGTATTTTCAGGGTGGATATGGCATCGCAGACGGTGACGCTGCCAGGCGGCACGCAGCCTTTTGATTCTAGCCAGGTGCGCTGGATCGATGACGATATCTATGTATCCAGTAAGCTGCTGCAGAGCTGGCTGCCTATCGACCTGCAAATTAACCTGAATACGCTGAGTACCAATGTTATTCCCCGCGAAAAGTTACCGATACAGGCAAAGCTGGAGCGTGAACGTTTAGCCAAGGGTCTGGGCAGGCGCGGCGGACAGTATAAAGACCCGCGCTACCCGCGTGCAGGTGCTGATTATGATTTGATCAGCATGCCTTTTATCGACCAGACCTTGGGGGTTGATGTCAGCAGGAACAACGGTGACAAGAACTGGAATGCGGCCTATAGCGCATTTATTACGGCTGACCTGCTAGGTACAGAAGCTTCTGTTTACCTGACAAGCAATAAAACCAAACCTGACCCTGATGCACGTATTATCCTTGCCAGGCATGATCCGGATGCAGGCCTGTTGGGGCCGCTGCATGCTAGGTCAGCAATGGCAGGTAATATTACGGTGCCGGCGTTGACAAACGTGTTGCGCGGCGGTGCAAACGGCAATGGTGTGATTGTAAGTAACCGCCCGCTTAACCAGTCTAGCAGTTATGGTTTGCAGACACTGCGCGGAGACCTGCCTGCCGGCTGGGATGTGACGTTATATTTCAATGATGCGCTGATCGGTTTTCAGCAGTCACGTCCGGATGGTTTTTATGTATTTGAAGATCAGCCGCTGGTTTATGGCACTAATGAATTCAGGCTGGTGTTCAACGGCCCGCTTGGTCAAACCCGTGTTGAGCGCCAGATTTACATTCTGGACCAGACCATGACCAAACCCGGCGAGTTTTTCTACACGTTTGCCACGCAGCATATGGATACTGGCGGTGAGCGGCAAACGATGCAGTTTGATCTGGGGCTCACAAAAAATCTTGCAGTTACCGGTGGTCTGGTGCGTTTGCCGTCAACGCTGGATGGACAGGCGCAGTCATTCAGCAACATAGGCCTGCGTGCCTCCACACTGGGCATGCTGTTAAGTGCAGATTATGTTAAGAATGACATCGGCGGCTCATTGTATGAGTTGGGTTTAAAGACGCAGATCCGCCGCTTTTCCCTCGATTTTACGCATACTGCACTCCAGGATGGTTATGTGAGTGATTTTTTCCAGCAGTCTGCAGACCCGATTGATGTGCGCGATCGCGGGCGTATTACCGGCAGCATCGCGGTAACTGAAAAATTCAGGTTGCCAGTGGCGCTGGATGTAAAGCGTGAACAAACGCAATCCGGAATAAAAACTTACGACGCGACAGGCCGTATTTCGGCAAACCTGCTGGGCACTAATTTAACTAACTCGCTGAATTGGCGTTCAATAGCCGGAGTTGGGTCTGCTGACGGTACATTGCAGATCAGCCGCCGCTTGGCTGGTGTCGGGGTAAGCAGCCAGATCGCATATTCACTCGAGCCTGATAACAAGATTGCCAGCTATGCGCTGAGTGTGGATAAGAACTTTGGCGAATCTATGCGTGCAAGTTTTGGTATGCTGCATGCCATGGACCCTAGCGTGACTACCTATACTGCCGGCCTAAATCGCAACTTTGGCAGTTTTGGCCTGGGTGTAAGTGCGCGGCATTCGACATTGGGCGAATCAGCAATTGGCATGCAATTGTTTATGGCAATGGGGCGTGACCCGCGCAGCGGTAAATGGATGCTGGATTGGCAACCGATGGCGCCTTCAGGTGCGCTCTCTACACAAGCTTATATTGATGCCAATATGAACGGTAAATTTGATCAGGGTGAAAAACCAATTGAGGGTGTAGGCTATATTATTAACGGGGGTTATCGTCATCCAAAACTGAGCAATGCGGATGGTTTGGCTTATCTCAGCAGATTATCCCCCAAACAGTATACTGACATCGCGATTGATCCCGGCACGCTGGAAGACCCGCAATGGGTTCCTGAAACTCCGGGCGTGCGTGTGCTGCCAAGGCCGGGTAAAGCGCAAGTGATTGATTTTCCTGTTGTAATGACAGGTGAGGTGGATGGCACGGTTTACCTGAAGAATGAAGATGGGAAATTGCGTGGTATCGGCAATGCACAAATTGAACTGCTTGATAATAATGGTGATATTGCGGTTACCGCTACCAGTGCGTCAGACGGCTATTACATCCTGACAGCAGTTAGACCGGGCAAGTATATGGCACGCATATCTCCGGAGCAGCTCGATAAGCTGGACCTGATGAGCTCAGAGTCCAAGCCGGTAGTTATTACTGCTGATGGGAAATTCATTGATGGCCTGAATTTTACGGTATTTAGAAAATAAATCAGTAAGGCTGGATAAATGCCTGGTCTGCTACAAAGATTGCTTTTTACTTTAACTCAATGGTAAGAATCTCGACAGTATTTGCTATAAGATATACATTAACTTGGTTTAATGAATAGACGAGGGACAAGAGATGAGCGCCACATCAACATTAAATATTGATCTCCGCCAGATGATCATGGCGATTGAGGCGGCAGTCTCTCTTGTCGGCATGAATGATACTGATCACGGTAAGCGTGTGGGTTATATTGCCAGCCAGCTGGGGCGTGAGCTGGGCTTCAGTGAGCATGATTTGCAGTACGTATTCGAGCTGGGTTTGTTACATGACTGCGGCGTTTCCACCGAGCAAATGCATTCCAATCTGGTGAATCACTTTGATTGGGAAGATGCGCATATACATTGCGAAATTGGCTATCGTCTTTTGAAAGATTTTGAGCCCCTTTCAAAATTCGCCAGCCCCATCCTTTATCACCATACCCCATGGAATCAGTTCGATGGCATCGACATTAGTGCACATGATGTGCGTATGGCAAATCTTATCTTTCTGTCTGACCGTATTGATGTTATGGCTGCGGCGCATTATAAAACTGATATTTTATTGGCGAGAAAAGAGGTCGTCAGGTCAATTGCGCAGTATTCAGGAACTTATTTTAACCCGCAGTTTGTTGACGCTTTCATTCAGCTGGAGAAATCAGAAGCTTTCTGGATTGCGTTGGAAGACAGGCATATTACCC
This sequence comes from Methylotenera sp., assembly GCA_023259635.1. Lineage (GTDB taxonomy): Bacteria > Pseudomonadota > Gammaproteobacteria > Burkholderiales > Methylophilaceae > Methylotenera. Next base: position 1,818 of record JALRGX010000116.1, on the reverse strand, counting down.
GCTACGTCTGGGATATGGGGCAACTCAAAAGCGATGTGGTTTTAACTTTGTCACAGCTTAAGCAGCTGTCTATGATTATGGCTTATATCGTTGATCAGAAAAGCCCATTTACTGCGCAGCATTCGGTGCGGGTGGCTGATTTGGCTAAATATCTTGCCTCTGCGTACGGTCTCTCCAGTGAGCAATGTCAGAAAATTGAAGTGGCCTCTTTGTTGCATGACCTGGGTAAACTACATACGCCAGATTATATTTTAGAAAAGGCTGGCCCATTGAATCATATTGAACGCTCAATTATGGATCAGCATAGTTATGAAACATATGAAATCCTCAGGCACATTAGAGGATTGGGAGAGCTTGCCGTTTGGGCGGCCTATCATCATGAAGGCTTGAATCAATGTGGCTATCCATTCCATCCTAGCGAGCGAGACTTTAGTGTTGAAGCGAGAATAATCGCAGTAGCAGATGTATTTCAGGCGCTAGTGCAAAGCAGGCCTTATCGTAAAGGCATGGAGATGGCCCAGGTCCTGAGCATTCTTGATGAAATGACAGAAAGTGGGAAGTTGGACAAAAGTATCGTTGGGTTAGCGAAAAAGAATAGTGATGTTTGCTTTAGAATCGCTGAAGGTACTGACCCGAAGCATAATCAGGGGTATATAGACTTATTCCAGAAAAAAGTGCATTAAACGTTTGTTATATTCCTCATGAAATTTTCTTGTAATCGTTATGAGTGAAAGTGACGTTTTAGAAACTTTACAGCTTGAAATGATTTTATTGATTTGGCACGATGGTATTTGAAGTTTGTTCGCATTGAGCTTGTCGAAATACGAACGGAGGCATTGCCTCCGACAAGCCCAAGTTGAACGGAATTGGCTACTTTGATCAGGCCATAACACCATGGATTGAATAAAATGATCTCAATTTAGTGGTTAGCCGGAGCCATTCTTCGCTCTGAAGTTATTGGAGTATTATTTTTCGTTTTTCGAGATTGGGGGAGTGTTCAAGTACAAGTTTTACCAGCTCCGCTTGTCGTCGTGTGCCGGTTTTAGCTAATATATCCTTTATCTGGCTGTAAGCAGTATTAATAGATACGTCATATTTTTCAGCGTATTCTGTTGCTGTCATGCCATTGACAATAGCCAGGGTTAAGCGAGCTTCTGTTTTTGTGAGACCAAAAATACGCGCTACGTTAGCAGAAGATGTGTCATTGTCAGGTTGAGATTCAAAAATAAACATGACGACTCCGGCAGCATTGATTCCGAAGGCGGTTTTTTCTAACCTTTGTAGCATTACAGCATTTTTTTCATTTCCTATATAAGTATTAAGGTGGATATCATTTGTTCTTTCGTGAATGATTAGTTGATTTATTGCATTTTTCAGATTGGTTTGAGACTGGTAGTCAAAGCACTCGCCGATAAGGTCTTTCCCCATAAGAATAAACTCTTCCGGTAGTTTCAATTTAATTCTTGCATGTTCGTTGAGGTGGGTCAGTTTTCTGGTACTGTCAAAAAATACCAGCCCGATGCGCAGCGCAGAATAAGCATGATCAAGTGCAGAATTTAGAGCGTAAACCTTATTGATTTCGCTGGCAGAGCATTGCCCGCATAAGCAAGTCCTGCACCTTTCTAAGGGCGCGGCTTTCATCATATTCATTTCAGTTTCCCCGGGTTTTTAATTTTTTATGGGGCTGTAGTAGATTAGCCTTAAATCCCAGCCCACTCCTTCAATAATTTCAGTTGTTGTTTAGGAGTTCCATAGTTAAATCTGAACTCACATTCCTTGAGGAATAGCGGGAACGATTCTTTGGGAATCCCATTGTAT
>JALRGX010000086.1 GCA_023259635.1 Methylotenera sp. | reverse complement strand
TATGGGGCTGTAGTAGATTAGCCTTAAATCCCAGCCCACTCCTTCAATAATTTCAGTTGTTGTTTAGGAGTTCCATAGTTAAATCTGAACTCACATTCCTTGAGGAATAGCGGGAACGATTCTTTGGGAATCCCATTGTATTTTCTTAACACACGTTTGGCCTGATTCCAAAAATTCTCAATGCCATTAATGTGATTTTTACCTGTAGCAAATAGCTTACTATGGTTGATGCGTTCATGGTAAAAATCACTTACATCTAATGCGTTATAGCTCCGGTAGCAGTCTGTATAAACCACGCTGTCAGGCGCTATTTTCCTGGTAATAAGCGGCATCAGCGTTTCGGATTTGGTGTCGCCGACCACTTTGGTGTAGACCTTGCCACCGCGCTTTAAGATACCAAATACAGCCAGCTTACCCGCTGCACCTCGACCACGTTTACCTTTGCGTACACCACCAAAGTAGCTTTCGTCCAACTCCACACTACCATCGAATATTTCATGTTCTTTCTGTGCCAGGTGATAGGCGATCACCTCACGCAGTTTACGGTAAAACAGCGCTGCACTATTGGGCTGAATCCCCAGCAAATCTGCCGCAGAACGCGCTGTTACTTCTAATACAAAATATTCCAGTAACTTTAACTGCTGCTTTCTTAATAATTTACAACGACTTAGCTTCATAAAATTAGCATAACATTTATGCTAATCTACTACAGCCCCTTTTTTATTATTTAAATTATTGATAACTATCAACTATTAATGCTATTGCAGCATATGCTTGAAAGTTTACTAATTATTTTTTTGAGGTAACTTACCAATTGCCAGACACAAAAGCAATCACCCTTATGGGTGAATGGTTTTTAGTTTGGGGCTATTAGCTTGTTGAGGGCATTGGGAGGCCGAGCATCATGGTACTGAGCAGCTTTCGCCCCCACTGGAGATGATTGACTGTGTGCCATTGAGCATTACATGACTTGACTCTCCGGCATGTAATCTTATTGTGCTGGTAGGGCTTTGTACGCTAATTTCACCAGAGATTACTTTGGCATAGGTGCCAGCCTCAAGTGCACTTTCTTGTTGTGGCAGGTGTGTTACCAGGAAGTCTGTTCCTATCACATGAATGGTTGATATCGGAGTTTTAAAGCTGTAGTTTTGGGGGTTGATCTTCGATATCTTGCCAGATACGGAGCGAATGTCACCTCTCACCAGTGCAATTAAGCTACGGCTTTGTTCTGGCTGTTCAGGTGAGTAATTGTAATCTATCAGGTTGATTTCTGTATTGGCAAGGATGTATAGCATAGCGCCGTCCGCAAATAAAATTTTGGCTTTAGCACCTTGGTTTGTTGCCATCCTGTCACCAGAACAAATTTCGTCACCTACAGCTAGTTGAATTTGTTTTCTTGAGCGATCTTCTATAGTTACAACACCATCTATATTTACTATGCTGCCAGCTGCGACGATCCCAGTACCACCTATCCCCCCTGGTGGGGTGGGTGATTCATGGCCGGTTCCGCCCATTCCGCTGGAAGGGTCGGATTGCTCATGACCTGTGCCGCCAATCCCTCCAGGAGGTATAGTTGGCTCATGGCCAGTACCACCTATGCCGCTATTTTCGCCATATTGCATAGCTATTTCATGTCCGGTGCCGCCCATTCCGCTGGAAGGGTTGGGTTGCTCGTGACCTGTGCCGCCAATCCCTCCAGGGGGAATAGTTGGCTCATGGCCGGTACCGCCTATGCCGCTTGGTGATAATGGGGCTGTAAAAAGAGTAGCGTTATCTGTGCTGCATGTTCGGGGAGTCCGCGTAGCAGCGTATGTGAATCCGGAGTGGATTAAAGTTAGTGCAAGTACTGCCGTCAACGATATATGGCGAATATGCATAAAAATCTACTCGCTAGATTCCTCTTTAGAATCATCATGCTGGCTGAGCTGACTGTAAAAGAAAGTACCAAAGTGAATTCTAAATTTAGGCTCATTAACTTCGCTCTGTTGTTGCTTGTGCTGAATAGCCTGATTATTTATCTGCTTCAGCGCATTCATGGCGGCTTTTCTGGCGGTTGCGGCAATAACTTTTACATCGGCCTCTGTCAGGCCCTCATGCCAGACAAACCTATCCAGAAATGGCGGCTGCCCGCCATTTAAATTGTACTCGGCAGCCGAGATGTGGTCATGTATGTTTTGTCCAAAGAAGTGTGCTTTTTCATCAAGGTCGTTAGCCGGGATAAGTGATTCAGCTATAAGGTGAACCATGCCATCATCAGTTAGTTTAATGATGCCCCGGTTTATGCATTCGTCCATAAGTGCGCGTGGGTGGATATCATTTGTTAGCTTTTCAGCCAGAGATATGAACGAGATGTTATGGTCTGGGTGCGGGTTGCGTGGGATTGGCTTTGGCTCCCCATGCACATCCAGTAATTCTGGTGTGCCAAGCCATTGCGCAATTAAATTTGCAACTAAACCTTGCTGGCGACCAGTAGTCTTTTCTGGTGCCCTTCCTAGAAGCCTACGTACGTCTTTTCGGTGCACGCCTGTCAGCAATGCAATTCGGCTGTCCGTCTGTGATTTTCCGTTAACTTTAAATTCTTCTTTTGCAACAGAAACAAAAGCTGATTTAAGCATTTCCGAAAGGTTGCGGTGATCAATTCCGAAGTGAATGCACAATCTGGCTATAGGCTTGAGGCAGTACTCAAGCGCGCTGATTATGGATGGTGGCGTTTCAATAGGCATATAGTTATTTGTAAGTCAGTTTGATGTTGGCTTATCTCTTCAGTACGTACAAATCATACATAAATAATCCTAACATAAAAAAATATTTTTAGGGTAATTTTTCCCATTATTTTTTTATTTAATTTTAGATAACAGATTTTTATTTCCACTACGCGGTAATTTTCAAAATTAAATTTGACAATAAATTAAGAGCTGTTATTATAAAAACAAATGGGAAAAAATCCCATTGTATTTTCAGTTTTTGTAAATTAACTGCGGAAATGAGGGGTTGTTATGAAGCTCAAGAATCTTAGACGGCTGGCAGATATTGTTGTTGATCTTGATGAGAGAAAAAACATTGCTGACTCTAACATCGTAAACATGACTGATCGTGCCATTAAGTTGATTGCAAATATGAAGTTGTCAGGTAGGCCTGCATACCTTAGACCAGTTTGAGAAAGGTGCTGCGCGTATTGCCGATTACTATCATAAACGCGGATATTTTCTTACCAATGCTTATATTCCAGAGCAGGATATCCAGAATGGTATTCTGAATATTGCTGTGGTAGAAGGATCGCTTGACCAGATCAAGCTCAGAAATACAGCCAGACTGTCTGATGCAAGTGTGTTGCGCTATCTCAAGAGCCTGAATGCTGGAGATGCTTTGCAGAAATCAGAGATTGATCGTAAGTTGCTGTTATTGCGCAGTACTATAGGGGTAGACACAGTGCGTGCTAATTTGCAGGGAGGCGCCAAAGTTGGCACTTCTGACCTGTTGATCGAGACGACACCATCAGCCCCTTACAGCGGACGCATACAGTTGAGTAATTACGGTAACCGTTATACAGGTGAGTACCAGCTTGGTGCTTCATTCAGTATTAATAGCCCGTTGAGAATCGGTGACCAGCTCACAATCGTGGCTGTAGGTAGCAATCAGGATATGTTATATGGGCGCATCGCTTATCAGCTGCCTGTTGGCAATGATGGATTGCGTATAGGTGTGGCTAATTCCCGAAACCGTTATCAGCTGGGTAAGGAATTTGAGTCGCTTGATGCGAACGGCACCAGTGAAACTGAGAGCCTGTTTGCGGTTTATTCATTGATATTGAACCAGATAGGTTCGTTATCCGGTACGCTGACTTATGAAAATAAAAAATTGAATGACCGCGTGTATGGTGAACTTGTCGATACCGGTAAGCAGGTAAAGCTTTTGAGTGTTGGTTTGAGAGGCGAGCGTATAGATACCCTTAACGGGGGTGGACGAACGTCATTTGACGTGACGATTTATGGTGGCCATTTAAATATGGATGCAGCATCACGCCTGAATGACGAAGCAAGTGCGCACAGCAATGGTGGTTTTGTAAAAACCAGTTATATGCTTAATCGTTTGCAGCGGCTTACTGATAACGATACGCTCTCCCTGTCGCTATCAGGTCAGTGGGCCGGCGATAACCTGAACTCTTCTGAAAAATATAGTTTGGGCGGCGTGTACGGTGTTCGCGCCTATCCGCAAGGTGAGGCGAGCGGGGATGCTGGCAGCATGCTTAATTTGGAGTTGACGCACAATTTTTTGCCGCAGCTTCAAGGTGTGCTGTTTTATGATTATGGACACATCAAGATTAACCAGAGCAATTTTTCAGCTGCCGATAACACTCGCACTTTAGCTGGTGCCGGGGTAGGCATAAACGCTTCGTTGTTTGGCTGGCAGTTGAATGGTAATATCGCTTGGCCTATACAGGGTGGTAGGCCTTTATCTGAACCCGCAACTGTAGCGCGCGTACCGCGATTGTGGATGCAGTTGCTTAAGGAATTCTAAGCGCGTTTGTGTTGTGGTGGAAGCAATCTATCGTGTCGTCTTTGCGAACGCAATGAAGCAGTCTGGAATCTTGATAGTGAACTCACCGCTTATGGATTTAAGTAATAGACACAAAAAAAATGACCCATTAAGGGTCATTTTTTTGGATTCTTTAGTACTAAATCTTCTGAATGTTAGAAGCTTGTTTACCTTTTGGTCCGTCTGTTACGTCGAAAGAAACACGTTCGTTTTCTTTCAAGCTTTTGTAACCGCTATCAACGATAGCTGAGAAATGTGCGAATAAATCGTCACCACCTGCGTCAGGAGTAATGAAACCAAAACCTTTAGAATCATTAAACCATTTTACTAAACCTGTTGCCATATCTTATTCCATACTTTTTAAAAGGGAGGCACCCCGAGAAAGTTTGGGCTTTTTTAAATAATTAAGGCCTTAAATTTAAGGCCAAAAAATAAAAAAATTCAAACGCCTGAATAACGTTTTACGGACTAATGCTGCTTATGTCAAGTACTATTTTAATTATATTTTAATTGGTGTGCAGTGTTTCGAGCGGTTGTGTGGGTTAATTCACTGATATTGCTTGCTTAATTAGGTTGGTGGGGCTATAGTGCGCGTGCGTTTGGTAGTGCTTGCGCAGTCTATATTTATCCTCTTAATCTCACTATTCCCACAATTATAGCGTTGCTTCAACTTTTTAAGTTTGCTGCATCAGTGCGGGTCTTAATATGTTTTGGAGCAAAAGCTATGGCTAAAGAAGAGCTAATTGAAATGAACGGTGTGGTTATGGAAATATTACCGGACTCACGTTACCGTGTTACGCTGGACAATGGGCATACGCTTATTGCGTATACCGGCGGTAAAATGAAAAAGAATCATATCCGTATACTTGCAGGTGATAAGGTAACGCTTGAGTTGTCTCCTTATGACGTAAACAATGGCCGCATTACTTTTAGGCATATTGAGTCGCATGGGTCAACATATACGCCAAGAAAACGTACTTATTGATTCTTTGATCAGGTTTAATTTAAAAACTTGGCGAACTCTTTCGTAAAACTGTAACCTAATTTGTCATCGTAAAAAATAGCTGATAAAGTTCGCGTATGTTTATGGGTTTTTACAAAAAATTTTTATGGGTAATTGTGTTCTGGTTTGCATTGCTGCAAACCGTTGCGCCATTTATCCATGCCCATATTGAGACTGATTCTCCAGCACAGCGGCATGGCCTGCATGTGCATGATCAGGACTTGCTGCAAGTCTCAGATGCTCAACATGCATTTAAAAGTATTAGTGCGCCTCCTGTGCACACTATAGGCCTACATGAGGCAGTAGTGAAAAATCTGGATGTATTACCGCTGCCAATTTTCGCGTTACTGTTCTTTATCAGTTTTTTGGTGCTCATAACCCGCCTGGCTAGCCTCAATCTAGTCAAACATCCTTTACCGCAGTTATATCTGCGTTCCCTCTCAAGGCCGCGCGCCCCTCCTCTGTTCTAAAGCTATCATTTAATCGGCATTCGTAAAGGATCCGAATGTTACTTTGATTTTAGGAGAGTTTTATGACTATTTTTAGTCGATTTTCGCTGTGTGTCGCCTGTGTTGGCTGCTCTGTGAACATTGCAGTTGCAGCTCCCATGCAAGAACAAGTAGGGTCTTCGCAGTCTAGACAGCAATCTACTTATGATGTTGACCATTTGGATGAGCTAAAGATAAATCCCGGCTTGTCATTATCTGAAGTCCTGGAAAAAGCTTATGCTCGCGCTCCTATGCAGGCATCGTTACAGTCGCGTGATGTGATGGTTTCAGCAAGAAACCGCGTGGCCAATGCCATGTTGCCTTCAACGCCTGCCTTGAGTGTTACGCACCAGAATGACGCAATAGGCAGCGGTCGCGGCGAGCGTGACTGGCAGGCAGAACTGGAGTTGCCAATCTGGCTGCCCAAACAACGTGACAATCGTTTGAAAGTAGCTGAGGCAACGCAGTTAACAACCAACGCCGGTCGCCAAAGTCTTAAATTGCAGGTTGCAGGGCAGGTGCGCGAAGCTTTGTGGGATATTGCTTTTAATGATAATAATTTGTCGTTGGCCGCGAACAAGATGCAACTAGCCAACAAACTACAGGCTGATGTAGAAAAACGTTATCACGCAGGGGAGTTGGCCAAAACAGATGTCATGCTAGCCGAGCAGGAAACCTTGCGTGCAGAAAAAGAGAAGTTGCTTGCAGAGGCTGAACTGATGCATGCACGCCACCGTTATTATCTGCTGACGGGCTTACGTGAGCTCCCAGCCAGTTATGAAGAAAAACAATCAAGTCTGGAAGATTACAGCCAATCTTCAATCTGGCTTGAAGCACAGACCAAAGTTGAGCTTGCGGAAACCGAGCGCGATCTGGCACAGGTAGAAAGCCATGAGAACATGCAGGTGATGCTTAATGTGCGCAATATAAAGGGTGCTTTTGATACCACTTCAAATGATAGTGTAGGGGTTAAATTGCGTATTCCATTTGGCGGTGAGGCGCGCGCCGCACCTATAAGGGCCGCCGCGGAAGTTGGTGTAGGTAATGCTGTTGCCGAGCGCGAGACTTTAAAGTTCGAACTTGAAGCCGCAATGCATGAAGCAGAGCATAACTTGAGTGTAAGTCGTTCCGAGTTGACGATTGCTGCCAAGCAATTTGAGATTGCGCAGGAGAGTTTGAAATTGGCACAAAAGGCTTTTCAGCTTGGCGAAACCGATTTGGTGAGCCTGCTGCGTGTGCAGGCGCAAAATTTTGAAGCGGAGCGTGCATTTACTACGCGCCAGATACAAGTGCAGTGGGATATTGCCCGCTACAACCAGACAGTAGGAGTACTTCCATGAGTAAGATTCTTTCATTCACCTTCTTGGGTGTTTTTTTAATTTCCAATGCCCAGGCTGAAGATGTTGTGATGACTCCAACCCAGCAACAAAGCTTGGGTGTCAGTGTGGCATCTATCAGTAAAAACAATCTTTTTAACAGCCGTAATTTTCCGGCTGAAATTGTGGTGCCAATCGGTCAGGAGAGGGTGGTAAGTGCACCGCAGTCCGGATTGATTGACCAGCTCTATGTTGCTGCTGGACAGACAGTAAAAAAAGGCCAGCCGCTTGCGCATCTGAATAGTCCGGATTTATTGATGTTGCAGCGAGATTACCTGCAGGCAATGACACAGCATCGATTGGCAGCAAAAAGCCTGGCACGCGATGCCGAGTTATTGAAAGACGGCATTATTCCACAGCGTCGCTATTTGGAAACAGAGAGTGTACATGATGAAGCCGGCGCTGCGCTGGCACAGCGTAAACAGGCTTTAAGCCTGGCTGGCATGAGTGATGCAGCTATTGGCAAGTTACGACCTGAATCAGGTATGAGCAGTGGCATTACTTTAACTGCCCCTATCGCTGGTCAGGTATTGGAGCAGATGGTAACGACAGGCCAGCGTGTGGATATGGCAATGCCATTGTATCGAATTGCGAATTTAAATCCTCTTTGGCTGGAGATTCATGCGCCGCTTGAAGGTCTGCCTTTCATCAAAACCGGTATGCCGGTTAGCGTACCGAAACTACAAGCCAGCGGTAAACTGATTGCAGTGATACGTAATGTGAATAAAGCCGACCAGACCCTGCATTTACGCGCTGAAATTACCAAGGGCGTCGAAAAATTATCGCCGGGCCAGTTTGTAGAGGCCGTGATCGGTCTTGGTGGAGAGGAGCAGTATTTCAGTGTGCCTAAATCTGCACTTTCCAGACAAGGGCCAGAGACGATGATATTCGTTCAAACTAAAAATGGCTTTAGCCCAGTCAAGGTGAAAGTTATTTCAGAACAGGGTAGTGATGCCATTATTGATGCAAAATTTAAAGGCGATGAAAAAGTTGCAATAACAGGTATTTCTGCGATTAAAGGTGCGTGGCTAGGTTTGGGGGGTGAGTAATGGTTACTTCCAATAGAAATGAATCGTCGGGAGGCAGCCAATGTTAGGAAAGCTGATCCAATTTGCGCTCACGCAGCGTTTGCTCATTCTTATTTTAACAATAGGCCTGGCAGCGGCAGGCGCTATTGCCTACCAGTCACTGCCGATTGATGCCTTTCCTGATGTGTCTTCGACCCAGGTGAAAGTTATCGTAAAAGCGCCGGGGATGACGCCAGAGGAAGTAGAGGCGCGTATTACTGCACCGATTGAAGTAGAAATGCTGGGTATACCCAAGCAGGTCGGATTGAGGTCGGTTGCTAAGTATGCACTCACTGACATTACTGTGGATTTCGTGGATGGTACTGATATTTATTGGGCGCGCCAGCAGGTAGCCGAGCGCCTGAATGCAGTATGGGGCAACCTGCCAGCCGATGTATCAGGAGGCATGGCCCCGATGACTACACCGTTAGGCGAGATGTTTATGTTTACGGTAGATGGTGACACGTTAAGCTTGCAAGAGCGGCGCAGTTTGCTGGACTGGGTTATCCGACCCCAGTTGCGTTCGGTACCGGGCGTGGCCGATGTGAATGCACTGGGTGGCCTGGTGCGCAGTTTTGAAGTGGTGCCGGACAACGCGCGCATGTATGCACGCGGCGTTACTATTGATACTCTGCAAGAAGCGCTGATGAGCAACAACCGTAATGGCGGTGCTGGCCGATTAAGCGATGGTGAAGGTGCTTTGCTGGTGCGTTCTGAAGGCGGCATTAAAACCATAGAGGATGTGCAGAATACCGTTTTGCGTACTGACCAGGGCATGTCGGTCAGGGTTGCTGATGTGGCCGATGTGCGTATTGGTTCCATTACGCGCTATGGCGCTGTGACCGGCAATGGCAAAGGTGAGCTGGTGGAAGGTCTTGTGCTCGGCTTGCGTGGTGCTAATGCGCAGCAGGTGGTAAAAGGGGTTCAAGACAAAATTGCCGAAATGACACCAAGCTTGCCTAAAGGTGTCAGCATTAATGTGTTTTATAACCGTGGCAGCCTGGTAGAGCGGGCAGTTCACACTGTTACAAAAGCCTTGCAGGAAGCCGTGGTGCTAGTACTGGTTTTGCTGGTACTGTTTTTGGGTAACTTGCGGGCGGCATTAACTATTGCGTTTATTCTGCCATTATCAGCCTTGTTTACGTTTTTGCTCATGCATTATTTTGGCATGTCTGCCAACCTGATGAGTCTGGGCGGCCTGTCGATTGCGATCGGTATGCTGGTAGATGCGGCAGTGGTAGTGGTGGAGAATATCGTCTCGCACCTTGCCGAGAAAAAACAGGCTGGCATTCTGCCACGGATGCACCTAATTTATCGTGCGGTGCGTGAAGTGAGTGTGCCGGTAACGGCGGGAGTGCTGATTATTATTACCGTATTCTTGCCACTGCTTACGCTGCAGGGGTTGGAGGGTAAACTGTTTACGCCTGTGGCGCTGACTATCATGTTTGCACTGGCAGGGTCTCTGCTGCTGTCACTCACGGTAATTCCGGTGCTGTCATCATTCCTGCTTAAGGAAGTCAGCCATGAGGAGCCTTGGCTGGTAAGAAAGGCACTGACTGTCTATGAGCCGGCACTGATGTGGTGTCTTGCGCATGCCAAAGTGATTGTGGTTGCTGCCTTTGTGATGCTGGCTTTCACGGGCTTGGTTTATACGCAGATCGGTAAAACTTTCATGCCGGTTATGGATGAAGGCGACATCATTATTGGTGTCGAGAAATTACCTTCAATTAACCTGCAGCAAACGATCGGCAC
>JALRGX010000052.1 GCA_023259635.1 Methylotenera sp. | reverse complement strand
CGTTTTAAATACCGTTATGCTGGTAAAGAGAAACTCTTACCGACTCGTAAAAAGATAGTTTATTGACTCGGTAAAAGGGGACACTTTTAATAAACTGGGGTAACTTTGGGGGTAACTTAAATTATTAAATTTTATAGGTTGTTTTAAATAAAGGCTTGCATCGTATTGTTCGGTTGACGCCTGCCCACCAATAACAAAAAACCTACCGGTATCCGGTAGGTTTTTTTACGTCTAAAGTTTCAGCAGTTATTTAGTGGTGGGCGTTTATTGGAGCCAGAGCGCTTTTCTGTGATAATAGCGTTTTGATTTTTAATGAAAGCTAGAGCAAATGGCGCAATTTGATAATGTCAGTGTAAAAAAGAAAGCCAACATTTATTTTGACGGCAAATGTGTGAGCCACACTGTAATGTTTCCAAATGGTACTCGCAGCACAATCGGTGTTATTTTCCCAAGTATACTTGCATTTAATACGGCAGCACCTGAGCTGATGGAGATCAATGCAGGTGTATGTAAGGTGCGCCTGAAGGGTGAGGATGTCTGGAAGACATATTCTGCAGGTGAAAAGTTTACTGTGCCTGGGAACTCATCCTTTGATATAGAGACAGTGGAAACCCTAGACTACGTTTGCCACTTTGAATAGTTAATGCTTGGTGTTACGTTGTTGTTCGCACTTGCCGTACTTTCGTACTGTCTTCATGCTTACGCCTAGTAACATCAGCGCTTTAAAGTTTATAGGATAGGAATTATGCCTAGTTTCGATATTTCATCTGAAGTTGATATGGTCGCGTTGAAAAACGCGATTGATACGGCCGGTAAGCAAATTACCAATCGTTATGATTTTAAAGGTACTTCAGCAAAAATAGAGCTGAATGAAAAAGATAATGTGATTACCGTGTTTGGTGATAATGATTTCCAGCTGGACCAGGTAAAAGATATTTTATTGCCTGCGATGGAGAAGAAAGAGCCTGATTCAGCCAAGCGTCTTGATCATAAGGATGTGCAGAAAATATCAGGCAATAAGGTGAAGCAGGATCTGAAAATACGTGCAGGTATTGATAGTGATCTGGCCAAGCGTATCACAAAGCTGATTAAGGATTCCGGCATGAAGGTACAGGCCAGTATCCAGGGTGATACGGTGCGTGTAAATGGTGTAAAACGCGATGTGTTGCAGGATGCAATTGCATTCGTTAAAAAGAACGTAACGGATTTTCCGTTGCAATTTGGTAACTTTAGAGATTAAGCAAGCTCAGGTTGTGAGCTGCCTTTAAGCAGAGAATTATGGCAAAAACGTTATACGACAAATTGTTTGATTCCCACGTGGTGACTGAAGAAAATGGCACTGCGTTGATTTATATTGACCGGCATTTGGTGCATGAAGTGACCAGCCCACAGGCTTTTGAGGGATTGAAGCTTGCTGGCAGGAAATTATGGCGTATTAACTCAGTACTGGCAGTGCCTGATCATAACGTGCCTACAACTGACAGAAGTTCTGGTGTGGCTGGTATTGTTGATCCAATCTCTCGTTTACAAGTGGAAACTTTGGATGAGAACTGCGCCGACTTCGGTCTGACTGAATTTAAAATGAATGATCTGCGTCAGGGTATTGTGCATGTGATTGGCCCGGAGCAAGGAGCAACATTGCCGGGCATGACTGTGGTTTGTGGTGATTCTCATACCAGTACACACGGCGCATTCGGTGCCCTTGCACATGGCATTGGTACTTCTGAGGTTGAGCATGTGATGGCAACTCAGTGTCTGGTGCAAAAGAAATCCAAGGCAATGCTGGTGAATGTTGAAGGTGAACTGCATAAAGGTGTGACAGCTAAAGATGTAGCGCTTGCAATCATCGGTAAGATTGGCACGGCAGGTGGTACCGGTTACGCAATTGAATTTGCGGGCTCTGCAATTCGCGGGCTGAGTATGGAAGGCCGTATGACGCTATGCAATATGGCGATTGAGGCAGGCGCTAGAGCGGGTATGGTTGCGGTTGATCAGATTACAATTGATTATGTTAAAGGCCGCCCGTTTGCACCTAAAGCTCAACAATGGGATGCGGCAGTTACATACTGGAATACCTTGCATAGTGATGAAGGTGCTGAGTTTGATGCAACAGTCACGCTGAAGGCTGAAGAAATTCAACCGCAAGTCACTTGGGGTACTTCACCGGAAATGGTTGTTGGCATTGATGGTAAAGTGCCTAGTCTCGATATGGCCAAAAATGATGTACAGCGCGGTGATTGGGAGCGTGCCTATGCCTACATGGGGCTGACTGCAAATACAGCAATTACTGATATCGCTATTGATAAGGTATTTATCGGCTCGTGCACGAATTCACGCATTGAAGATTTGCGCGCTGCAGCAGCAGTTGCCAGAGGCAAACATATCGCTCCTAACGTTAAATTGGCAATGGTTGTACCAGGTTCCGGTTTGGTAAAAGCACAGGCGGAACAAGAAGGCCTGGATAAAATTTTTAAAGAGGCTGGTTTTGAATGGCGCGAACCGGGCTGCTCAATGTGTTTGGCGATGAATGCTGACAAGTTGGAGCCGGGTGAGCGTTGTGCTTCTACTTCAAACCGTAATTTTGAGGGGCGTCAAGGTCAAGGTGGCCGCACGCATCTGGTAAGTCCTGAAATGGCAGCAGCAGCAGCGGTTGCAGGTCATTTTGTTGATGTGAGAACTTTGTAATTAACTATTATATTGAAGGAAATTTAAGTTTATGAAAAAAGTATTCTTTTTGGTGGTGATTGCAGCCGCATTAACAGCTTGCAATACTGTACAAGGCCTTGGTAAAGATATCGAAAAGGGCGGTGAGGCGATTCAAAAATCGACCAAGTAAAATCACCTTTTTAAAAATACATCATTTAAGAAAATAACATGCAAGCTTTTACGCAATTAAAAGGTTTAGTTGCACCGTTAGACCGCGCTAATGTGGATACGGATGCAATTATCCCTAAACAGTTTTTGAAATCCATTAAGCGTAGCGGTTTCGGCCCGAATGCTTTTGACGAGTGGCGTTATCTGGATCGTGGCGAGCCAGGGATGGACAATTCCAAGCGTCCGTTGAATAAGGACTTTGTGCTTAATCAACAGCGTTATCAGGGTGCAAGCATTTTACTTGCACGTGAAAACTTTGGCTGCGGCTCAAGTCGCGAGCATGCGCCATGGGCGTTGGAAGATTATGGTTTTAAAGTCATTATCGCCCCTAGCTTTGCAGACATTTTCTTTAATAACTGCTTTAAAAACGGCATGCTACCCATCGTGTTAAGCGCTGAAATCGTTGACGCATTGTTCAAGCAAGTGGCCGCAAACGAGGGCTATGTGCTGAATGTTGACCTGACAGCCCAGACGGTGACTACGCCAAGCGGAGAGATTTATCCGTTTGAAGTGGATGCCTTCCGCAAACATTGTTTGTTGAATGGTTTGGATGATATCGGTTTGACGATGCAGCAGCAGGAAAAGATTAAGGCATTTGAGACCAGGCATCGTCAAGCCCAGCCTTGGTTGTTTGCCTAGTTCAGTATTTGATTACATTAAAGTTTAAGAAAGTAAGTTCATGAAAATTGCAGTGTTGCCAGGTGATGGTATCGGTCCGGAAATTGTTGCTCAAGCTGTTAAAGTATTAAAGGCGCTGGATTTAAATATTGAAATGACAGAAGCGCCTATTGGCGGTGCTGGTTATGAGTTTGCTGGCGATCCATTGCCAGAGTCTACGCTGAAACTGGCAAAAGAGGCTGATGCTGTGTTGCTGGGGGCAGTTGGTGACTGGAAATATGATAAATTGGAGCGTCATTTACGTCCAGAGCGCGGTTTGTTACGTATCCGTAAAGAACTTAACCTGTTTGCGAACTTGCGTCCTGCGTTGCTGTACCCTGAACTGGCATCAGCATCAACATTAAAACCGGAAGTGGTTTCTGGTCTTGATATCATGATTGTGCGTGAACTGACCGGTGATATTTATTTCGGCCAGCCACGAGGCATCAGTACGCTGGAAAATGGTGAGCGTGAAGGTGTTAACACCATGCGTTATTCGGAGTCTGAAATTCGCCGTATCGGTAAAGTGGCATTTGATATTGCCATGAAGCGTAATAAAAAAGTGTGTTCAGTAGATAAAGCCAACGTACTTGAAGCTACCGAGTTATGGCGTCAGGTCATGATTGAAATTTCTAAAGATTACCCGGAAGTAGAGTTGAGCCACATGTATGTGGATAACGCTGCAATGCAGTTGATTCGTGCGCCGAAGCAGTTTGATGTTATGGTAACCGGTAATATCTTCGGGGACATTCTGTCTGATGAGGCTTCTATGCTCACCGGATCTATCGGCATGCTGCCTTCAGCTTCTTTGGATGCGAATAACAAAGGTATGTATGAGCCAAGCCATGGTTCTGCGCCAGATATTGCCGGTAAGGATGTGGCTAACCCGTTAGCAACGATTTTATCTGCGGCCATGATGTTGCGTTATACGTTTAACGATGAGGCCAATGCACAACGAATTGAAGATGCGGTGAAAGAAGCTTTAGCTCAAGGTTTCAGGACCGCTGATATTTGGACTGAAGGTTGCAATAAGGTTGGATGCGCAGCTATGGGTGATGCTGTGGTCGCAGCGCTTTAATGCTACATTTAATCTGTACATAATCTTGTAAGAACAATTTGCTGAACCGAGTTTGATGTTTCAGGTTTGGTATCTGGGTAAATTTAAAATTGGAAAATTAAAATGTTAAAGGTCGGTTTTATTGGTTGGCGTGGTATGGTTGGTTCTGTACTTATGCAGCGCATGATGGAAGAAAATGATTTTGCGCTGATAGAGCCGCAATTTTTTACTACCTCACAAGTCGGCGGCAAAGGCCCTAATGTAGGGAAAGAAACGCCAGCTTTGTTGGATGCCAAGGATATCAATGCGCTTAAAGCGATGGATGCTATCGTATCTTGCCAGGGCGGCGATTACACCACTGAAATATTTCCAAAATTAAGAAATGCAGGCTGGAGTGGTCATTGGATTGACGCTGCTTCTACGCTGCGCATGGAAAAAGATGCCGTAATCATTCTTGACCCGGTCAATATGCATGTAATTAAGGATGCGATGCAGCAGGGTACTAAAAACTGGGTGGGCGGTAATTGTACTGTGTCATTAATGCTGATGGCATTGAATGGCCTGTTTAAGGCTGATCTAATAGAGTGGGCAACGTCGATGACCTATCAGGCAGCATCTGGTGCCGGTGCGCAGAATATGCGTGAATTGCTCAAGCAAATGGGTGAAGCGCATCGTGTTGCGAGCGACTTTTTGAAAGACCCAGCTTCAGCAATTCTCGACATTGATCGCGAAGTGGCAGGTACGCTTCGTGACAAAGAGTTCCCGACAGCGCATTTTGGAGTGCCACTTGCTGGTAGCCTGATTCCATGGATTGATAAAGACCTGGGCAATGGCCAAAGTAAGGAGGAGTGGAAGGGTGGTGCTGAAACTAATAAGATCCTTCGGCGTGAAGCCAATCCGGTTTTGATTGATGGCTTATGCGTTCGCATTGGCGCGATGCGCTGTCATAGCCAGGCCTTAACCATTAAACTCAGGAAAGATGTGCCTCTGGATGAGATTAATCAAATGTTGGCAGAGGCTAACCAGTGGGCAAAGGTTGTTCCTAACGAGCGTGAAGCAAGCATGAAAGAGCTTACGCCTGCTGCAGTGACTGGCACATTGACCACGCCGGTTGGCCGTTTGCGCAAACTTAATATGGGAAATGATTACTTATCAGCTTTTACTGTTGGTGATCAATTGTTGTGGGGCGCAGCGGAACCTTTGCGTCGTATGTTGCGGATTCTAATAGAAAAGTAAATAACTGTTAACTTACGCCTATTGTTATGTTATAACTTTGATAAATTGCAGTTAGATAGCCCGTGAATATAATGTGCATTATGAGCTTGCATAGCTAACTATTTGATGTTATTTTCATATTGCAGAAATCAGTTCGATAAAAGGTAGCAATGTGCATAAGTCTAGAATAAGTAAAATATCATTAGCGGTCTGCCTGGCGTTCATGCCAATTTACGGATTAGCCGCGGGCTTGGGGAAGCTTAGCGTTAATTCTGGTCTAGGAGAGCCGCTTAAAGCTGAAATTGATCTAATATCAGTAACTCCGGATGAGCTTTCGTCGTTATCAGCAGTGATTGCATCAGAAGAAGCTTATGCACTGCAAGGTATTCCACGCCTTAGTGTGCACAATAATATCAGAGTGGAACTTGCAAAAAATCCGGATGGTTCTCCGGTATTAAGGTTGCGATCATTGCAGCCGATCGATGACCCCTATCTTGATATGCTGATTCAGGTTGATTGGGCATCAGGGCGCCTGTTGCGTGAATATACGATCTTGCTGGATCCTCCCGGATATAAACAGTCTCTCAGTGATGAGCTGATAAGTAAATCAGTTTCTAATAAGGCTACTGTCGAATCAAGTCCCACTATCGCCTCTACAGCAGAAGATTCTGCTGTGCATGAAATGCAACAGCATATTGTGGATAAAAGCAATCGTAAAAAGCGGGTTGCCGATATTACTGATCAGGCTGGCGTAAGTACTCAAAAAGGTATTTCTGGTGCGGCAAATGAAACTCCTGAAGTGACCACCAGACATGGTGACACGCTAAATTCAATAGCAAAAGAGATGCAGGTTGAAGGTGTTAGCCTGGATCAGATGTTGATCGGGTTGTTTGAGGCTAATAAGAATGCCTTCGTTGATGGAAACATGAACCGACTGAAGGTTGGTCAGATCATTAAAGTACCGTCGAAAGAGTCTCTGACAGCAATAAGCTCTCAGCAAGCGACAAAAGAGGTTAAGGTGCATTCTGCCAATTGGAATGCGTATCGTAATAGTCTTGCCGGTAATGTTTTGGCGGCTCCAGTGGCTGAGGAAACTGAACATAAACAGTCTGCTTCCGGCAAGATTGCTTCGGCTGAAGATAAAGCTGAAGCAATCAAGTCCGGCCCTCAGGATGTCGTTAAGTTGTCTGCTGGCGGTAAGGTTGCAGCACAATCAGGTAAAGCCGGTGCCGAAGCCGATGCAAAGTTTTTAGCATTACAAGAGGAGGCTACGGCGCGTGAGAAAGCACTGAAAGAAGCGCAGGAGCGGGCAGCAGCATTGGAATCTCAAATCGCTGATATGCAAAAGCTGTTGGCTTTAAAAAGTCAAACAATGGCAGATATGCAGAAGAACGCTGATGCAGCTGGCAATGTCGCAGTAAGTAAGCAGCCTGCAGTCGCTCCTCAATCAGCATCCTCCCCCGAATCTGCTACTGCAGCTGCATCAGAAACAAATGTTACAGCAGTTCCTCCTGTAGTTGCCGAACCTGCTGCAACTCAAGCACCAGAAGCAACAAAAGATACGCCTAAAGTTGTTAAAAAAGTAAAACCTGTTATTACACCAGTGCAACCTGAACCGGAACCGTCATTTCTGGATAGCCTGCTAGAAAGCGTTAACCTGTTCATGTTGGGTGGTGCTGGTCTGGTTGCCCTGCTAGGTGCTGGATGGGTGTATTTACGCAATAAACGTAGAAAAGGGCTTGATAGTTTTGAACGCGGCATCTTGACTTCAGGGGGTCTCCGTGCGAATACCGTGTTTGGTAATACGACTGGCAATGCTACAAGCTCAGCAGACACCTCATTTTTAACAGACTTTGCTCAAAGTGCTGATGGCACTATGATTGATACTAATGATGTCGATCCAATTGCGGAAGCTGAAGTTTACATGGCCTATGGGCGTGATGCACAGGCTGAAGAAATACTTAAGGACGCCATTTCAAAAGAGCCTAATCGCTATGAGCTGCATTTGAAACTACTCGAAATGTATGCTGCAAGAAAAGATGTTTCCGCATTCGAAGCTATTGCTGGCGAGCTTTATACTACACTGGGTTCTGATGATCCAACGTGGGCAAAAGTTGCTGAACTAGGCGCTACGGTTGAGCCGGATAACCCGCTTTATGACCTGAGTCAGGTATCTTCATCAGTGACTCCAGTCAGGGCGTCTGAAGCCGATACTGATGCCAGTTCTGCAGATTTGGATCTAGATAAGGACTTGGTTTTTTCATTCGATGAAAAAACCAAGTTAGAGACTGACGCTCAGTCTTTACCGGTAATGCAGAGTGCAACACCAGATCAAAATGCAATTCAAAATGTATCTTTTGATTTTGGGAGCGAGAATAATGAATCTGCCTCTAGTGCTGTAGAAAGCTCCTTGATAGCTGAGAATGCAGACAACATTGCTGCTGCCGCAGAAGATACTAACGCAACAGCAGATAACTCTGTGGATTTTGACTTCCCGGATTTGGGGTCATTTACTTTGGGCGCTGAAGCGTCTTCTGATGCAGATAAAGAGCCTTCGCTTGATATGGCAGATCAGCAAGAAAATATTTCTACTTTTGAGTTGCCAGATATATCAGGCAGTAATCAGGATGCTGAATTGGCAGTGACCGCTTTGGCAGACGATTCAAATGCAATAGCGGGATTGGATTTTAACTTTACAGAAAAGCCTGATGTTGAGGCTGAAATTGAAGTGCCAACTATAGAGGAAGCTGAAGGGGCGGTTACAGCATCTGATTTTAATTTTGAAGGATTTGCGAATGCCGCAGTGCCTGATGAAGAGGGGAAAACAGAGTCTAGCGCACTAGATGCAATGGATGTTAATTTTGAGGGCTTTGGTGAGGTGCCGATTGATGCTAGTGAAGAAAAGCAGGAAGTTGTTAGTGCGCTTGAAGGCTTGAGTCTTGATTTCGACAGTGAAGACGCTGCAACCGTAAAGCCTGATAATGAAAATCCAGAAGAAATATCATTTGATTTGCCGTTAACCGATGTACAAGAGCCTATTGTGGAAGATCAGGAGTCTAATAGCTCGAATCAAAATGAGGCTAATAACTTTGATTTTTCAGCTATTAGTCTGGATATGGGGGGCAATGAGTCTCATGCAACCGAAACCTCTTTCCAAGCCTCTGCCGAGACATCAGTGTCGGATATGATGACAGAGGCACCTGCTGTGATTGCAAATGAAAATCCTGATGTTGATATCAAGCTGGATCTGGTTAAAGTTTATATTGATATGGAAGATATTGAAGGTGCTCGAGACTTGTTGGACGAAGTTCTAAAAGAAGGCGGGCCACAACAGCGGTCAGCAGCTGAAAAGTTGTTAGCAAGTCTTGCTTAGCTTGTATTGCTAATAAAAAAGCCGAGCTTAATGCTCGGCTTTTTTATTAAATAACAATGAGCGGTTATAGCTAATAATAGTATTATTTCAATTATGAATCGATTATTAACATTAAACAGATATACATGCACCCCTTAGTAAAGATTTTGTGTTTTATATCAGTATTATTAATCATTAGCATGGCTAGTAGCGCCATGTTGTTTTCCATCACAGTTTTTTCTTTTGTGCTAACTTTCAGCCTGAAAGTCCAGAGTTTTTTGCATGCAGTTCGGCGTATGCGTTGGCTATTTTTATCTATATTAATTATTTATGCATTTGGTACCCCAGGAGAACTATTGCCACAGTTTCCTGTTAATTTCGCGCCAACTTACGAAGGGTTGCGATTTGGCTTAATACAAGTTGAGAAGTTATTGATAGCATTGGCAGCGTTGAGCTTATTGTTGACGAGCAGCCTAAGGGAACAAATGATGCTGGGCTTGTATATGTTGTTAAGCCCATTCAAGTATATAGGTTTAAATGTCGAGCGGTTTTCAGCGAGACTGATGCTTACTCTGGATTATGTTGAGGATCTGGCCGCGCAAGATAAAAGTAATTTTAATTTTAAGCTGCTGGATGAAATTGATGGGTATATAGCAAACTTACCACAAGAAAATATAGTTTCATTCCAGAAACTGCCATTTAATTTGCTAGATAAGCTGATGCTGTTTCTGTTATCAGCGATGATTGTTTTTATGATTTACCGAGGCTTTGCATGAGAGTTGCATTAGGCGTGTCTTATGACGGATCGCAGTTTTGTGGGTGGCAGAGTCAGCCATCCGCTTGTGGTGTGCAGGATGCACTGGAATCAGCAATAGCTGCAATAGCTCAGCATGTTATCAGAGTGCATGCTGCAGGGCGTACAGATACAGGTGTGCATGCATTAGGTCAGGTGGTGCATTTTGAGACGCAGGCTGAGCGCCCATTATCTGCCTGGGTGCGTGGTGTAAATGCAAATTTGCCGGATACGGTCAGGGTGGAGTGGGCACATGTTGTTGATGAAGAATTTCATGCGAGATTCTCGGCGTTTAGTCGCAGTTACCAATACTTGCTTTATAACGCACCGGTAGCGTCTGCCTTAATGGCGAATAAAGCTGGCTGGTTTCATTTGCCGCTTGATTTTGCTGCCATGCAGGAAGGAGCGGGGTATTTGTTAGGTGAGCATGATTTTAGTGCGTTTCGCGCGTCTGAGTGTCAGGCTAAGTCACCTATCAGAACTTTGACGCGCGCGGAAATTCAAAGGTCAGGCCGTTATTTTGTATTTTCTTTTTCTGCCAATGCATTTTTGCAGCATCAGGTAAGAAATATGATTGGAGCGCTAATTTATGTGGGTAAAGGCGCTCATCCGCCTTGTTACATCAAGGAGCTGCTGCAGAAGCGAGACCGCACATTATCGCCCCCGACATTTTCACCTTACGGGCTTTATTTAACGGGGGTAGGGTATGATGAAAAATGGGGGGTGCCTTCAACAAATGCGCAGGATGGCTTGCATGTGTTAATTTAGCGTTACAATGGCGCTTTCTTGCTAGCGGGCAAGTGATAGGGGTAATGGATTGAGAGTAAGAGTTAAAATTTGTGGAATCACGCGTGTTGAGGATGCTCTTAGTGCGGTAGAAAAAGGGGCTGATGCGATAGGCCTGGTTTTTTATGAGCCTAGTCCACGTAATGTTCAAATTGCGAAAGCTGCTGAAATTGCAAATAAAATACCGGCTTTCGTGACAGTGGTTGGATTGTTTGTGAATGCAGCCCCAGATTTCGTGCGTAATGTTATTTCACAAGTGAAGTTGGATTTGCTGCAATTTCATGGCGATGAAACTCCGCAAGAGTGTGAAAGTTATGGTTTGCCATTTATCAAGGCAATACGCGTTAAGTCCGATACAAATTTGATACAATGTGCAAAAGATTTTTCCGCATCAAAAGCATTGCTGCTTGATACATATACGGATGGTGTTGCAGGTGGTACTGGTCATGTGTTTGACTGGAGTTTAATTCCGGCCGGACTTGAGAAGCCGGTCATACTTGCAGGCGGTCTGAATGCGCGAAATGTAGCGCAGGCAATCAGTCAGGTTAAACCATACGCAGTAGATGTGAGTGGTGGGGTTGAAATCAAAAAAGGAATAAAAGATGCAGCAAAAATTGCTACATTTATGCAACAGGTTTATATACAGTAGGTTTAACCGCACAGGTTTATTGGAGAGCGAATAATGCAGTTATATGACATGCCGGATGCACGTGGGCATTTTGGCCAATATGGTGGAACATTTGTAGCGGAAACTCTTGTTGAGGCGCTTGAAGAGCTGCGCGTGATGTACGATAAGTACCGTCATGATCCAGAATTTCTGGCCGAGTTTCATTATGATTTGAAGCATTTTGTTGGTCGTCCAAGTCCAATTTATCACGCTAAGCGCTTGTCAGATAAAGTTGGCGGTGCACAGATTTACCTGAAACGTGAAGACTTGAACCATACAGGTGCGCATAAAATCAACAATACCATTGGTCAGGCATTATTAGCCAAGCGTATGGGTAAGCCTCGCGTGATTGCAGAAACCGGTGCTGGCCAGCATGGTGTGGCAACTGCAACAATTGCAGCTCGTCTCGGCCTTGAGTGTGTGGTCTACATGGGAAGTGAAGATGTAAAGCGTCAGGCACCTAATGTGTTCAGGATGAAATTGCTGGGTGCTACTGTGGTGCCGGTTGAAAGTGGTTCCAAAACGCTTAAGGATGCTTTGAATGAGGCGATGCGCGACTGGGTTACCAATGTACACAATACTTTCTATATTATTGGTACCGTTGCAGGTCCGCACCCATATCCGATGATGGTGCGTGATTTCCAGTCTGTGATTGGTGTTGAAGCTAAAGAGCAAATGATGGAGATGGTTGGTCATCAACCAGATGCTGTTGTTGCGTGTGTCGGTGGCGGTTCTAATGCAATGGGTATTTTCTATCCTTATATCGATGTACCGAATGTCCGTTTGATTGGTGTTGAGGCTGCCGGTCATGGTATCGAGTCAGGCATGCATGCTGCACCATTGACAGCGAATAGCCCGGTAGGGGTATTGCATGGCAATCGTACTTACCTGATGCAGGATGCTGACGGCCAGATTATCGAAACACATTCTGTCTCTGCTGGTTTGGACTATCCTGGTGTTGGGCCTGAGCACGCATGGCTGAAAGATATTAAACGTGCTGAATATGTGGCTATTACAGATGATGAAGCGATGGCGGCATTCCACAATTTATGTCGCACAGAAGGCATTATCCCAGCATTAGAGTCTAGCCATGCATTGGCCTATGCTGAAAAGCTGGCTAAAACCATGAGCAAGGATCAAATTGTTTTGGTTAACTTGTCTGGTCGCGGTGATAAAGACATCAATACTGTAGCCAAGCTGGCAAACATTACGTTGTAAATTAATCCTATAACATCCAGAATTATATAAAAAAACTATCTATGTCACGTATTCAATCAACTTTTTCTACCTTAAAACAGCAAGGTAAAACTGCTTTAATTCCTTACATTACAGCCGGTGATCCACACCCCAAACATACTGTCAATTTAATGCACACATTGGTTAAACATGGTGCTGATATGATTGAGTTAGGCGTGCCGTTTTCTGATCCTATGGCGGATGGTCCGGTAATCCAGCGTGCCAGTGAGCGTGCCTTGGTGCATAAAGTGGGTTTGACTGCAGTGCTTGATATGGTTAAGGAGTTTCGTCAAACCGATCAGAAAACACCGATTATTTTGATGGGTTACGCAAACCCGATCGAGGCTATCGGCGCAACAGTTTTTGCTGACCGGGCTAAAGCTGCGGATGTGGATGGTGTGATTACTGTTGATTACCCACCGGAGGAATGCGGTGACTTTGTTAAAGCGTTGCGCTCACGTGATATTGACCCGGTATTTTTATTATCACCGACGACTGAACCGACGCGTGTTGACCTGATTGTAAGCCAGGCAAGCGGTTTTATTTACTACGTCTCATTAAAAGGTGTTACAGGCGCCGCGAACTTGAATATTGAGGAAGTTTCAAAGCGTGTTGCTTCAATCCGTCAACAAACCGATTTGCCGGTAGGTGTGGGTTTTGGTATTCGTGATGCAGCTACAGCACAGGCTACAGCTGCGATAGCAGATGCTGTCGTTGTTGGCAGCCGCATGGTGCAAGTAATTGAGGCTTCCAATGATGATAATCTGCTGGACAATGTCTCTGCGCTGATGACTGAACTCAAAACAGCAGTTGATGCTGCTAAAAAATAAAGGATGCACAAAATGGGATGGTTAAATAAATTACCGCAAAAAATTAAACGTGTTGTTGGGGCTGATAAAAAAACTGTTCCAGAAGGCTTGTGGATCAAGTGTCCAGCATGTCAATCTGTGCTTTATCGTAAAGATCTTGAAGATAATGCCGAGGTCTGTCCGAAGTGCAGCCATCATAATCGTATTGGCGCGCGTGCGCGATTATTGCAGTTGCTGGATGCAGAAGGCCAGTTCGAAGTCGGTGCGAATGTCCAGCCAATAGATCCCTTGAAATTCAGGGATAGTAAGAATTATTCCGAACGCATCAGGGAATCACAAAAGGCCGTAAATGAAAAAGATGCATTGATTGTGATGCAGGGCGCGATTAAGGGAGTTCCCGTAGTAGCTGCAGCATTTGAATTCAAATATATGGGTGGTTCAATGGGCTCGGTTGTGGGCGAGCGATTTGCGCGTGGGGTGCAGGCGGCTATAGATAACAAGATGGCGTTTATCTGTATATCAGCCAGCGGCGGTGCGCGTATGCAGGAGGGATTGCTATCTCTTATGCAGATGGCCAAGACCAGTGCGGCACTTACACAGCTAAGTAACGCAGGTTTGCCTTATATATCAGTATTGACCGACCCTACTATGGGTGGCGTATCAGCAAGTTTTGCCATGCTAGGTGATGTGATTGTAGCGGAGCCACAGGCGTTGATTGGCTTTGCAGGCCCACGTGTGATTGAGCAGACCGTTCGCGAAACCTTGCCGGACGGTTTTCAGCGTGCAGAGTTTTTATTGGAGCATGGTGCAATCGACTTGATCGTTGACCGTCGTGAAATGCGTAACAAACTTGCTTCGCTTTTATCTAAATTAATGCGTCGGCCAGCTGCTGCCTAATCAAGATCGTGCATGCTGTCAGTTAAATTTGCTATCTATGCACTTGTCTTGAAGGTATCTGTGGGGATAGAGATAGCATTGCATGTCTAAACATCTGGCATCAAATATGGCACAAAGAAACTTGGCTGCATGGTTGAGCCATATTGAACAGCTCCATCCTAAAGCAATAGCAATGGGTTTGGAGCGAGTCAAGCTGGTTATTCAGCGTCTTGCATTAAAACCAGATTTCAAAATTATTACTGTTGCCGGTACTAATGGCAAAGGTTCAACTTGTGCAATGCTGGCACAGATATATAAGCAGGCTGGTTATCAAGTAGGTTGTTACACGTCTCCACATCTGTTGCGATATAACGAGAGGGTGCGTATTAATGGCAATGAGACCAGTGATAAAGATCTTTGTACGGCATTTGCGGCAATTGAGCAGGCAAGATTAGGCCTGAACAGCGAAGATGATGAAGTTGCACTGACCTACTTCGAAGTAGGCACGCTTGCGGCAATATGGCATTTTTCCCAGTCAAAAATTGATATTGCGGTGCTTGAGATCGGTTTGGGCGGCCGCCTGGATGCCGTCAACGCATTTGAACCTGATTGTGCAATTGTCACCAGCATTGATCTTGACCATCAGGAGTTTCTGGGGAATACGCGTGAGAGCGTCGGTGCCGAAAAAGCAGGTATTTATCGTGCCTCTATTCCTGCTATCTGTGGTGATTTGACCCCGCCGGTAAGTTTAATCTCCTATGCACATAAGATAGGTTCTGACTTAAGGTGCATACGTCATGAGTTTAATTATGAGTTAGCTACATCGGGCTGGCATTATTTGGAAGGGCAGCAAGTGGTATATGCGCTGCCTCTGCCTGCGCTAGAGGGTAGCTATCAGTTGATGAATGCATCGTGTGCTATTGCCGCTGTACAATCGTTACAGCCTGTTTTACCTGTCGGGCATCAGGCGATAGCGAATGCTATGACGGAAGTAAAGCTGG
The DNA here is from genome assembly GCA_023259635.1 of Methylotenera sp. Lineage (GTDB taxonomy): Bacteria > Pseudomonadota > Gammaproteobacteria > Burkholderiales > Methylophilaceae > Methylotenera. Next base: position 6,782 of record JALRGX010000052.1, on the reverse strand, counting down.
CTGGTCGTTTTCAGACTGTTTCAAGGTCGCCTTTGATAATTCTAGATGTTGCGCATAACCCGCATGCCGCAGAGGCGCTGGCAAATAACCTGAAAACAAAGTCTGCTAATAAAAATATTATTAAGGCTGGAAAAACCATTGCCGTGTTTGCCATGTTGGTAGATAAAGATATTAAGGGTGTTGTAAATGCTGTAAAAGACGAGATCGACTTTTGGTATATTGCAGGTATTGATCATATCCGTAGTGCGCCTGTAAGTGAGCTGGTTAATGTGGTTATAGACGCTGTGCCGCAAGCGAAAATTAAAATATTCGATACAGCTGCAGATGCATGTAAACAAGCTTGTATTGATACGGAAGTCTGTATTGATAGAAACGAAAATGATAAAATAATCGTGTTTGGTTCCTTCTTTACTGTTTCAGATGTAATGCAGTACCTAAACGATTATGCAGATATCCATTTTTGAAGGAAGCAGTGATGCCACCTGATTTACCGAATGAGCAGGAGCTAACGCTAAGAAAGAGGGCGCGCCGCCGTCTGGTTGGGGCTATAGCACTTGTACTATTAATGGTAATTATTCTGCCGCAGATATTGCAGGATCGTGCACTCCTGGCTCAGCAGGAGTCAATTAAAATCACGATGCCTGAAATGACGAATACCAATCCTGATTCGCTTGCAGCCAATGAATTTCCTGTTAATCAGGAGCAATTGCCGCAAAATGTGGCGGTTGGGTCAGTAAATGAAAAAAACGACAATATATCACCTGAAGAAGTCAGTGTTAAAAAAGAGCAAGTCACTGCTTTAGCTTCTCAATCTGAAAAAAAAATAACGGTAAAGGCACCTGAGGCAGTCAAGGCAGAGGTGAAGACGCCCGTTACGTCGGAAGAATCATTTACGGTACAGGTTGGTGTTTATTCCGATGCTGCTAATGTTAATCGATTACAGCAGCAGTTAAAGCAAGCTGGGTTTGCCACACGTACTGAAAAAGTAGAAACTCCCAAGGGTGAAAGTTTACGTCTTAAAGCCGGCAATTTTAATTCTCGTCAGGAAGCTGTTGCTGCATTAGTAAAGATTAAAGAAATTGGATTGTCTGGTATTGTCATTAGTAATGAATAACGTGTTGATAAGCTACGTTCCAAGTATTTATTTTGGCCTGGTTGGTCAGTTGCAGTTGAGATAAAAACGATGACGGTATTTGATTATGCTGTACTTGCAATCATAGGATTGTCGGTCATATTGAGTATGATGCGAGGTTTGGTCAAGGAGGTCTTGTCAATTCTTGGTTGGGTAGCTGCGTTTTATGTAGGCAGAACTTACACTGGTGAATTGTTGCCTATGATGCCGGTAGGTATTCCTACGGATTCACTGCGTATTCTTGCTGCATTTCTTGTACTTTTTTTAGCAACACTTTTACTTTCTACTTTACTTGCAATAGCAATTTCTGCAGTCTTTAAAAAAATCGGCCTGGGATGGCTTGACCGTTTATTAGGCGCTATGTTTGGTGTGTTTAAAGGCCTGCTGATTGTTTGTGTCCTGGTATTCCTCGCCGGGCTGACTGAGTTGCCTAAAGACGCAAGATGGAAAAATGCAATGTTCAGTTCACCAATCGAGGTGTTGGTCATCAATATGCTGCCTTGGCTACCTGAGGGGATTGTCAAGCATGTTAAATATGACTAAAAGTTTATTATTTTTTAAATGTGCAATTAATCAGTTAAGGTTCAATACATGTGTGGAATTATAGGCATTGTTGGTAAAAATCCAGTTAATCAGTTGTTGTATGATGGTTTGCTGGTGTTGCAGCACAGGGGGCAGGACGCTGCAGGCATAGTTACCTGTGATGGCAATACATTTTTTATGCATAAAAATAACGGGTTGGTGAAAGATGTGTTCCAAACCCGCCATATGCGTAATTTAGTGGGTAATGCCGGCATTGCGCATGTCCGTTATCCGACTGCAGGCTCTTCAAATGCCGCTGAGGCACAACCCTTTTATGTGAACTCTCCTTTTGGTATTGTGCTTGGGCATAACGGTAACCTGACCAACTCAGAACAATTAAAGTTTGAAATGTTCCGTCAGGATTTGCGTCATATCAATACCAATTCTGATTCTGAAGTTTTACTTAACGTGCTTGCGCATGAAATTGAGAAGACCTCACGTAATGCTGCATTAAATACCGATATGATTTTTGATGCAGTTGCCGGAGTGCATAAGCGCTGCAAGGGTGCTTATGGCGTAGTAGCCATGATTGCAAATTTTGGCCTGCTCGCATTCAGGGATACTAACGGCATACGTCCGCTTGTCATAGGTAAGGCCGAAACAGATAAAGGTACGGAATATATTGTAGCTTCAGAGAGTGTTGCGCTGGATGTGCTGGGTTTCCAGATTGTGCGTGATGTTGAGCCTGGTGAAGCTGTGTTTATCGATATGAATGGCAATTTTTTCTCTCGTCAATGTGCAGACGATGCCAAATTAAATCCGTGTATCTTTGAATATGTTTATCTGGCACGTCCAGACTCTGTGATTGATGGTGTTTCGGTATATCAGACTCGCCTGGATATGGGGAAGAGTCTGGCAGATAAAATTAAACGTGAATGGGCTGACAAGAAAATTGACGTGGTTATTCCTATCCCCGATACAAGTCGACCAAGTGCACTGCAAGTCGGCCTGGCTCTAGGCCTGGATTACCGTGAAGGTTTTATTAAAAACCGTTACATTGGCCGTACCTTTATTATGCCCGGTCAAGCGTTAAGAAAAAAATCTGTGCGCCAGAAACTGAATCCTATCGGCATTGAATTCAAAGGCAAGAATGTATTGCTGGTAGATGACTCCATTGTACGTGGTACCACTTCCCAGCAAATTGTACAGATGGCGCGTGATGCTGGTGCCAATAAGGTCTACTTTGCCTCTGCGGCACCTCCTGTACGTTTTCCTAACGTGTATGGCATTGACATGCCTAGCCGTGACGAATTGCTGGCCACAAACCGCAGTGATGAAGAAATCTGTAAGGAAATTGGTGCTGATGCCCTTATTTACCAGGATTTAGATGCGCTTATTGAAGATATCAAATTAAGGAATCCAAATATCAAGGCATTTGACTGTTCATGTTTTGATGGAAAATATGTTACAGGTGATATTACTGAGGAATATCTGGCAAAAATCGAAGCTGTACGTGCCGATGGTAAAAAAAGTCATAAACCGGCAAATTCGATTACTCAGCTGGATTTGAATCTGATTAATACTAACGATTTGCAAGTGGAAGAAAGCACTTAAATATTATCAACTATTTATGCTGCCAACACTTGACTCAGCTTTGCTTGAGTACTACCATGAAATTGCGCTGATTTGAGTTTGCCAACATTAATCAAGGCCACACTCAGCTTGCGGGCGCATTATAAATACAGCTAAAGCGAGTAAAAAAAGACCCGTTTTAGCTAGGTGCTATAACGGGTCTTTTATTTTTTATGGATATATCGAAAGCAGCAATATGAGCAAAATACAATATCACCCAGAAACATTAAGTGTGCGTGCCGGTAGTGAAGCGACAGAATACGGAGAGAACTCAGAAGCGTTATTCCTGAACTCCAGCTTCAGGTTTAAAAGTGCTGCGCAGGCAGCAGCGCGCTTTGGCGGTACCGAGCCGGGTAATATTTATTCCCGTTTTACCAATCCGACTGTAACTATGTTCCAGAATAAGCTGGCTGCACTTGAGGGGGCAGAGCAGTGCGTTGCAACCTCTAGCGGGATGTCTGCTATTTTGGCTTGCGTCATGGGCTTGTGTTCTGCCGGTGATCATGTGGTTGCGTCGCGCAGTATTTTTGGCACCAGTGTGCAATTGTTTGGCAATATTCTTAAGCGCTGGGGGTTGGATGTAACATTCGTGTCGTTGACTGACCCTGATGCGTGGCAGGCGGCAGTTACAGATAAAACCAAACTTTTCTTTGTGGAAACACCTTCTAACCCGATGACTGAAGTTTGTGATATTCAGGCGCTGGCTGATATTGCACATCTGGCAGGTGCATATCTTGTGGTAGATAATTGTTTCTGTACACCGGCAATTCAGCAGCCTTTGTCTCTTGGTGCTGATGTTGTGATTCACTCTGCCACCAAGTATATCGATGGTCAAGGCCGTTGCCTGGGCGGTGCGGTGTTGGGCTCAAAAGCACTAATGGAGCCTGTATATGGCTTCTTGCGTACTGCCGGCGTTACGATGAGTGCATTTAACGCCTGGATATTCTTGAAGGGGCTTGAAACGCTGCATGTGCGTATGGAAGCACACGCCAAGAGTGCGCTTGCATTGGCGAGCTGGCTAGAGGCGCAGCCACACGTTGCGCGTGTGCATTATCCGGGCTTGGTATCACACCCGCAGCATGCGCTGGCAATGCGTCAGCAAACCAACGGCGGTGGCATTGTAACTTTTGAAGTAAAACCTAAAGCCGGGCAAACGCCGCAGGAAGCAGCTTGGGCATTGATTGATGCAACGCAGTTAATTTCAATAACAGCTAATCTGGGTGACGCGAAAAGCACCATCACGCATCCGGCTTCGACAACGCATAGCCGTGTAACACCTGAGGCACGCGCGATTGCCGGTATTACCGATGGTTTGGTAAGGATTGCTGTAGGGCTGGAGCATATTGAAGATTTGAAGGCTGATTTGGCATTGCTGACAAAATAGCAGCTTTAAATTTCTGTTAAATCATAAAGTGGTGTTTTTTGGTTTTAACAGTTAGCAATGTAATATGTAAAAAAATCAGGGTAAAACTACCCTGTTTTTTTTACGGCATAAACAATACTAAAAGTATGGTCAAAACCGTTAATTTACGCGCTAATCATGCTAAAATTTGTCTCACATAAAAACCATTAAAAGTCAGACAGAATATGGATCAATTCGCTAAAGAAACCCTTCCGATTAGTTTAGAAGATGAAATGCGTCGGTCTTACCTTGATTACGCAATGAGCGTAATTGTAGGTCGCGCATTGCCTGATGTGCGAGACGGTTTAAAACCTGTGCATCGCCGCGTTTTATATGCGATGCATGAGTTATCTAATGATTACAACAAGCCTTACAAAAAATCTGCGCGTATTGTCGGTGACGTGATCGGTAAATACCATCCGCACGGTGATACCGCTGTTTACGATACGATTGTGCGTATGGCTCAGGATTTCTCGCTGCGTTATATGCTGGTGGATGGGCAGGGTAACTTCGGTTCTGTAGATGGTGACAATGCTGCGGCGATGCGTTATACCGAAATTCGCATGGCGAAAATTGCACACGAATTGTTAGCGGATATTGATAAGGAAACCGTTGATTTCGGTCCTAACTATGACGGCTCTGAACATGAGCCGCTCATCATGCCGGCACGTATCCCTAACCTGCTGATTAACGGTAGTTCCGGTATCGCGGTTGGTATGGCAACAAACATTCCTCCGCATAATCTGAATGAAGTGCTGGATGCGTGTTTTGTATTGCTGAAAACTCCTGAGACAACTGTTGAAGAGTTGATCGAATTGGTGCCGGCACCTGACTTTCCTACGGCGGGGATCATCTACGGTACAACTGGCGTGAAAGAAGGCTATCGTACCGGCCGTGGCAGAGTGGTAATGCGTGGCCGCACCCACTTTGAAGACATGGAAAAGGGTGGTCGCCAATCTATCATCATTGATGAGCTGCCATATCAAGTTAACAAGAAAACGCTGATTGAGAAAATCGCCGAGCTTGTTAACGAGAAGAAAATTGAAGGTATTTCTGACCTGCGCGATGAGTCTGATAAATCAGGTATGCGTGTGGTAATTGAGCTTAAACGCGGAGAAGTACCGGAGGTTGTCCTGAATAACCTCTACAAGCAAACCCAGCTGCAAGACACATTTGGTATGAACATGGTGGCCTTGCTTGATGGCCAGCCACGCCTGCTTAACCTGAAGCAGATGCTCGAAGCGTTCCTGCGTCACCGCCGTGAAGTAGTAACACGCCGTACTGTATACGAGCTACGTAAAGCGCGTGAGCGCGGTCATGTCCTGGAAGGTTTGGCAGTTGCGCTGGCCAACGTGGACGAGATGATTGCGATCATCAAAGCCGCACCAACGCCGCCTGAAGCTAAAAAAGACTTGATGGCTAAAGCGTGGCACTCGCCAGTGGTGGAGGAAATGCTGAAGCGGGCAGCAATGGAGGCTGCGCGTCCGGAAGGCTTGAATGTCAATTTTGGTCTGACCCCTAATGGCTACAAATTGAGTGAAGTACAGGCGCAGGAAATTCTGCAGATGCGCCTGCAGCGCTTAACTGGTCTTGAGCAGGATAAGATTGTTAATGAGTATAAGGAAGTCATGGATGTGATTGCCGATTTGCTGGATATCCTGGCTAATGCTTCTCGCGTGACAGCAATCATTTCTGAAGAGCTTGCGGAAATTAAAAAACAATTTGGTGATAAACGCCGCAGTGAGATTGTGGCAAATGCACAGGATCTTTCACTGGAAGACTTGATTACCCCGCAAGATGTGGTGGTGACGCTGTCACATACCGGTTATATCAAATCGCAGCCACTGGATGAATACCGTGCCCAGAGGCGCGGCGGACGTGGCAAGCAGGCAATGGCGACCAAGGAAGATGACTTTATTGACAAGATGTTTGTGGCCAATACGCATGATTACATTTTGTGCTTCTCTAGCCGTGGTCGTGTTTACTGGCTGAAAGTTTACGAAGTACCGCAAGGCAGCCGTATCAGCCGTGGCAAGCCGATTGTTAACTTGTTCCCGCTGGAAGAAGGCGAGAAGATCAACGCAATTCTCTCCG
>JALRGX010000047.1 GCA_023259635.1 Methylotenera sp. | reverse complement strand
TTACAATTGAGTATAATAGAAGCCGTCAAGCAGCAATTACTAAAGAACTAATAGAAATTATATCAGGAGCAGAGAGTTTATAATTATGAGCAAAGGAATAATCACACAAGTTATTGGAGCGGTAGTAGACGTAAAATTTGATGGAGCTTTACCAGAAATTTTAACAGCTTTAGAATGTAAAAATGGAGATAACAGACTAGTTTTAGAGGTTGCCCAGCATTTAGGAGAATCTACCGTTAGAACCATTGCAATGGATGCTACTGAAGGATTGAAAAGAGGTGACGAGGTCACAAATACAAATGCTCCAATTCAAGTTCCAGTGGGCCCTGAAAATCCTCGTGTCGGCAGTTCGATTCTGCCTCTGGCCACCATCTAAATTAAGCTCACTTATGAGTAGGCTTTTTTATGTCCAGGGATTTCTGTTTCAAGATATTTACAATAGCTAACTGTGCTGACAAGTAGTAGCGTTGAAAATCTTTAGAGTGGGGATGTTGAGGCTGCATGACCGTTTCTGCTGTATCAAATGCGTGAATGTTGTTTTAAACAACAATCAATAGTGTCGTGCAACGCGACGCTTAAGTCCAAAAAATCTCAGCTGTTTGGTGCCATAGCGTAATTCTAAAATGGTAGATGTTTTGATTATCAAAAAATTGATAATATGACTAATAAAAATTAACTTAACTGACAGGTAATTAAATCTAATCGATTTAAATTTTAGTTTGAGGAGATAATTAAAGCAGTAACAAATTAATGTTTACTGAAATTTAATACTCACTGGGTATTAATCTACTTATTTCAACTTATGAGGTACTTTGCGCAATTTTGAGGTGTCGTAACCCATGTCTGCGACTTTTTGCACCAGTGCTGCATATTCAGCATCACTCAAATGCGCATCGCGCGCCATAATCCACACATAATCACGCGCATTACGGGCGATGATGGTTTTGCTGTAAGCATCATCCAGATAAGCAATCAGGAATTCAGCTTTAATCGGCCATATGAACTGCATGCCCCAGCGCGCGTTTCCGGTGTTTTCCACCACAAAGCCGCGCGGATGATAGGTTTTCATTTTGCCATCTAAACTTCCCTTATTGAAAGTGAAGGTGGTAGCGATAGTGCCGTCTTTGTTGAGTTGATAACTTTCTACTGCATTGAAAGCCTCAGTCTCAATCGCAGTTGGAATCGCTGCAATGACGTACCACGGGCCCATGAATTTGGGTAAATCCACCTGCGGTACGGTTGAAATTTGCGGTTGCGATGTGCTCGCGCAGCCTGCAAGTAAGTTGGCAAAAATTGTCATGATGATTAACTTTTTAAAAATATTCAGCATCATTTGGCTTTATTTCAGTTTGTAATTGATGGTGTAACCTTCGGGGGTAATCGACTTTAACGCAACCCAGTCGCTACTGTCGTTTTCGTACCAGAGTTCAATATTCAGTTTAGGTTTCCCGTTTAGGCTGGCATTCAATCGATAACGTGTCGCTTCCACCTTTTTACCTTTCACATCCACAAGCTCCGTGCCTAGTTTTGTGACTTTGGTGTCCAACCAATCTGCATTCTGCGGATTAAGCAATTTTGATTGTGACAGGATTTTTTGGTTCCAGTAGGCAAACGTCATTGGGCAGGTGGGAAGCGACTGCGTTTCTTTACCGTTATCCACTACAAATTGGTCTGCTTTAAGCTGCCCGTTTACCTTGGTATACACGCTGTCTTCTGTCGTGTCTGCCTCTAGTGCAGTTAAGCAATTATTTTGCCAGTTCTCAATGGCTTTATGATGGTAGTCATAAGCATTAATGAATAACACTTTAACATTAAATTTTGCCTGGCTAACCAGCTGCTGTGCATTATTTAACTTGAAGGTATGCTGACCGATTTTGGTTTTATCCAGATACACGTCAAATGCCCATTCGCGTGCCTGTAACGGGCTTGCTAGCGTTAGCATGATGGTGAGCAAAGATAATTTGTTCATCAGGATTCTTTTCATGGTTTAGGTTCTTTGGGGAGGCCAGGAATAAACGCATTGGTGGTTTTGATGTATTGCACATAATCGGGGCGACGCTCTGCGATATCTTTCTCCAGCAGTGAAACGCCGCTTACTTTAAGCAACAATAACGTCATCAGAATTGCGGAAGGTAGCGCCCACCAGGCACCAGCTGCGAGTGCTATCACATAAAAACCCCACCACACACAGCTTTCGCCGAAGTAATTGGGGTGGCGACTATAGCGCCAAACGCCCGTATTCAGCACTTTGCCTTTGTTGGCAGGCTGGCTTTTGAATTTTGCCAGCTGCCAATCCGCTGCGGTTTCCCAAATGAAGCCGAATGCAACTAGTGAAATACCTAGAATATCCAGCATGTTCAAGGCATTGTCTGAATTGATCGCGCCCAATAGCGGCAGGGAAACAATCCATGCCAAAACTGCCTGCAAACCAAAGATGATGTACAGGCTTTTGATACTGAAATTTGGTTCGTTATTGGCGCGAATTGCGGCATAACGATGGTCTTCATGCGGCCCCCAGTTACGCCAGGTAAGGTATACGCACAGGCGCAGCGCCCAGATAGCTAGAAGTGCCAGCACGATATTACCGCGCAGACTGATCTCAGGCAGACAGCAGGCATAGGCGGCTGCGGACACTAGAAAAAACAGGCTCCACATGCTGTCTACATGCGTGACATTGTTGCGATAAAGGCTGATCAGCCAGCCCACTATGCCAAAAGTAAACATGGCGTTTAGGCCGTTAAAATAAAGTTGCCAGTCCACGATATTGATCCTTTATTTTATTGGAGTTTGTTTGTGCTTATTTAATCGGTTAGCAAGCACAAGTAATAATGGGGTGATGATTGCCCAGCCCACACCAAGCGCGATAAACGATGAAGTGCTTGTTAGGGTCACCGCCCCTAATTTTTCTGCGCCAAAATAAGCAAGTGGGCCACCGCTGCCGCCAAAAAGCACTGCTATCAGATAACGCCCCTGCATCCAGGCTAGACTTAAATTTAGTGTGGAGGCAAATGCCAGCCATAGTGCCAGTATCCAAACTGGAACTAGATTTTGACTCCAGCCATGCGCTTGATAGTTAACCCAGTTCATGGACAGCATCAACTGATCAAATAGTGCGCCTATTAACAGCGCAGCCAATATCAGTAGTAATTCATATTTGGGGTGTTTGCTGTGGAAAAAATGCCAAGCTA
>JALRGX010000015.1 GCA_023259635.1 Methylotenera sp. | reverse complement strand
ACGCCCGATGCGGTGCATCGAGCGTTTCTTAATCAACATAAAATAGGTGAATAACTGTCAATCTATTTTAGGATGAGACACAATTCATACTACTTCTTCAATGCATCACGTATCTCGCGCAACAACAGAACATCTTCAGGGGTTGGCGCTGGTGACGGCGCCGGCTCAGCTTTTTTCAACCGATTCATTTGTTTAACCAGCATAAAAATCACAAAGGCCAGGATAACGAAATTAATCACAATTGTTAGAAAATTGCCGTAAGCCAACATCGGTACACCAGCCGCTTTCAGCGCCGCATAAGTACCTGCATTACCTTCCGGAATCGGTGCCAGCGCCACAAACATATTGGTGAAATCAATACTGCCAATCAATTTGCCAATTAACGGCATAATAATATCCCCCACCAGCGAATCGACAATCTTGCCGAATGCCGCACCGATAATGACACCAACTGCCAAGTCCATCACATTGCCTCTCAAGGCAAACGCTTTAAATTCCGATCCAATACTCATAAATATCCTTTTTTTAAATTAATTGACAGATTATTTACCACGCTTGGCTTAAATATAGAAGTTAAACGCTGGACATGTCAATTAAATATACATTTAAACTGGCAGGCACTTTTGTTAACAAGGGCAATATCAAGCTACAATTCGTACCATGCCTATACTCACAAAAAATCTACCTTACAATCGGATAAGTAAATTACTTTTATCATCAGCATTAGGCGCAGCTAGCGTACTCGGCTTCGCCCCGTTCTATTTTTATCCTGTCAGCATCCTGTCGCTTGTCGGCTTAATTTACCTCTGGCGCGCATGTGAATCTGCAAAACAGGCGGCATTGATTGGCTTTATGTATGGTTTGGGCTTATTCGGTGCCGGCATTTACTGGATATACATCAGCCTGCACATCTACGGTGGCATGCCTCGCATTATGGCTGGATTATCAACCTTCTTGCTGGCTGCATTCCTGTCCCTGTTCCCAGCTATGGCAGGTGCATTAAGCATGCGTATTTCCAGCAATCAGAAACATGCTTTCCTGATAGCGGTGCCAGTATTCTGGGCATTGGCCGACTGGATCAGAAGCTGGATCTTTACCGGGTTCCCATGGCTTACTATCGGCTACAGCCAACTGCCATACGGACCGCTGGCAGGTTATCTGCCTTTGGTCGGCGTCTATGGTGTTTCCTTGGTTACGGTGCTGATTGCCAGCCTGACAAGTGCCCTCTTCTCTAAAAACCTAACCGCTTCTTGCCGACGTGGCGCCATAGCTGCGTTACTACTGCTCATTATCACAGGCGCCCTGTTGAAACTGGTTACATGGTCCAACCCTGACAATCAACCATTTAGCGTCAGCCTTTTACAGGGCAATATTGATCAATCCATCAAATGGGCGCCAGAAACAGCCTTGCGTACCCTTAATCAATACCTGGACATGGCAGAACAAAGTAATTCAAAACTGATCATCATGCCGGAAACGGCAATGCCGGTTTTATCGAACAACATGCCGCCAGAAATGCTGGACCGACTGAAACAGCATGCAATCAAGAACGAAGGCGACATTCTGGTAGGTATGGTTGAGCGCGAAAATGGCGAGTATTTCAACAGCGTTTTAAGTTACGGCAGCGCGGAAACTGCGGTTTACCGAAAATCGCACCTGGTGCCATTTGGTGAATTCATCCCTTTCAAGCTGGTATTTGGCTGGATCTACCGTGACTGGCTGAACATGCCACTGAGTGACCTGTCCAGCGGGAGCACTCATCAGCAGCCGATGCAGGTTGCCGGAGAAAAAGTTGCCGTCAACATCTGCTATGAAGATGTGTTCGGCGAAGAAATCATTCACCAGCTGCCAGCTGCAACACTACTGGTGAATGTCAGCAACGATGCCTGGTATGGCGATTCTTATGCGGCTGACCAGCATATGCAGTTTTCCCAAGCGCGTGCGCTCGAAACTGGACGCATGATGCTGCGCGCAACAAATACCGGCGCCACAGCAATTATTGATACCAAAGGCTACGTCACCGCCCATGCGCCACACTTTGTGCAGACCACGCTTGATGGCACGGTGCAGGGTTACACTGGCACCACCCCTTATGTGCGCTGGGGCAATTGGCCGTTTGTGATATTCAGTTTACTTGTCATTGCCCTGTTATGGCGGCGTAACTCTATTGTTCGCCAATAGAGCCTGTTAACAAGTAAAACTATTGCTACACGGCAAAACCCTATTGCTATACTGTAAAACCAAGTAAAATTGCATTTTTTGCCAACACCAACCAATTAATCATGGCTTTAACATTTCAAGAGATTATTCTCACCCTGCAAAAATACTGGAGCGATAAAGGCTGCGCTTTGCTGCAACCTTACGACATGGAAGTCGGTGCGGGGACTTCACATACAGCAACATTCTTACGTTCATTAGGCCCTGAGCCTTGGAAAGCCGCTTACGTGCAGCCAAGCCGCCGCCCGAAAGATGGCCGCTATGGTGAAAACCCGAACCGCTTGCAGCATTACTACCAATTCCAGGTAGTACTGAAACCTGCGCCGGACAATATCCTTGAGCTTTACCTCGGCTCACTGGAAGCACTTGGTTTTGACCTGAAAAAGAACGACATCCGTTTTGTGGAAGATGACTGGGAAAATCCGACCTTGGGTGCATGGGGCCTGGGTTGGGAAGTATGGCTGAACGGCATGGAAGTCACACAATTTACTTATTTCCAGCAGGTTGGTGGCATTGACTGCAGACCTATCACCGGCGAGATCACCTACGGCCTGGAGCGCCTGGCCATGTACTTGCAGGGCGTAGACAATGTTTACAACCTGACCTGGACTGAGGGTTTGAGCTACGGCGACGTGTACCTGCAGAATGAGCAGGAACAAAGTGCCTACAACTTTGAGCACTCAGATGCTGACTTCCTGTTTACTGCCTTCAACGCACATGAAAAACAAGCCAAACACCTGATGGACAGCCAACTGGCACTGCCGGCTTATGAACAGGTATTAAAAGCTGCGCATACCTTTAACCTGCTGGATGCACGTGGCGCGATCTCCGTGACCGAACGTGCCGGCTATATCGGCCGCATCCGTAACCTGGCACGCTCAGTTGCCGCCAGCTACCTTGATAGCCGCGCCAGACTTGGTTTCCCGATGGCCCCTAAAGACTGGGCAGATGAAGTACAGGAAAAACTAGCTAAAGAAAAGCTTGGAAAAGATAAGAAAATTGCCTAATTTAGTATTTGTCATTCCCGCGCAGGCGGGAATCCAGGCAAGGTGAATATGCACCCCTGTGTTTATATCATGGCCAGCAGCAGAAACGGCACGTTATACATAGGGGTAACATCTGATCTGGTGAAAAGAGCATGGCAGCACAAGAATGAAATTATTAAGGGCTTCACGGAAAAATATACAGTACACCTGCTGGTTTGGTATGAAGTACATGAAAATATGGAGTCAGCAATTTCCCGTGAAAAAGCTCTGAAGAAATGGAACAGAATCTGGAAGCTACGCTTGATTGAACAGTTCAATCCTGAATGGCAAGATTTATACGAACAATTAATTTGACTGGATTCCCGCCTGCGCGGGAATGACGAAAACAATGAGCACACAAAATTTATTAGTAGAACTATTCGTCGAAGAACTGCCGCCAAAAGCCCTAAAAAGGCTGGGCGAAGCTTTCAGCAATACATTATTTGAAACTTTAAAAGCACAAGGCCTGACTGCTGAAAGTTCAGTAACCACGTCATTTGCATCCCCACGCCGCTTGGCTGCACACGTTACCGCTGTCGTGAGCCAGGCTGCTGACAAACAAATCTCGCAAAAACTCATGCCTGTAAGCGTGGGCCTGGATGCCAATGGCAATGCTACACCGGCACTGATCAAGCGCCTGAATGGCATGGGCCTGGATGAGTCTGCTGTAGAGCAATTAACAAAACAAATGGATGGCAAAAATGAAGCGTTATTTTTAGACGTTACTCAAAAAGGTGCGACTTTAATCGATGGCCTGCAAAAGGCACTTGAAGAAGCCATCCAGAAACTGCCGATTCCTAAAGTCATGACCTACCAACTGGCAGATGGCTGGAGCAGCGTGAACTTTGTGCGTCCGGCACATAGTCTGCTTGCCTTGCACGGCAGTGATGTAGTTGCAATTAACGCACTGGGCTTGACTGCTGGCAATACAACACAAGGCCACCGCTTTGAAGCCGCAAACCCGTCAGTCACTATTAACAATGCTGACAGCTATGCAGAACAACTCAAGGCTGAGGGCGCTGTGATTGCCAGCTTTGCCGAACGCCGTGCAGAAATCGTACGCCAGTTAACGGCGGCAGCTGAAAAACAGGACCTGAAGCCGATTGAAGATGATGCATTGCTGGATGAAGTGACCGCGCTGGTAGAACGCCCGAACGTGTTACTGGGCCAGTTTGAAGAAATCTACCTGGAAGTGCCGCAGGAATGCCTGATCCTGACCATGAAGGCGAACCAGAAATATTTCCCGCTACTGGACGCTAACGGCAAATTGACCAATAAGTTCCTGATCGTTTCCAACATCAACCCGGCCGACCCATCAGCAGTAATTGGCGGTAACGAGCGTGTGGTACGCCCACGCCTGGCTGATGCAAAATTCTTTTTTGACCAGGACCGTAAAAAAACTCTGGAATCACGCATCACCAGCCTGGATAAAGTGGTTTACCACAACAAGCTTGGTTCACAAGGCCAGCGTACCGAACGTGTAGGTGCCATTGCGATCGCTATTGGCAATAAAATCGGTGGCGCAGATCTGGCATCAAAAGCAGGCCTGGCGGCACAATTGGCAAAAACCGATCTAATCACCGACATGGTAGGCGAGTTCCCGGAACTGCAAGGTATTATGGGCCGTTACTATGCACAGCATGAAGGTTTGGATAACGACGTAGCCTTTGCAATTGAAGACCATTACAAACCACGTTTTGCCGGCGATGACCTGCCACGTAACCCGGTTGGCATTACCGTTGCGCTGGCAGACAAACTGGAAACACTGGTTGGCCTGTTCAGCATCGGAGAGAAACCGACTGGTGACAAAGACCCGTTTGCACTGCGTCGTCAGGCATTGGGCATTATCCGCATGCTGATCGAAAACAAGCTGCCATTGCCATTTGAACAACTTATTAAAGATGTGCTTTCTGCATTCGGCAGCCAGCCAGCCGACAGCGCAACAACCGTACAAGCCATCAAGGAATTCTGCTTTGACCGCCTGAGCGTAAACCTGCGTGAAAATGGTGCAACACCGCAGGAGGTAGATGCAGTAGTATCACTCGACCCGGCACTGCTGAGCGACATTCCGCAGCGCCTGGCTGCCGTGCGCACATTCTCGGAACTTGCCGAGGCTCCGGCACTGGCCGCTGCCAACAAACGCGTCAGCAACATCTTGAAAAAAGCCGAAGGCGAAGTGCAGGCCCAGGTGAATGCCGACCTACTGCAGGAACCTGCAGAACAACTACTGGCCCACCAACTTGCTTTTGTTAAGCCTGAAGCCGATAAGCTTTTCGAGAATAGCGATTACACGGCCTCGCTCAAAGCCTTGGCAGCATTGAAAGCGCCGGTAGATGACTTTTTTGACAATGTAATGGTCAATGCAGAGGACCCGGCTCTCAAAGCAAATCGCTTAGGCCTGCTGGCTACATTGCATCAGGCCATGAACCGCGTGGCGGATTTATCAAAACTGGCAGGTTAATACCATGAAACTCGTTATTTTAGATAGAGACGGCGTTATTAATGAAGATAGCGCCAATTTCATCAAAAACCCTAACGAGTGGATTCCGATTCCCGGCAGTCTGGAAGCAATCGCCCTACTTAACCAATCCGGCTACCGGGTAGCGATTGCCACCAATCAATCCGGCGTCAGCCGCGGTTTATTTGACATGGCAACGCTCAATAGCATCCACGACAAGATGCACCGGGAACTGGCATCTGTCGGTGGCCGCATTGATGCCGTGTTCTATTGCCCGCATTCAGCGGATGACAACTGCGATTGCCGCAAGCCCAAAACCGGCATGATCAAGGAAATCGCCAAGCGATTCTCTGTAGAACTGGATCGGGTATTTGCTGTTGGTGATGCCTTACGTGACATACAGGCTTTTTACAATTCCGGCTGCAAAACCATACTGGTACGTACCGGCAAGGGTGAAGAAACGCTTGCCAACAGCAGCTTGCCGAAGAATATCACTGTCTGTGCAAACCTGGATGAAGCCGTACAGCATATTATTTCAGCAGATAATTGATTAGAACACCCATGCTATTTTTACGCTCAAGTCTATTTTTTCTGGGTCAGGTTGTGACCGCGCCGATATTCACGCTGATTGCGTTTCTTGCATTGCCATTGAACCCTGTCACCCGTAATGTATTGATATCAGGCTGGGCACGCAGCATGATCTGGTGGCTGCGTGTCACCTGCGGCATTCGTCATGAAATCACGGGGCTGGAAAACCTGCCCAAGTCACCAAGCATCATCTTGAGCAAACATCAGTCAGCATGGGAAACGCTGGCATTTCAGGTGATTTTTCCAACACAGGTCTATGTACTTAAGCGTGAACTGTTGTGGATCCCGATATTCGGCTGGGGGCTAGCAATGTCTTCCCCTATCGCCATCAATCGCAGTGCCGGTCGCGCTGCATTAAAACAATTATTGGAACAAGGGGCAGCAAGGCTAGCCAAAGGATTATGGGTCGTCATCTACCCTGAAGGTACGCGCATGGCGCCGGGAGAAAAAGGCAAATACCAGATTGGCGGCGCCTGGCTCGCAACGCACACAAAAACCCAAGTGGTACCGGTAGCACACAATGCCGGTAGGTACTGGGCGAAAAATTCATTCATCAAAAAGCCAGGTATTATCCATATTCACATCGGCAAGCCTATCCAAACTGGCGGCTTGAAAGTTGAAGAATTAAATAGCCAGGTTGAGCATTGGATTGAATCTGAAATGGCCGCACTGGACACTTCCAAACCAAGCGCATGAGTCACGTGCTCACACTCCCCTCCGGCAGGCAATTAAACTACCAACTTGAACGCCGCCAACGTCGTACCGTGGGCCTGAAGATTACAGCAGACGGCCTGGTTGTACATGCCCCTAAGCGCCTCTCGCAATCATTGCTGGAAAGCCTGATTGCACAGAAAGCGGACTGGATACAAAAAAAGCTCATTGCACTTAACGAAAACAAAATTCCGCCATTGCAATGGCAGCATGGCGAGCAGCTATTACTTTTAGGCAATACGGTCACGCTGGCACTCAGGCATGATGTGCGTTCCAGGGCAGTAAACCACCAGCCTGGAATACTGGAACTGGCCATGCCCAATCACCACGAACAGCCGGCCGTCGCACGCAAAGTACTGCTATGGTACAAAAAACAGGCGCTCACTGATTTTTCCAGACGGCTGGAAATATTTTCTGCCAAGCTGGGCGTTGCATTACCTAAATTGCTGCTATCTAGCGCACGTACCCGCTGGGGCAGTTGTAATTCAAAAAAAGAGATCCGACTCAATTGGCGGCTGCTACAGGCACCCCCCCATCTAA
This sequence comes from Methylotenera sp., assembly GCA_023259635.1. Classification (GTDB taxonomy): domain Bacteria; phylum Pseudomonadota; class Gammaproteobacteria; order Burkholderiales; family Methylophilaceae; genus Methylotenera. The sequence goes on along the minus strand of JALRGX010000015.1, from coordinate 654 downwards.
TTAATTACGTGATATGCCACGAACTGGCGCACCTGAAAGAAATGAACCACTCAGCCAGATTTTGGACGGTAGTAGCAAGCATTTACCCTGATTACAAAACCGCAGAAAAAGAGCTGAAGTTCTGGTCACCTAAGTTACATGTGATGTAAGATTGATTCTGACGGTGTAGTACAACTGAAGTTTAGCCTCAGCTTGCGGACACCTCATAATAACAATCAAAAGGGGGGTAATAGATGGATTTTCAAGAATCAATCAAGCAGTGCTTTCAAAAATACACAGACTTTAATGGCAGAGCGAAACGACCGGAATATTGGTGGTTTGCCTTATTTTGTTTTATCGTTTCAGGAGTTCTGGAATATATGAGCAGCAGTCTCTCACTCCTGTTTAGCTTGGCAGTGTTATTGCCATCGCTGGCCGTAGGCACGCGCCGCCTGCATGACATCAACAAAAGCGGCTGGCTGCAATTATTGTGGTTAATCCCGATTCTAGGGTGGATTTTCCTGATTTACCTGCTTGCCCAGGAAGGCAATGCCGAGGCTAACCAATACGGTGAAACTCCTGCCAATTAATCATTATGTCTCATCCTAAAATAGATTGACAGTTATTCACCTATTTTATGTTGATTAAGAAACGCTCGATGCACCGCATCGGGCG
>JALRGX010000137.1 GCA_023259635.1 Methylotenera sp. | reverse complement strand
TATTGCGTTTTGGTGTAGATATTGTTGCCAGTGACATCGTGGTTTACAAATCCGGTTATGATCTGGTGCTAAGTCATGTTAACGGGCTTGACCAGGTTACCATATATGCCGGCGCTGGCGATGACCAGGTTACAGGTGATGCGGGCAACGATATTGTGTACGGTGGTGCCGGTAAGGACAAAATTACGGGTGGTGCCGGCAACGATACCTTGTACGGTGGTGACGGTTACGACACTTATTATTTTAATCAGGGAGACGGGCAAGATACGATCATTGATACTACTAGCAATGAGCTGATTCTAGGTAATGGTTTACTTAGCCAATTTACCCCTATCTGGGGAGGTTCTAGCCAGGATACGGTGTTTCAGTTCGGCACAGATAGTGTAAGGGTAAAGCTCGGTTCCAGCGTAACACTTAAGTTTATTACTGAGGGTACTGCGCAGAATGATAACCTTACAGGAAGTAGCTATAGCGATTATATCTACGGACTGGGCGGCAATGACACGATTGTTGGCGGTGCTGGGTCTGACTGGCTATATGGTGGTGATGGTGATGATATTCTGGATGGGTCTTTCCTGACGGGCGTAAACAATCAGGAAACTTATGGTAGCGATAGCGCGGATTTCTACGTGGGTGGCAAGGGCAATGATACGTTAAATGGAAACTCTCAGGCAGACACGTACTATTTTAATCTCGGTGATGGCAATGATGTCATTATTGAAGGCTCGTTCTTTTCTAACGGGCTGTGGTTTACCAGTTTCCAGGATTCGCTAATTTTTGGTGAAGGCATCACTCCGGAAAACATTCAAGCAAGCGCGCTGAATGGCGACCTTGTAGTGCAGGTGACTGCTACCGATAGCGTTACCGTCAAAAACTGGTTTAATGATTATAAAGCCAGAGTAGACTTTATTAAATTTGCTGATGGACGCATTCTTGATACCAATACCATAGGCACATTGGCATATACAAAACACGGCACCGCTGGAGATGACGTATTAACGGTTAACTCAACCGGAACTTGGGCTGGCGCGCTATATGGCGAAGCTGGAAATGACACACTGAATGGTGGTAGCGGCAGTGATCAGTTGCACGGCGGTCTGGGCAATGATGTATTGAATGGTGGTGATGGCAATGATTTGTACTATTTTGAACGAGGTAGCGGACAAGACCAGATTATTGATTCCAATGGAACAGATACAGTTTACTTTGATGCATCCATCACTGCCGCAAACATTAGTTTAAGTCGCAATGCGAATGACTTGGTACTCACAGTAAATGATGCAGGCGGATCCTTAAGCATTAAGGACTATTTTGTATCAGACACTAACATCGTTGAAAATTTCATTTTTACGGATGGCAGCAGTTTACCCTCAACGCTGGCGATACAGGATAGTCTACTCAATATCCGTGGCACAAATGTAGATGATGTACTTACTGGTGGCGCCTATGTAGATGTGATTTACGGCGGAGATGGTGACGATGTCTTACATGGCATGGGTGATAATGACATTCTTTATGGCGATACAGGGAATGACCGTCTGGATGGAGGTACCGGCTATAATCAATTGAACGGCGGCGAAGGCAATGATGTTTATATTGCTTCAGGCGGTACAGATAACATTTTTGATACCAATGGGGATGACAGTATAGTTTTAGGTGAGGCAGTTAGTCTGGCTGACTTGAGTTTCGAAAAATGGGGAGATAGCCTCAATATCACTTTTGCAAACGGTGGCAGCGCTCTTGTAAACGGCCAATTCCTGGCCGGTTCCAATAAAATAGAACGTTTAGAATTTGCGGATGGGCGCATTCTGGGGCTACTTGATATCCAGTATGGCAATAATACGCTTACGGGCTCTGCAGAAGATAGCATCCTGATTGGATACACTACATTTGATATAGGTGCCAGCAATATTCTGGATGGCGGCGATGGTAATGATTATCTGTTTGGCGGAGCCGGGAATGACGCGCTTTATGGCGGGAATGGAAATGACTGGTTAAATGGTGGTAGCGGTTCATACGCTGATACCATGGTTGGTGGAACAGGTGACGATGTTTATTTTGTAGATTATCGTAGCGATCTTGTTATCGAACAGGCAAATGAAGGTATAGATACCGTATATAGTTCCATTGGTTATACATTAGGCGCCAATGTCGAAAATCTTATTCTTACAGGTACATCAAGCATAAAAGGTACCGGCAACGCATTGAATAACATAATCATAGGTAATGATGCAAGTAATACACTGAGCGGTGGCAATGGAGATGACTGGCTTGATGGGAAAGCCGGAGTAGATAAAATGGCAGGTGGAGCAGGAAATGATACCTATGTGGTCGAAACATCTGGCGAAACTATCACGGAACGTTCTAATGAAGGTATTGACACGGTACTGTCTAGTGTAACCATAACACTCGCATCTAATTTAGAAAATCTCACCCTTACCGGATCAGCCAGCATTAACGGAACCGGCAACGCACTCGATAATATTATTATAGGTAATGTAGCGGCAAATAATCTCAATGGCGGTGTAGGCGCAGATACACTGATAGGCGGCGCTGGTGATGACATTTACACCATTGATTCGCTATCAGATACTATTATTGAGAATCTTAATGAAGGTATAGACTCGGTGAACGTAGCCATTGCTACAAAAGGTGGAACTTACACGCTTGGCGACAATCTTGAAAATGCCACTCTTATTACCAGCAGGTTGGCCTACAATCTAACGGGTAATACGCTAGATAATGTACTGATGGGCAATACGGCAGCAAATACACTTGATGGCGGTGCAGGAAATGACACTTTAATTGGTGGTTCTGGCGCAGATATTTTTAGCTTTACTAGCAGCCTTTCAGCAACCAACGTTGATACTATCAACGACTTTTTAAGTGGTACGGATCATATTGCTTTAGATTCCAATATCTTTACCCAATTGTTTAATGACACAGATCTGTCTGACAATCTGGTTGTGGGTGCTGACGGTGTAAGCGCACTAGATGCTAATGATTACCTCATTTATAACACTACAACCAATGCGCTGTATTTCGATGCTGATGGTTCCGGCGCTGGGGCGGCAGTACAATTTGCTACTTTAAACAATATAAATACTGTAAACGCTAATGATTTTGTGGTGATATAAACCCCAATATTTATTATTTAAAAATAAATCGTAATATATGAAAAAATGGCGGAACAAAGTTATTGTTCCGCCATTTTTTACTAGGCATCCCCCTCTCGAATTACCCGGTATTTACAAACCAATCCTTCAATCGAAAGGTAGTACTAAAACAGTAACCGGACCAATGATCAGCACTACCCTTTCAGTACATTTCTGAATCCAGCCGTTAAATCCCCAATGCGGCAGGTAAATCTGCAACCGAGTCTACAATCAAATCAGGCCTGACCGCTGAGACATCGGTATAAGCTTGCCGGTACTTACCGGTTTTAACCAATATCCCTTTGAGTCCGGCACGCTGCCCGCCGGCCACATCAGCATCGAGATCATCGCCGATAATGGCAACATCACCTGCCGACAACCCCATGTCATCCAGTGCAACCTGGAAAAAATCAGCTGAGGGTTTACCTATAATCATGGCCTGGGCACCACTCGCGTATTCCAAACCATGAATAAACGCGCCGATATCCATCTGCAACCCCTGCTCGGTCTGCCAGAAACGGTTTTTATGGATGGCGATCAGTTTTGCACCCTGCATCAGGTTATTAAATACCTCATTCAGCAGTGGATAAGTCCAGCCTGTGCCAATATCACCGACAACAATGTAATCAACTCCGGTATCAGCCTGACGAAAGTGCTGAAAGTCTTTTCTAACATCATCAGCTAGCAGCAGACGACACACCGGGTCATGCTGGCGCTGTAAATAAAGCAGCGTTGCCTGCGGTGCACTGATAATTTCATTCGCAGGAATCGAAAAACCTAGCGCATTGATCTTGTGCTGCAATGAGGTTAACGACAAGGTGCTGGTATTGGTCACAAAACGGCAAGGAATGCCGCTGGCCCGAATTCTGGCAACGGCTTCGATGGCGCCCTCTATCGGTTTCGAACCGACGTACAGCACGCCATCCAGATCAAACAGGATACCTTTAATTGACAATAATGCAGCCATATTAACTTCCCTTTCACTGCTTGATTAGCTAGAGGGGTGTCTATAAAAGTGCCTTTAATTTAGTAACTTAATCTTTGACTTCGTTCAGTCTGACTACTATCAAGGTTTGATGTATTCCAGATTATTCATATACGCTCTCAGTACCTGTGGCACTTTCACGCTGCCATCGGCCTGCTGGTAGTTTTCCAGGACAGCAACCAGCGTACGGCCTACCGCCAAACCGGAACCATTCAATGTATGCACCAGCTCAGGCTTGCCATTCTCATTGCGAAAACGCGCCTGTAAACGGCGTGCCTGGAATGCTTCACAGTTGGAAACTGATGAAATCTCACGGTAGGTGTTCTGTGCCGGCAGCCATACTTCCAGATCGTATGTCTTGGCTGCACCGAAACCCATGTCACCGGTACACAACGAAACCACACGATAAGGTAGTTCGAGCTCTCTAAGGATATTCTCTGCGTGGCCCACCATTTGCTCCAGCGCTTCATAGCTTTTTTCCGGATGTACAATCTGTACCATTTCCACTTTATCAAACTGGTGCTGACGGATCATGCCCTTGGTATCACGACCATAAGAACCAGCCTCGGAACGGAAACATGGGGTATGTGCAGTGAGTTTAATTGGCAGAGCTTCCAAAGGCACAATTTCATCACGCACGGTATTGGTAAGCGTCACTTCTGAAGTCGGAATCAGATAGAGTTTGCTGTCATTATGATTTAAAGAAAACAGGTCTTCTTCAAATTTTGGCAGCTGGCCGGTACCGATCAAGGACTCCGCATTCACCATATATGGTGTGTAACATTCTGTATAACCGTGGTGGTCGGTCTGCGTATCCAGCATGAATTGCGCCAGTGCACGGTGCAGTTTTGCAATCTGGCCGCGCATTAATGTAAAACGGGCACCTGATAATTTGGCACCGGTATCAAAATCCAGCCCCAGCGGCGCACCTACGTCTGCATGGTCTTTGATCTCAAAATCAAACACGCGCGGTGTACCTACACGGCGGACTTCTACGTTGTCTTCTTCAGACTTGCCTTGCGGGACACTTTCATGTGGCAGGTTAGGCACATTCAGTAACAGATTCTGCAATTCAGCCTGCAGCTCGCTCAAGCGCGCTTCATCCGCCTTAAGCTGATCGCCCAACCCGGCCACTTCAGCCATGATGCCAGACACGTCCTCACCTTTAGCCTTGGCCATGCCGATCTGCTTGGAGGCGTTATTGCGCTTGGCCTGCAGGTCCTGCGTGCGTGTCTGCACGGTTTTACGTTCCTGCTCCAGCGCAGTGAACCTGGCAGTGTCAAACTCGAAGCCGCGTTTTGCCAACCGGGCAACAACAGCGTCTAAATCGTTACGTAATGCTTGAATATCTAACATTTAATTTCCCTAAAGATTTCTATTTAGCCACAGATGAATGCAGATACACACAGATAAAACCCAATGTCGTCACTGCGAGGAGTGAAGCGACGTGGCAGTCCAGTCAAAACATAAAATCTGGGTAGTTACACACACATTCAAAACCACTGGATTGCGACGCCTTCGGCTCGCAATGACAGCTTAGGACTTTATCAGTGCTTATCCGTTTCCATCTGTGGCTAAGTTATTTTTTCGCCTTTTTATCCAAATCTCGCAGATGCGTTAATTTTTCCGCTATTTTACCCTCAAGGCCGCGTGGCGTGGGCACATAAAACTGTTGTGGAGGCAATTCATCCGGGAAATAATTCTCGCCTGCGGCATAGGCTTCCGGTTCATTATGCGCATAGCGGTACTCTTTGCCGTAATCCAGTGCTTTCATGAGTTTGGTTGGCGCATTGCGCAAATGCAGCGGTACCGGGCGGGATTTATCCTGCGCCACAAAAGCCTTGGCCTGATTGTAAGCCATATAGCTCCCACCGTGGCAAATGCCCCCAGCCGTGCACAAGTCAGGCCGCACGAGCATGGTGGCTTGCACACA
>JALRGX010000102.1 GCA_023259635.1 Methylotenera sp. | reverse complement strand
CGATAAAAGTAATATGTGGCTCACGCGCCATGCTGGTCATGACCGCGGTTGCCAAGTCCTTGAAGCTTCGTGCTTTGCCGGTACCAATATTATAGATGCCGTTTGGCGCAGGATTGCTGCCGGTTGTGGATTCAAGGAAATAACTGACGATTGCTGCAGCATCTTTTACGTACACAAAGTCACGCATCTGCATGCCGTCTTCCACATCGGATTTAGTGCCCCTGAACAGTTTCATGGTGCCAGTCTGGCTAAACTGGTTAAAGGTATGAAATGCAACGCTTGCCATGCGTTCTTTGTGATATTCATTCGGGCCGTATACATTAAAAAATTTGAAGCCAGCCCAGCTTGGTGGTGTGGGCAGCTTGTTACGTACCTGACGCAGTGCCCACTGGTCAAAAAAGTGTTTTGAATAACCGTAGCCGTTGAGTGGGCGCAGGTTATCAATGCTTGCATCGTCATATCCCAGGTTGCCATCGCCATAGGTGGCTGCCGAACTGGCATAGAAAAATGGCACTTTATTTTCAGCGCACCATGTCCAGAGGTTCTGTGAATATTGGATGTTGGTTTCTACCAGCTTATTAAAATCACGCTCAGTTGTTGCGCTGATTGCTCCCATGTGGATGATGGCTTCTATGTCGGTACGGGGCTTGCCGCCAGAACCTTGAAGCCAATCCATAAGCTGGTCTTTATCCAGATACTGCGCATATTGACGATGTGCAAGGTTCTGCCATTGTTCTTCATGCGTAATGCGATCAACAATGACGATGTCGTCACGGTTAAGCTTGGTATTTAAATGCCAGGCGATGATAGAACCTATCATGCCTGCGCCGCCGGTAATCACTATCATTTATTGCAGCCTAAAAACATTGTTTTAATGCCGACAAGTAAAAGAATGTGCATCGGTATTAAAACGTGTTATGAAATAAGTATGAAAGTATAACCTTTATTGCTCGGCACCTAAACTTTGTGCCCGTAATTTTGTCATTTCGGCATTGGTTCTAGCCTTGATATTATCCCATTCCGGGTGTACCCAGCCCTGCAGGTTTTCGAGTGCTATTGCGGTCATGGCATGAATCCAGGCGTCATTTTCATTGAGTGCCGGGATATAGTGGTATTCACCGCCACCATTGCTTTGGAAGATATGTCTGCCTTCTATTGCAATCTCTTCCAGAGTTTCCAGGCAGTCACTTGAAAACCCGGGGCAAATCACATCAATGCGTTTAGTTTTTGTTTTGCCTAATTCTTCCAACGTGTTTGCCAGATAAGGTTTTAGCCATTCTTGATTGCCGAAACGGGACTGGAAAGCAACCATATACTCATCTTTAGTGAGTTCCAGTGCTTCAGCCAGCAAACGTGCCGTTTTATGGCATTCGCAATGGTAAGGGTCGCCTTTTAGTAAGTGAAACTTTGGTACGCCATGAAAACTCATGACCAATTTTGCAGGTTTGCCTCCATTGATCTGCCAGTGCTTGCGCACACTCTGCGCCAATGCCTCGATATAGGCCGGATGATCATGATAGTGCTTGATAACACGAATCGCAGGTACGTTGCGTGTTTTAAGCAGTACGCGCCAGACTGCATCCAGCGCACTGGCAGTGCTGGATGCGGCATATTGCGGGTAAAGCGGAAATACCAGAATGCGGTCACAGTTCTGTGCTTTCAGTTTTTCAATTGCAGATGCCATAGACGGATTGCCATAGCTCATACCCAACTCAACGGCAAATGGCGATTTGATTTTCTGTCCGAAAAAGCCACGTAGTAAAACGGCCTGTTTCTGCATATGTGCCAATAGTGGAGAGCCTTCTTTGGTCCAGACGCTGGCGTATTTCGCAGCTGATTTTTTTGGTCTGACCACTAAAATAATGCAGTTTAGAATCAGCCACCAGATGATGCGTGGAATTTCCACAATGCGACGGTCACTTAAAAATTGACGTAGATAAGGACGTAAAGCCTGTGCGGCGGGTGCATCTGGTGTACCTAGATTGGCAAGCAGAATACCAACTTTTAGTTGGTTGCCATGTTCGTATTTTGGTTCTGAGTTGTAATAAGCCATAATTATGCAGTTGATTTCCGGTAAATTAATCAGTTGTGAGTGCGCTAGATAGCAGTTTTGCAGTGATGTCTACAATTGGGATAACGCGCTCGTATGCCATACGTGTTGGCCCGATTACCCCGAGTGTACCTACAATCTGGCCATCTGCCTCATAAGGTGCAGTGACCATGCTGCATTCATCCAGCGGCAGGTAGTGGCTTTCACCGCCAATAAATATTTGTATACCTGCTGCTTCTTTACTGCTGTCCAGGAGCTGCATCAGCTGTGTTCGACGCTCGAAAAGCTCAAAAAGTTTGCGCAGGCTGGCAACATTTGAGGAGAGGTCATCCGCCCGCAGCAAATTACGCTCTCCGGCAATCACTACATTTTCTTTATCGACATTGTTTGCCTTGTCACTGATTTCAAGGGCAGCGGCCATCAGGCGGTTAATGTCTGACTGCATCTGCTGCAGTTCTTCATGTAGTTTTTGATGCGCTTCGTCAAAAGTACATCCTGCAAAATGATGGTTAAAATAATTTGTCGCTTGTATAAGGGCAGAGGCGCTAAAAGGTTTCTCAGTCATGATAATGCGATTCTGCACATTGCCATCGGTAGTTACGATAATCACCAGAATGCGCTTATCGCTGAGCGGCAAAAATTCCAGATGCTTGAAGGTAATGGTTTTTCGTTTGGGAATCATGACTACGCCGGCAAACTGCGAGAGCTGTGACAGCATGTCGGCGGCACTATTGACTAGCTGCTGTGGATCCGGAGAAGAAAGCTCATGTTTTATAAGCTGGATTTCTTTGGTCTGCAGTGGTTTTATTGTGAGCAGGGAGTCAACAAAGAAACGGTAACCTTTTTGCGTGGGAATGCGTCCTGCTGATGTGTGTGGACTTGCGATAAAGCCAAGCCGCTCCAGGTCGCTCATGACATTGCGTATGGTTGCCGGGCTTACATCCAGCCCGGAGTGCTGCAATAACATGCGCGAGCCGATTGGCTGACCATCACTGATGTAATGTTCAACCAATGTTTTAAGTAAAATTTGCGCGCGTTTATCCAAGTGTTTAATTGTAATTTAAAGGATGCTTGTTGCTAATACTATACATTACATTAACGCAATTTTTTAATCGCTAAAGGGCGTGCGTTAATAATGAATGAAACGAGAACTGGCAATTTTTAACGTTTGCGATGTCTTAATTGTTAAAGTTTTTTTACTATAAATTATTTATGCAGTAAATATTGGTATAAGATGCCACAGCACTTAAGCGTTAGGATTTTTTTAAAAATTAACTGTTGTTTTTTATATATGAACTTTAATACTTTTTTCATAAATATGAATTCTTCAACGCTATGGTGGCGAGGCTTAAGTATTGTTACTTTAGTGGCTATCTTAGTTTCACTTAGCAGCATTTCACTTCATCCACTAGAGTCGCATGAAGCATTTGTATTGGTAGCAGCGCAAGCCATGCATGACCATCAGGATTGGGTGGTACCTTGGTTTAACGGGGAATATCGCCTAACCAAACCTCCCATGAATTATTGGGTAACAGCTTTTATTGCCTGGGTAATGGGCGGTGTTAATGATATCCAGCCCTGGCATGCGCGAGCAGTCTCGGCATTATCTGGAGTCGGGATTGTCCTGTTGACAGCATTTAATGGTCGGAAATTGTTTGACCCTGCCACTGGCTTGTTAGCAAGCTTGATGTTAGCGACGTCTTCGGGCTTTTTTTATTACACACACAGCGCGCGGCCAGAGATGCTTTATGCTTTTTTCTGTGGATTGGCATTGACAGCTTATATATATGCACGTGATGCCGCTTTAAGTAGCACAATGCAGAAAATAAACAGTAACCTTGTTTGGTTCGCATTTGCTTTGGCTACGCTCACTAAAGGCCCGCAATTGCCAGCAATGTTTCTTATTGCATTCGTTGTGGATTGCAGGTTGCGTAATTTAACCACTAAACAGCAATTAACTCTTTTGCAACCAATAAGCGGACTCCTGGTTTTTACTTTAGTGGCGTTGCCTTGGTGGCTACTTCTACATTATCGAGTTCCTGCATCAGCGATTGCTAATAGCCAGATATCGGGTACTTTGCTTAGTATTGATTTTCTTAAGGCAATTAATCCTTATTATTTATACCGACCATTTCAGTTAATGCTTCCTTGGTTATTTTTTATACCGGCGTTACTGTATTTGTTCCGAGATAAACTGAAAAACAAAAATAAAAGCGTCAATGTATTTTTATTAGTTCTGCTATTTGTATTGCCAGTAATAATGCTTAGTTTTGGTCCACAAAAACGCTGGTATTACATGATGCCCTCACTGATGCCCATGTTCCTGCTTTTATCGGCGGGTATGGTCGGATTTGTCAGAGCTGGGACACCTGATCAAGCTTGGGTGAAAGGTTTGGTTTATCTATTTGTTTTAATTCCGATAAGTTGTATTGTGGTTGTGAATACTTCGTATGTTTTAAGTAAAGAGCGTATGGCTGAACAAAGATTGGCCAAATTAGCATATGAGCAAGTGAAGCTAGGTCGAAGATTAATTACCTTTGGTGTTTCACCTCAAATTTACATTTACTTTACTAAGCACCCTGTTATAAGTGTTGGCTCTAATAAGCAACTGTTAACTGTATTAAATGAACAACCGCAACAACCAATTTTGCTGGTTATTCAAACGAAAGAGGTCGAGAGGCTACCAAAAACTGTGAAAATTGAGGTTATACAAGAAACACGAAAAGACGATAATACGCGGATTTCATTATTGCAGATAAATTAAGGTGGCTAAAGTGGGCTGTAGCATAGTGGTGTTGGTTGTTCATGCGAAATTCGCTTAGATTTTCAATGGGATAATCATAACTTTGAAAGCAGTTAGAATTTTAGAAGTAAGGTGGCCAGGTCTGGCAGGTCAAGACTGTTTGACTAACCGCGTAGAATGCGATTTAGAAGAATTACTAATATGCCACTGATTTTTCAGTCTGTAGGTTCGAACTCACTTTGCCAAGAATTGCGGACTATGCTTTAATTCAGCCGTGCATACTAAATTCAACAAAATAGCGCTTATCGGCAAATACATGAATAAATCTGCTTTGCAGTTAATGCAAAGAGATTTGTCAGATTTGGCTCAGCATTTATCGGCTAGAAACATAGAGGTGTGGATTGAGGAGAATACCGCCCAGCACACGCAGCTTACCCAATATCAAACACTTTCAGTAGACGAAATTGGCAAGACGGCTGATCTTGCGATAGTGATGGGCGGTGACGGTACCATGTTGAGTGTCGCGCGTAACCTGATAGAAGCTGATGTTCCGCTCGTAGGGATTAATCGTGGGCGCTTTGGTTTTTTAACGGATTTGCGCGCCGAGCATATGTTGTCGGAAATTGACCATATCATTGCCGGTAACTATATCAGGGAGCCGCGCATGCTGCTTTCTACCCAGATCGTACGGGACAATCAGGTTATATACAATAGCTATGCATTGAATGATGTGGTGATTAAAAGCGGTTTGCGCCTGATTGAGCTTGAAGTTGAAATTGATGGCAAGTTTGTTTACAAGCAACGTAGTGATGGGCTGATTTTAAGTACGCCTACCGGAACCACGGCTTATGCCTTGTCTGCCGGCGGTCCGATTCTGCATCCCAAT
>JALRGX010000016.1 GCA_023259635.1 Methylotenera sp. | reverse complement strand
ACAATTATCCCAAATCCACAAAGACCCAACCATATTTTACTTGAAGCAAGTGGTAATATAAATCTTGATACAATTAAAGATTACGCTTTAACAGGTGTTGATGCGATTAGCAGTGGAAGTATTATTCATCAATCAACTTGGCTTGATTTTTCAATGAAACTATACCTGAGGGTGAGCGCGTTCGAGCTTCGAATGCAACTTATTCAACCCGTTCAAATACGCCTTGGCTGAAGCCACCACAATATCGGTATCAGCACCCTGGCCGTTTACAATACGGCCGCCTTTTGACAGGCGCACGGTCACTTCACCCTGTGCATCGGTACCGCTCGTGATATTGTTTACTGAATAAAGCAACAATTCAGCACCGCTGTTTAAGATTTTCTCAATCGCCTTGAACGCTGCATCTACCGGGCCGCCACCATCAGACTCGGACTTATGCTCCATGCCATTATCAGACACTGTAACCAGCGCATGCGGGACCTCGCCGGTTTGCGAAGCCACCTGTAAATACACCAATTTGTAGTTTTCGCTCGCCTCCGAAACAAACTCATCGCTCACCAAAGCATGCAGGTCTTCATCAAAGATTTCTGACTTCTTATCCGCCAAATCCTTAAATCTAGCAAACGCTGCATTCAACAAGTCTTCAGTTTCAAGTTCAATGCCCAATTCTTTCAAGCGGGTTCTGAACGCATTGCGGCCGGACAATTTACCCAAGGTCAGTTTATTCGCATTCCAGCCCACATCTTCCGCACGCATGATTTCGTAAGTTTCACGGTGTTTCAATACGCCATCCTGATGAATGCCTGACTCGTGAGCAAACGCATTTGCGCCGACTACTGCCTTATTTGGCTGCACTGGATAACCGGTAATCGATGACACCAGCTTGCTGGTCGGCACGATTTGCGTAGTATCAATGCGTGTAACCAAATTAAAGACATCGCTGCGGGTTTTAATCGCCATCACAACTTCTTCCAAACTGGCATTGCCGGCACGTTCACCCAAACCATTAATCGTACATTCAACCTGGCGTGCCCCGCCCATTACGGCTGCCAATGAGTTCGCTACCGCCATGCCCAGGTCATTATGGCAGTGTGTAGACCATACCACTTTATCGCTATTCGGCACTCGCGCAATCAATTCGTGCATACGCTCGCCCCACGGCGCTGGAATTGAATAACCCACGGTATCCGGCACGTTGATCGTTTTTGCACCTGCCTTGATTACCGCATCAAACACGCGTATCAGGAAGTCCATATCCGAACGTACCGCATCCTCAGCAGAGAATTCTACGTCATCAGTATATTCCAATGCCCATTTTACTGCCTGCACCGCACGCTCAACCACCTGGTCTTCGGTCATGCGAAGTTTATTTTCCATGTGGATCTTGCTGGTGGCGATAAAAGTATGAATGCGGCCTTTTGCTGCCGGCTTAATAGCCTCACCCGCACGGCGCACATCATTTTCACTGGCACGCGCAAGTGAACACACTGTTGAATTCTTAATGATTTTTGCAATTTCATGAATCGCATCAAAATCACCAGGGCTTGCTGCTGCAAAGCCAGCTTCAATC
>JALRGX010000092.1 GCA_023259635.1 Methylotenera sp. | reverse complement strand
GGTACTCGCAACCTCCCTGTATACCGCATACTATCTCGGTTACTGCGTTCCGTGCGCCTTGTACTGCATCCCAAACTCTGCATTTATAGAATGCGCCCAAATCATTATTTGCCATGAGTAGTGCAAATCATTATGAATGTTTAGTAAAGGTAGAAGTTAACTTTTTACCTGAACAATCAGATGTTGAACAAAACCGTTATGCGTTTGCATACCATGTGACAATTACCAATACTGGTAACATTGCTGCACAGTTGGTTAGCCGCCATTGGATTATTGCTGAAGCCAATGGCGAGCAGCAGGAGGTCAAGGGTCTGGGTGTGGTAGGCGACCAGCCCTTGCTTAACCCGGGTGAGAGTTATGAATATACAAGCGGCACTGTGATTGGTACGCCAATGGGTGAAATGTACGGTAGTTACCAGATGATAGCCGAGGATGGCACCCAATTTGATGCAATTATCCCCACTTTTGCGTTGAATATGCCCAGGGTTTTGCATTAAGCTGAGCTGCAAAATATGAAAAAAAATACGCAGGGCATATTCCTTATACTGCTAACGCTAATGGCTACAGGTTGTGCCAGTGAGGCTGTAAAGCCGGTACCCCCCCCTGCTCCGTCAAAACCGCAGTGTGAATGTGTAACTGAAAAGCCACCTGTTCAGATTCCAGTTCCTGAGGCGAGCAAGCCGGTCGAAATTAAACCGCCGGAAGCAAAGGTTGCAGATTACAGCTTGTTAAAACCTTCGCAATGGGATGAGGTGGATGGTTTGCAGCTTGATAACCTGAGCCAGGCATGGCCAGCCTGGATGCAAAGTTGCTCTACGCTGATTAACAAGCCAGTCTGGAAAAATGTTTGCACTGCAGCAAACCAGCTTAATGACCAAGCTGTCAAAAAGCCGGCATCTGCCGCGATTCAGGCATATTTTAAAGAGTACTTCTCTGTTTATAAAACCACGAACGCAGATGGCACGGATGATGGCATGATTACCGGCTATTACGAACCGCTGCTGAAAGGTAGCCGTACCAGATCTGCGCAATACCCAAATCCTTTATACGCGCCGCCGAATGATTTGATCACTGTGGAGCTGGATAGCATTTTCCCGGAATTAAAATTCAAGCGAGTGCGCGGCAGGCTGGTAGGCAACAAATTGGTGCCATATTACAACCGAGCAGAAATTGAAACGAATGATTCGCCACTTAAAGGACGTGAGCTTCTTTACATTGACGACATTATTGATGTGTTCTTTTTGCAGATACAGGGCTCAGGCTTGGTACAGCTGGATGATGGTGCACAGGTGCATGTAGGTTATGCGGACCAGAATGGTTTTCAATACAACTCAATAGGCCGGTTGCTGGTTGAGCGAGGTGAATTGACTTTGGCGCAGGCTTCAATGCAGGGTATTAAAAAT
>JALRGX010000038.1 GCA_023259635.1 Methylotenera sp. | reverse complement strand
CATACTATCTCGGTTCCTGCGTTCCGTGCGCCTTGTACTGCATCCCAAATAACGCATTTATAAATCCCCATGTAAAACAATAACCAACAATAGCGCTAGAATAACGGCATGATTCAATTTGACCAAGTCAGCAAACGCTACCCAGGTAGTGACCAAATATTAAAAAATGTCAGTTTCAGCATTGATGCCGGTGAGTTTGTTTTTGTTACCGGACATTCTGGGGCAGGTAAAAGCACACTGCTTAAACTGATTGCCGCCACCGAACGCCCAACCAGCGGCACTGTGCTGATCGCCAACCAGAACACCAGCCAGCTTAAACCCTCCGCAATACCGTTCCTGCGCCGCAGGTTCGGGCTGATTTTCCAGGATCATAAACTGCTGTATGACCGCAACTGCTTTGAGAATGTAATCCTGCCTTTGCGCATCAACGGCATAGCCGAGCAGGAAGCCGCCAGACGTGTGCGCGCTGCGCTGGACAAAGTTGGATTACTCAATAAAGAAAAAGCCATGCCGATCACACTCTCCGGCGGCGAGCAACAGCGGCTGGCAATTGCGCGTGCAGTGGTAAGCCGCCCGGCAATACTGCTTGCAGATGAGCCTACCGGCAATCTGGATGCAGGTTATGCGGCCGACATCATGGCCATTTTCCAGGCATTTAATCAGGTAGGCGTTACCGTTATCATGTCTACACATGATGCCTTGGGCATGAGTGCCAATCAAAACCGGGTATTACACCTGAACCAGGGTCAGCTTACAGAAGAAGCGCCCGCACAAGACCATTTCAATGTGAACACACCAACAGAAACATTTTCATCATGAATTCCTGGCTAAATCATCATTTGCAGGCAATTAAACTGGTACTGTCGCGTATGCGCATTAACTTGCTGTCAACATTCATGATTTGCCTGGTTATAGGCGTCGCCATGTGTTTACCAAGCCTGTTTTACCTTGGTGTAGACAATTTATCTAAACTCACAGATCAGATGAAGAGCGAAACAGAGATCAGCCTGTTTCTTAAACTGGATGCAACTGCTGAGAATATTGCTGAAATTGATACTATTTTGGCTAAAAATACAGCTATCAGCCAATATCATCTGGTGACAAAAGATGAAGCATGGCAACAATTACAGGCAAAATCTAAAGACAACCAGAACATTAGCAGCGCGATTGGGCAACTCGGGAAAAACCCCCTCCCTGATGCATTTTTCATTAAGGCAAAATCAACAGACCCTGAAACGTTGGAAATCTTAAGAAAAACCCTACAAAGCATACCTGGCGTTGAACAGGCCATACTCAATGCGGAGTGGGCGAAGCGCCTTTCTACATTACTCAGTATCGGTAAAAAACTTATTTTCTTTATTACGGCATTGCTTGCAATTGTACTGCTGGTGATTATTGGCAATACCGTACGCATGCAAATACTCACACAAAAGAATGAAATCGAAGTAAGTTACCTGATTGGTGCAACTAACAGCTTCATCAGGATACCTTTTCTTTATGCAGGTATTTTATATGGGTTGTTTGGCGGACTACTTGCAGTGTTGATGGTTGCCGGCATCATCCAGACTTTCAATCACTCTGTCATTGAAATATCACAGCTTTATAGCAGTGACTTCAGTTTAAACGTGCTGAACTTTAACCTTTACCTTACCATAATTGGCCTGGCAGCAATTATCGGCTGGGCAGGATCATACCTGGCTGTTACACGTGCGATCGGGATTATTAAATTCAACTGATCTAAAATAAGAACAAGTATTAATTACTATCCATTCTGCTAATTAATTGTTCTACCATTGGCTTCAGTCCCGCAGGTATATCTATCATTGTCAGCATTGCACTGCGCGCGCCCAATGATGTTTTCCTTAAGGTCTTAATCAGGATATCCGCAAACTTCGCCTCGTCGTAATCAGCATGGCTGGCAACAAACTGCTCTAAATAGCTCTCAAGAAATACCAGCACAACAGCATCCTCCAGGATTTGTGCTTCGGTATCGGTTGCCGGCAAGGCCTTTTTGACTAAAGCGCAGACACGTTCCACTGTAACCTCATCATAACCGGCATCAGTGAGTACACTGTGCGCAATTCCGGCATGAAAAGATTTCAACTCGGTTCGCCACTGGTAATATCCTGCCTTTGTCATCGGGTAACTATCACGGGCAATCTTCCAGCGCTGAATATGCTGGCACCTGGCTGCCAGTTGCAGCACCTCGGAACAGTCCGGCGCATAACGCTCAAGCATCGTGCTCATACGCTCGGAATAAAGCAACTCCTTCGGAAAGGCTTCACCATTAAACTCCTCATGGCTTGGATCTTGCCTGTTCAAAGCATCAAAATTTGCGATGGCCTGCTCGAAACGTCCTGCATTTAATATCATCTAAAAGCCTGTTTCCCGTTAAATTCCATTTATGTACGCACTGCTGATTAATTTTTGCAGCAATAGTATACAACCATATACCCAGCAACATCTGACAAAAACCTCATAAGCGTAGACACGTATTTATATCCGGCATTAGTCTCTGTAAATTAATCACATCAACAACCCCATCAAGAAACACATTACAAAAGCCAGCCTGCAATATGATTAACAGTGATGAAAACTCAAGTCAGTATTGGAACATTTTACACGTGAAGCCGCTATGGGCATATGCAGACTAACTCTAGCTGTGCCGGGGCATTCGAGCAGGCAGTGCGCAATGAGCATGGGCAATGCTTTGCCCAGTGCATCGCAGTTGTTTAACCTTAGAACTGCCAAAGTGCATAAAATATTTTATCAATGACAATTCAGGTATAGATCAATATTCACGCAAACATAATACTAATATGAAGTTATCGAGGTAATCCATGAGTAAAACAATGACCCGTTCAAACTATAATAGCCAGAATATCAGAACTATTGCTGATAGCTCGCGCTTATGGGGGATTGCAGCAGCCTTTCCCTGGCTTGTAGCTGGAATGCTGGTTAGTGAGCCTTTACTGGCATCCGATTCATCACCCGTGCACAGTGTTGCGATTGGTGTACTTGCCCACGACCGCGGCCCATTAAGCGACCGCCATGAAAATGGAACCGATTTGAATATGGAGGTTCAATTCACACCACTTGCCATTCCCGGCACTCCACGGCCGCATCTCGGTGCTACAGTAAACTTTTCTGGTGACACCAGCGTTGCATATGCCGGCCTTACCTTTCCGCTTTATCAATCACCGCATTGGCTTCTGGATGCTTCACTAAGCGCGGCCCTGCATGACGGACCATTGCACAAAGATCCCGTTGGCTGCCATCAGGATAGCGATTGCGGTTTTGGCAGACGCCTCATCCCACGTTTTGGCATTGAATTCGGTTATCGTTTTTCCCCTGACCGGACCATCTCATTGCTTTATGACCACATGTCCCACAAGTGGATAATGGGCGGGGAGAACGAGGGAATCGACCATATTGGCCTGCGCTACCGGCTTGATTTCTAAAAACCGAATAAGCGACTGGCTCTGGAAATTTCAAACGCTTATCAGAAAATGAATGGAATATACCAGTCTCTTGCCAATGCGGACACCTGCCAACGCGGAACAAATTAAAAATCTGATTTAACTTTTACAGACAGTTTCATGATTGGCAGCACCCCTGCGCAGTTTTTGTGTACTTCAGCTAAATAACTACATTATCAGATAATCCTCAACTTTCAATCCATATGCATCCATTGGTAGATCCGATTGAATGGTGATTTGTTTTTTATTCTCAGACTGATGCATCAGGTCAATATGGACAGGTGTTTCCAGCTTTTCCTTATATTTATTCATCACCACCATTACTACAGGCTGCATGCGCCAGCTTTTGTTCTGTTTAATTACAAACCCGATATCACCTGTATTTAACCTGACCATCGTGCCAACAGGGTATATGCCGATTACCTGAATGAACTGATCAAGCATTTGCGGATGGAATAACCTGCTCTTTTGTTTATACATAAAGTCCAGCGCCTTGTTTGGCGGCAACGCTACGTCACAATTACGGCCGTTGATCAATGAGACATAGGTATCAACAATACAGATCATATTGCCATAAAGCCCTATTTGGCCGCCCTTCTTTCCATTCGGGTATCCTGTGCCATCAAAATGCTCATGATGATTAGCAACAATCTCGCGAACTATTCTGCTTTGATTGGTTTTCTTTACGATTTCAATTCCGTTTTGAACGTGATCATCCTTATATACCCTGAACTTCGTAATGTTCTTGATATTGTTGATTTTTGAAACGCCTTTAGGTTTGACCTCGCCGCAATCATGCAGCATGCCGCCTAAGCCAACCTCCACCAGATCGTCTTTGAATAAGCACATCTCGCGCCCCAGCGCCACCATAAGCAATGACACATCAATCGCATGCTGGTAAGAATACTCATCCAGCTTCCTAATGTTATTCACCAGATGCATTGCTTCAGGGTTACGTGCAATACTTTCAACAACATCAGCAACCGCATCTTTAGCCACGTTCACCGATTCATGCAATGACGAATCATTCATATCCATCGCCAATGTTGACTCGGTGGCGTCTAAAAAATTATTCTGCGCTACCTTAGCTACAGGCACTTCTTGCATCAGGGACGTGGTAGTCACATAATTAGTCATCTTGTCTGAAATCGGGCTGTTGCTGAATTCAAACTGTTCGCGTATCTCTTTTGCAAATTGCATACGCAGCATATCTTCTTTAACCGAGGTATTAAGGTGTTTCTTGGATTGATGCACCTTATGCGGATTAAAGTTCTCCTTAATCTTTGGCGTACCGGTTATCAGGTCTACCAATGGAGCAATGAATGACCTGAATAGTCCCGACTTAACTGCAACAGGGGGCTCTATCGGTTTATGTTCCTGCACCTGTGCGGCCGGTTCAGTGTGCAATGCCGAAGCCAAGGTTCCAGCAGGTTTAACCGGGACATCTACGGGCTTGACCGGCTTTGCGACCTCAGCAGCTTTGACCGGAGCAGGTATTGGTTTGCCGTTTTTAGCCTCCTCAGCAAGGAACTGCTGCACCAGATCAGCCTGTGCTACCGGCTTGCTTTTTTCCTGTGGCGGCGCTATTTGTGCGAAGTCAACATTAACCGAGCGGTCTTTATCTACAATAATATATTTGCAGACTCGCCTGATCTCTTTTAACTCTCTATCATCTTCGATCAGGAAGCCTTTAAATATAAAACGCGACTGCTCCCAGGGAATATCCAGTACTGTCACATACATTCCCAAACCAACATTACCGGCTTCTACTTTAATTTCGTTATCCAGCAATGGCTTAACTAATAATTCATTCATTATCAATTACTCTGCGATCATATAAAACCTACACCATCAGCGTATGCCAGGCATTACATGCCTGAAGCTTAACCCTGAGCCCCTGATTCGCCCATCTTTTGTGGGCTTTTTGTACGACTAATTACAACGGACAGCAATTAAAACTTTACAATATTTAACACTTTACGATAATTACAACAAAAAGAGTAGGGGTTAATGTATCTTAAATATTAGTGTGTTTATTTGAGTGCAGCATTTCAGGTTCAACTGACGCAGACACCAACATCTGCTCGCAGTAACCAAGCCATTTATAAGCCATTACGAATTCATAGCGTATAACACTCCAACACCGGTGAAATTAAATTGCAGCAATAGTTAATTCCACAATTTCTGTGGATAACGTTGTGGGCTGCATGGGGATATGGATGCTAAGTGACTGGCATAACTGGGCAAATGCCTATCGTTGAAACATTGAGCACGCTCCTAATAAGCTACATAACTGCGTACCATTTAATCACAATACATACTCTGCATGTAAACTATTAATGATTATAGAGCATAATTTGAGCTGTCTTAGCAATCTTAGGAAGCCAAAATACATGGCATTTGATAATCAATTAAATCGGGCAGATCTTGATCAGTTAAAAGGTCCTGCAATCGTTGAGTTCGGAGCTAACTGGTGTGGGTACTGTCAGGCCGCCCAATCAATTATTGCTGCTGCCGCTGCAAAATACCCTAATGTAAAACACATCAAAATTGAAGATGGTAAAGGCCAGCGCCTTGGACGCACCTATTCGGTAAAGCTTTGGCCAACATTGGTGTTTTTAAAAGATGGTGTTGAGGTGAGCCGCCTAGTGCGCCCCACGCAGATTGCCATGGTTACAGATGCTATAAATATGATCAATATTAGCGAAGACTAGTTGATATTTATCATGCAGGGAAGATCATTTAGCTTCTGTGTTACTAGCTACTCCAGCTAAAACACATCATATTCACGGTTTTCATAAGCATCGCGCAGTTTTGCATTAATTGCATCTATATCATTTTCAATAGGCTGGTCATGCGTTTTTGTTTCCGCATGAGGCATAGCTACCGGTAACTCTGAAGATTTCACTGATTTTTGTGCAGATGCAGGTGTGCTTGTAAACCACTTTTCAAAAGGGCCAGTCCCCAAGCCTTGTGGAATGTACCAGTGTTTTAACTGGGCATCCCATCGCGCCCCTAATGCTTTAGCCTGGTCTTTTTCACTGAATGGAACTTTAAGGCTGATGTTATTTTCTGCAATCATGGTATTTTTACTGTTGTTTAGTTAAAGCCTGCTAATACTTCAGCAATCTTTACTGGATCACCGCTTTTGACGATTTCGGTAATAGAGAGGTCATTTTTATGAAGCTCTGCTTCGCCATCTAATTGATCAACAACCCAGCCTGCACCTATAGAAATGATTGTGGCTATGATCATGACCATCATGGTGCGTGAGCGCGTGCCACTGATTCCCTGAGTATTCAGGTATCGGTTGAGTACATAAGCAGCCGATGAAAAAGCTGCGGTGGATACAATAAAGTTCAACATTCAGTTATCACCCATTAGCTTCGTCTTTATCTGGAATGCCTTGTGCATATTTAGGGCTCTAAACAGACAGATCATCCCATATGGTCATATAGCCTGATCTCTATAATTGTAAAATTAATTCCCAATATTCAATTCCGAACGGACTTGCAGTGCCTGCTTGATGGCCTCATCACGGCTTGCATTAATCACGGTGAAATGCCCCATTTTTCTGCCAGCGCGTGCCTCATGCTTACCATACAGGTGCATTTTTAACTGTGCATTAGCAAACGCCAACTGCCAGTCAGGCTCATCTTTTCCACCTGCGGCATTATCAGGCCAGGCATCGCCGAGCAGATTGACCATGACTGCCGCACTATGCTGGCGGCTGCTACCCAAAGGCAACCCGGTCATTACACGCACCTGCTGCTCAAACTGGTTGGTCACACACGCATCCAGCGTGTAATGCCCTGAATTATGCGGACGCGGTGCGATTTCATTTACCAGCAGCTCACCGTCGCAAACAAAAAACTCAACCCCCAACACACCTGTGTAATCAAGTTTTTCTGCCACACTGATAGCAAGCTTTTGTGCCTGATGGTTGGTTGCATCACTGCCACGTGCCGGCACAATTGATACATCCAGAATACCGTTCAGGTGACTATTTTCTGCTGTTGGGAAAGTTGCCACCTGACCATTCACATCTCTGGCGAGCACTACTGAAACCTCATAATCAAGCTTCAGCATTTTTTCCAGCACACATTCTTCCTGACCAAAATCGGCAAAAGCCTTTCTGGCTTCATCCGCATTAGCTACACGTGCCTGCCCTTTACCGTCGTAGCCAAAACGGGATACTTTCAGAATCGCAGGATAAATATCACTTTCATCAGCCGGAATATCTGCATCACTATCAATTACCGCAAATGGCGCTACCGGCAAGCCCGCATTTTTAAGAAAATTTTTCTCACTGACACGATGCTGCGCAATTGCCACTGCCCTACCAGAAGGATGCACCGAAACACTTGCCGCCAATGTTTCCAGAGTAGCTGCTGGTACGTTCTCAAACTCGGTCGTCACTGCCTGGCAGGTTTCTGCCATTTGCTTTAATGCAGCGTCATCATCATATTTTGCACAAATATGTACATCTGCGATTTTACCTGCAGGGCTATTCTTGTCTGGGTCCAGCACTGTAACCTTATAGCCCATTTCATGTGCTGCAATCACAAAAAAGCGGCCAAGCTGACCGCCGCCCAACATACCCAGCATTGCCGGAGGAAGAATCACATTACTTTGACTCATGGCTTCACTCTTAATTTACTGACGGCTGGTCAGTTAACTCCATGTTATATACTTTATCTGTCTGTTTTTTACGGAATTCAGCAAGCTTTACTGCTAAATCCTGATTGTGGTTTGCCAGAATTGATACCGCAAATAAAGCAGCATTCGCAGCACCGGCATCACCTATCGCAAAGGTAGCAACTGGAATTCCTTTCGGCATCTGTACAATTGAAAGCAGCGAGTCCTGGCCTTGCAGATGTTTGGAAGGTACAGGCACGCCTAGCACCGGCAGCGTTGTTTTTGCTGCAACCATCCCTGGCAGGTGTGCTGCGCCGCCAGCGCCGGCAATAATGATCTGGATGCCATCCTTTGCTGCATTTTCGGCAAATTCAAACATCCGGTCTGGAGTACGATGCGCTGAAACTACTTGTGCTTCATAAGCCACACCAAAGTCAGCGAGCATTTGTGCCGCATTTCTCATAACAGGCCAATCACTATCCGACCCCATGATGATTGCTACTAATGGTTTATTCATATTGTATTTTCCAAATAAGCGCCCATATAAGCGCCAGTTGCAGTTCTAGCATTCGCTTAATCCTGCCCCGATTAAAGCAAGATAAGGTTGTCACGGTGTATTAACTCTGCCTCATCAACATAACCCAATATTGATTCAATCTCATTACTGGATTTGCGCATTATTCTGGCGGTCTCACTCGCGGTGTAATTTATCAGGCCACGAGCGACTTCTTTACCTTCCACATCTACGCAGGCAACAACATCACCGCGCTCGAAATACCCTTCTACCGCTGTCACACCAATAGGCAACAGGCTCTTACCCTCAGTTTTAAGCACCTTAACAGCACCCGCATCCAGCACCAACTTACCTGTTGTACGCAAATGGTCTGCTAACCACTGCTTACGCGCTGCGGTTTTCATTTGTGTCGCTTCAAGATGCGTTCCAATAGACTCACCGGCACTTAAGCGCACCAGCACATCCTTCTCACGACCCGATGCTATTACGGTATGTGCACCGCTACGTGCTGCACGCTTTGCAGCCAGTATCTTGGTCAGCATGCCGCCGGTACCGACGCTGCTGCCAGCACCACCGGCCATTTGTTCCAAGGCCGCATCTCCCGCTATAGCGTGATGCACGAATATGGCATCGGGGTTACTACGTGGGTCGGCGGTATATAAGCCCTGCTGATCCGTCAGGATTACCAAGGTATCGGCTTCGATCAAATTAGCAACCAATGCCCCTAAGGTATCATTATCACCAAAACGGATTTCATCCGTTACAACCGTATCATTCTCATTGATGATTGGAATGACTTTCATATCCAGCAATGTACGTAATGTGCTACGCGCGTTGAGATAACGTTTCCTGTCAGCCAAATCATCATGTGTGAGCAACACCTGTGCCGTATGTAAATGATGCTGGCTAAAACAGGTTTCGTACATTTGCACCAGTCCCATCTGGCCTACAGCGGCAGCGGCCTGCAGTTCGTTAACGGCTGTCGGGCGCTTTTTCCAACCCAGTCTTTGCATTCCTTCAGCCACAGCACCGCTAGACACTAATACAATTTGCTTACCCTGCTGCGCTAGTGCAGCAATCTGCGTAGCCCAGCCAGCGATTGCAATCTGGTCCAAACCGTTACCATCATTTGTAACCAGGCTAGAGCCTACTTTTACTACAATGACTTTTGCGTCTAATAGCAAAGATTTAGATTCAGGCAACTTCATTCTTGGACTCTGGATTTTGAGATTCTACGTTTTGCAATGCTTGGTTTTCGGCTGCACGACTATCTTCAATATGCTGCATGATGGCGTATGTCAGTTCTTTACAACCCATGCCGCTAATTGCTGAAATTGTAAACACACGCCCTTCCCATCCATAGTCCTTCACAAAGGCTTGCGCCACTGCATCGGCATCTTCCAACATATCAATCTTATTCAGCACCAGCCAGCGAGGCTTATTGTACAGAGACTCATCATATTTTCTGAGCTCTTCAACAATAGCCTTGGCTTCATGTACCGGATCAACAGACTCATCAAATGGCGCAACATCTACC